>JBBDRC010000069.1:0-9297 GCA_040905625.1 Kiritimatiellia bacterium
TCGACCGCCTCACCGAAAGCAACGCGGTGGTGGTCACGGATGTGGGCCAGCACCAGATGTGGGCGGCGCAGTTCTGCAAAAACAAAAATCCGTGGAACTGGATCTCCTCCGGCGGCGCCGGCACCATGGGATTCGGCTTCCCCGCCGCCATCGGCGCACAGATGGGCCGCCCCGATGATATCGTGGTGGCGGTCGTCGGCGACGGCGGCTTCCAGATGACCCTCTGTGAACTGGCCACCGCTGTGCTGCAGAAGGTGCCAATCAAAATTCTGGTCCTGAACAACCATTTCCTCGGCATGGTGCGTCAGTGGCAGGAACTGTTCTTTGAGAACCGCACTTCCGGCGTGGATCTGGAGGGCAATCCGGATTTCGTCAAACTGGCGGAGTCCTACGGAGCGAAAGGATTCCAAATCAAGCGTCCCGCCGACATTGAAAAGGTGTTGACCAAGGCGCTGGCATACAATGACGGGCCCTGCCTGATCAACTGCGAGGTGGTCAAGGAGGACAACGTCTTCCCCATGATCCCCGCCGGAGCCGCGCTCGAGGACATGATCATCGAGAAACCCAAACACCGCATGGAAAAACCCGTGGGGTCCACCTGAGTTCGCCCCCCTCCTCCCCAAACCCTTTGAAAGGAATGACATGATTATGAAAGGCACCATCGAAACCGTTGACCGCCCGGTCACCCTCCAGATTCAACAACCCGACTATCCCCTGCACACCCTGAGCGTGCTGGTGAACAACAAACCCGGGGTCCTGGCCCGCATCGCCCAGGTTTTTTCCCGCCGCGCATACAACATCGAATCCCTGGTGGTCAGCCCCTCCGCCCAGGCCGGGTATTCCCGCATGACCATCGGTGCCCGCGGCGATGAAGCCGGCCTGGACCAGATCAAAGCGCAATGCATGAAGTTAATTGATGTGATCAGTTGCTACGACCACACCGACGACGCGGTGGTGGCCAAAGAACTGGCACTGGTCAAGGTTACCGTCGATGCCGGAGCCCGAGGGGAAGCCCTGCAGATCGCCGAACACTTCGGCTGCAAAACCCTCGACCTCGCCCCGGAAAGTCTGGTGCTCATGGTCACGGGTGACAGCGGCAAGCTGGACGCCATGATCAGCATGATGGACAAGTTCGGTATTATCGAACTGGTCCGCACCGGAAAAGTGGTGATGACCCGCGGAAACGGCCTTACCTGAGGACACGATGACCCGCTTCCGCCCATGCATCGATCTCCACCGGGGACAGGTGAAACAAATTGTGGGCGGCACCCTGCGCAACGGCGACACGGCTCCCGACATCAACTATGTGAGTGATCGCGGAGCCGATTATTTTGCGGATCTCTATCGGCACGACGGCCTGGAGGGCGCCCACGTCATCCAGCTCGGCCCCGACAACCGCGAAGCCGCGCTGTCCGCGCTTCAGGCCTGGCCCGGCGGCCTGCAACTGGGAGGCGGCGTGACGGAAGAAAATGCAGCCGAATGGATTCAGGCGGGGGCCGCTAAAGTGATCGTGACCTCTTGGCTGTTCGACAATCAGGCCTGTTTGGACATGGAACGCCTCACCGCCCTCTCCGAAACGACGGGACCCGACCGGCTGGTGATTGATTTGAGTTGCCGCGGAGCCGACGGCAACTGGCGGGTGGCGATCAATCGTTGGCAAACCCCGACCGATCTCCGCGTCAATGCCGACACTCTCAATCTCCTGGCCCCCTATTGCTCGGAGTTTCTCATTCACGCCGCCGATGTCGAGGGTCTGCGGGGCGGCATGGACGAAAAACTGATCGCCTTTCTGGGGGGGAACTGCCCGCTTCCGGTCACCTACGCCGGCGGCGCCCGCTCCCTGGACGATCTGGAAACCGTCAACCGCCTCAGCCGGGGCCGCGTCGATCTCACCATCGGCTCCGCCCTTGATCTGTTCGGAGGCGATGTCCCCTATGCAGACTGTGTGGCCTGGAATCGGGAAATATAGAGAATGCAATCTTCCTCAGGAAAGATCCGCGATATCCGCAAGTTTGATCAACTCCTCAACAAGTTTATGTACATTTGTGCAGGGGTTCTCCATCCAGGGTCGAGGGGTAAACTGACAGGTAATTGAATACAACCGACGACTATTCGCCAAAGCCACATTACGCCTGTTTTTCAGTTTATCGTATATGGCTTTATCCGCTTTATTGTATTTTTCCTTCAGATGTTTTTCGACATCCCGTCGTAAATCAACTCGGCCAATCCCGGTTTGACGGAACTCGAAATGTAGCAAGTACCAAAGCTCAAAGCACTCGTTTGACCAAATGGCGGTGACATCATTACGGATTTTGGCCTTTTCCACCGCATTGTGATAACGTTCCTTTGGAAAATCGTCTTTGTCAAAAACACAGTAGACATGAACGAAGGGAGTTCCTTTTCGCGCAGCCTCGTCCCGCATTTCAATCCCTTTATCCACGACATCCAATGTGTTTCCCGCGCCACCTTCGGAGACAATTTGGACCAGCGTCTCGTTATGTGGAAATGAGAGCAAATAGTCCAAACCGCTTTTGCTATCCTCGGCCACAATCAAATATCTACGGAGTTGCCTGACATTTTTTCGCCTCTTGCCGCTTGAAGACTCACGATATAGGGGACTCACGGCAGAAATTCCTCCAGGGCCACATGCGGTACCGCTCCAAATATCCCCATCAGGTACTGCCGATTAAATTTGGTGCTGTTCCTGACAAGCTGCGGATCGAATTCCGCCAATGAATAGAGCCGGGTTGATCCCACGTTATCCTTTTCACAGAACCAAATCTGGTCCCTGCGCAACAATTCCGGCTCCATGAGACCTGTGTCATGCGTGGCCAGGATTAATTGAGCGTTTTTAGTGTTCGCGGGTCCGTGAAACCATGACAAAAGTGCTTTTGTCAGGTTGGGGTGTAATCTCGCCTCAAACTCATCCACCACCAAAATGGCACCTTGTTCCAGAGTATGAAGCACCGGTCCAGCCAGAGCCAAAAATTTCCGGGTGCCTTCGGACTCGTCCGTTGCCAGATCAAATTCCTCTTCCGCCACTTGTTTGCCCTCCGCATCATACACCGGATGCAAAGTTAATATCCTGGGTGGTAGCTGGCTTGACATGGATAACGCTTGACGTCTAAGTTCTTTGGGAATTTCTTTGGGGAAATCATCTTCTGTAAACATTTTCAATTCAGCCCGAATTCCTGAAATACTAAAATCGGCTTTCTGGACAAATCGCAGAATTCGTTCCCGCTCCGTCTCATCCTGTATTCTACTCGCGGTGAAGCCGACGAACCCTCGGTCACTCACCCCTGACACATGGCGAAATTGTTCAAACCACTTTTGCACATCTTCTGAAATAGATTCGTTCCATTCTGCGCAAGACCTTAGAAATAACACATCAGGTCTTGTTCGTTTAACGACATCCGATATGGAGCCCATTAGATTCCGGTTGGGTGAAATTTTTCCGTCCTGCCGGGTAAAAACCCTTGCGGGCGCCCCCGCGACACCTTTCCGAAAGAGCCATTCCTCAACAACTTCTTTCGCGGTGAGAGCAAAACCATAGCGGTATCGATGTACCCCATGGAAAAACTCAACCTCCATAACCGTTGGCCGGTTGACATAATCTGTCTGTAGGCGAAACGGCTCTGGATTGATGCGATTCTCTCCAATCCGATCCGTTACGGATTGCTGAACTAAATTCCGCATCCAGATCATTGCCTGCATCAAATTGGATTTCCCGGATGCATTCGAACCATAAACCGCAGCGGTTTTAAGTACCGCCGGATGTCGATTTTCGCAAACATGAGACTCTCTCAAATGTTTGTCCGATGTCGCCTCCATCACAAAAGATTGCCGTTCTTTAAATGACCGAAAATTTTCAACACTGAATGAGATTAACATAATAATCACTTATTAGTGCAGTTATTCTGCAAATACAAGTCATTTATTGGGTATACCATCTCTTTGGGATAGATCTGTTCATGCGCATTCGGAGATCATTGCGGCCTACTTCACCTGACCTTAAGGAATATCGGTGCTTCTGCTTTTCTTTTTCGGCTAGCTGAGAAGTTCGTCCAGCGCGTCGGAAATCCCTTTCAGCACCGGCCCGAAATCCTCTTCGCACCCGGCGGCGAAACGGAACAGGGTTTTGGAGAGATTGCACTCGCGCAGGTAGGCATCGCTTTTGTCGTAATAGGCCAACAGCACGTAGGGGCAGAACAGGGTCTGGTTGCTCCCCAGCGAGGGAGCCTTGAACACTCCGGGCAGGGGCGAGTCGAAGAAGCGGCCCACCTTTTCGATGGAGGGATCCCGGCATTCGCAGCTCACCACGCTCGCCAGCCCCTTCAACCATTCGGGGCGGCCCTGATTGCCATAATGAACAGTTTCAACCGCCGGATGACTCCGCAGCAGTTCCGCCAGGGTTTCGCCATTGCGGTTGAACCGGAACAGGCGGTCGGGATAGGTCTGGATGCCCTCCCAGAGCGCGGGAAATTCCAGGGGGGACAACCGATTTTGCTCCTGTTCCTGACGGGTTGCCAGTTGTTCCGCCCAGTCTGAATGGTTGGTCAGTACAATCCCTCCCCCGTGGGTATTGCCGCCGCTGAGATATTTACTGGTGCTGTGAATCACCACAGTGGCTCGCAGATCCAGGGGCGTGGCATTTAGAGGTCCCGCCATGGTGCTGTCCACCAACAGAGGTTTCCCGGCTTCGGTACAGATCCGGGCGATCCCGGGCAGATCCGGGATTTCGATCAGCGGGTTGGTGATGGTTTCCACCAGCACTCCTGCCACCTGCGGATTCCCGATGCGTTGTCGCAACCCGTCCAAATCGTGCGTGTCCAGAAAGTCGGTGTGCACCTCCCGCCCCGCCCATGCCTGTTCCTCCAGCAACAGGTGCGTATCGCGGTAGACATTCCCCAAAACCAGCATCCGGGGGCATTCAGGTTGCAGAACCACATCCAACACCGCCGTCACCGCTCCCATGCCGGAGGGATAAAAAAAACAATGCTCCGCTTTCTCCATGTAGCAGAGCGAAGTCGCGCAGGCGGTTTCACATTCAGAATCCCCGCCTGCGGCCACCTCACCCAACAGTGCACACACCGTGCGCGCCGACAGGGATCCGCCCCTCCGCCGATTCCGCTCGTGCAGTTCCGCGGCCTGTTCCGGATCCTTCACCAGGGCCACCCCGGCGGTCAAGTCATCCTGCGTCAAATGCAACAGGTGACACTCCGCATCCTCCACCGACTCCGGCAACTCCGAATGCGATTGGGTGTTCAGTTTCAGCCCGCGAACCGCGCACAGTTCCCTCCACTCCTTTTCCGCCATCGGACCCGACACAAACAGCACTGCGGTATATCCCGGACAGGCCGCCTCCAGCCGACGTTTAAACATCCGAACCTGAGGGGGATGAATCAGGCGGTAATACCCTTGCGTCAACTCACGGCGATGCTCCTGCCAGTCCAGCACCTCGGCAAAATCCTTCACCGCCGCCGTGATCCCGTACGGACCCGTCACACTGGCACTGTGAATCCACTCCCGTTCAGGAGTGGACGCATCAACAGAGGGAAGCTTCAGCGCAATTGGAGGTGTGGCAGACATAAGAGATGCGTCTATCGGAAATTCCACCTGAACAAAAGGCAAAATTGCATCCGCTGGATGAGTGGGGGTGGTTGAGTGGTTGAGTAGTTGGGTGGGCGAAGCCCGCGTTTCGGAGCGGAGCGGAGATCACGCGGTTGAGTGGTTGGGTGGTTGGGTGTTGATCCTTCTTCGTTCCACTCTACGCCGGGACAAGGTAGTGCGGCAGTCCGCCTGCCTTTGGCGGTTAAATCCTGGTCAAATGAAGTCAAGGGTCACATATGGAGTGTGGGCGCCCCCGCCCACCTGTAACGGGACGGCGGGGGCGCCGTCTCTCCACGAGCAGGAAAGAATTTTAATGCAACAGGTGATTTGAGATAAAATGTGAATGTTTTTCAAAATGTAAAACATGATATTTTCATCTTGCGTTCTATATCGTGTTCTTTTAGTATGGACACATGAAATCAATATCCGTACGAGAAATGAAAGCGCATTGGGCTGCGGTTGAAAAACAGGTGTCCAACGGGGAAATTATCCAAGTGTTGAATCGTGGGAAACCTACTGTGTGTCTGATTCCGGCTGAGGGGCGTAAGCAGGTTGTCTGGGATGATCACTTAGCCACCGCCCTTCCCGGACGGGGCTTTTCCGCCGAGGAAACGGTATCCCGGGATCGTGAGGGACGCTGGTAGGATGCTTTATCTGGACACAAGCGCGTTGTTGAAATTGTATATGGTTGAGACGGGTTCCTCTTGGGTTCAACAGCAGGTTGTTTCTCAAGACGATCCTTTACCGATTTGGGAACTGCAGGAAGCGGAATTGATGAATGCGCTCCATCTTAAGGTTTTCTGGGGCGAATACAGCCCGGAAGAGGTGGCATCACAGATTGACCACTTTCAATCCCGCAAAAAACGAGGGATGTATCAGTTTCCATATCTGGACAGGTCCGCATTAATGGATCGGTTTCGGGTACTTTCTGAACTGAGTATGAAACTGGGCACACGGACGTTGGATGTACTGCATGTAGCCTGTGCCTGTGAATTGAAGGCGGATGGGTTTTTGACCTTTGACTCCCGCCAGACAGAATTGGCGGAAAAAGCGGGTTTACAAATTCATTATCCCCCTCAAACATCTTAGGCGGGGCTGAATTCTGAGCCTCTTTCTGGATTTGACAGATACAGTTGAAATCAGTACACCGTAAGAATGTCATCTTTCTTTGCCCGTCGTTTTGGTTTTAACCGCTCCCGTAAAAAGGACATTCCCGGCGGCTTGTGGAACAAATGCCCAAGCTGTGCGGAAATGCTGTATCAGGAGGACCTGATCAAAAATCTGCAGGTGTGTACCGCCTGTGGACATCACTTCCCCATGAGCCGGGCGCAACGTATTGAAATGTTCTGCGATCCGGAGTCCTTTGAGGAATGGGATGCCGGCATGACCAGTCAGGATCCGCTTAAATTCACCGGAACCGACTCTTACGAAGCCAAATTGAAGCAAAACCGGGAAAAGACCGGACAAAGTGATGCCATCGGGATCGGAAAAGCCACTATGGAAGGACGTCCCATAGGATTCGGAGTGATGGATTTCAGCTTTCTGGCCGCCAGTATGGGATCCGTGGTGGGCGAAAAAGTCACCCGCCTGATTGAATATTCCACCGAGGCGGAGTTGCCGGTGATTCTGGTCTGCGCCTCCGGCGGCGCCCGCATGTACGAAGGTATGCTGAGTTTGATGCAAATGGCCAAAACCAGCGGTGCCCTGTCCCGTCACGCGGAGAAAGGTCTTCCCTACATCCCCATTCTCACCCACCCGACCACCGCCGGGGTCATGGCCAGCTTCGCCACCCTCGGGGATGTCATCATCGCGGAGCCGGAAGCCCTCATCGGCTTCGCCGGACCCCGGGTGATCAAGGAAACCACGCTTCAGGACCTTCCGGAGGGCTTTCAGCGTTCCGAATTCCTCAAGGACAAGGGCTTGATTGATCAGGTGGTTCCGCGCGGCGAACTGCGCCCGCTGCTGATCGATCTGCTTGATGCCTTTCTGGCCGCGCGCACTCCCGCCTAATACACCTAGTAATTATTAAAAAAAACGCATTCTATATTTGCTTATTTCGCGTAACATGCAAATATAGTCACATGTCACCTATTACCGACCCCTCTCCGCCATCCGCTCCGCGAATCGCGAACGTGTTTAAAGCTCTCGGGCATCCCGCCAGGGTGGAGATGGTGCGCGCCTTGGGGGACGGCGAACGCTGCGTCTGCGATCTGGTCGAACTCGGCGATCTGGGCTGGTCCACCGTCTCACGTCATCTGGGCGTGCTGCGGGAGGCAGGGGTGGTGGCCGACACCAAACGCGGTCAGCAGGTGTTCTACCGTCTGACCCGTGCCTGTGTGCTTGAATTTATCGATTGCCTCTCCACCCCCGCCCCGGAGCACCTGTAATGAGTCGAACCACCACAACCGCCGATATTTTTCTGGAATCGAAAAAACTGCTTTGGGGAATCCTGATTTTTCTGGGATTTTTTGTTTTGCCCCTGGGCTGGCCGCGCTTTGACCAGTCCATTTTCGAAGCCCTTTATTTGGCCCGTGAATACGCCCAGGCCCACGTGCTGCTCTGTCTGCTGCCCGCGTTTTTCATCGCCGGCGGGATCGCGGTCTTTATCTCCCGCGACGCGGTGATGACCTATCTTGGCCCCAAAGCCCACAAGGCCGTCGCCTATACCGTCGCCTCGGTCAGCGGCACCATTCTCGCGGTCTGCTCCTGTACCGTGCTGCCGCTTTTCGCGGGCATCTGGCGCAAAGGCGCCGGCCTGGGGCCGGCAGTGGCTTTTCTCTACTCCGGTCCGGCCATCAACGTGTTGGCCATTGTCATGACCTCGGCGGTGCTGGGTCCCTCTCTGGGCATCGCCCGCGCCATCGGCGCGGTGAGTTTCAGCGTGATTATCGGGATGGCCATGCATTTCATCTTCCGCAAGTCTGAGTTGGAGCGCAACGCCGACATCAAGCAGTTCGACGACTCGCCCCAGCGCCCTCTCCACCAAACCGTGCTCCAGTTCCTGGCTCTGGTCGGCATCCTGGTATTCGCCAACTGGGGCAAATCCAGCGAACCCGAAGGGCTCTGGCACGCGATTTACATCGGCAAATGGCTGATCACCACCGGTTTCGGGGTGATGCTGGCCTTCGTGCTCACCAAGTGGTTCGGGCTTAAACTCTGGAAAACCTTGTCGATCGCCACCGCCACCGCCGTGATGTGGGCGGTCACCCGCTGGGGAATTCTTCCCAACTGGGGGGGGGATCTCCCCGGGGTCGAAGAGGGCGTTCCCTACGGCGCACTGATTCCCTTCGTCACCGCCATCATCGGCCTCACCATCGCCATGTCGGTGGGCAATCGACCCAAAGAAGCACTGGACTGGATGGATCACACCTGGAACTTTACCAAACAAATCATGCCCCTCCTGCTCATCGGGGTTCTGGTGGCCGGTTTTCTTCTGGGACGCCCGGGACACGAGGGGATGATCCCCTCGGAATGGGTCTCCTCCCTGGTGGGCGACAACAGCTTCTCGTCCAACTTCTTCGCCTCCATCATCGGTGCCTTCATGTACTTCGCCACCCTCACCGAGGTCCCCATCCTCCAGGGCCTGATGGGCAGCGGGATGAACAAAGGCCCGGCGCTCGCCCTGCTCCTGGCCGGACCCGCTCTCAGCCTGCCCAATATGCTGGTGATCCGCAGCGTGATGGGCAC
>JBBDRC010000070.1:0-9257 GCA_040905625.1 Kiritimatiellia bacterium
CCGGCATGTCACGGCGTAGCGAAGCGAAGACGGAACACCCGAATGCGCCACTCCCTCTGCATGGCGCATCCATCTCACGACCAAATGGCTTTTCGAACGGGGTCTAACTAAGATGACTCCGCTCAACGTAAGTCAACCAACCAGGGGGCAGATTATTTAACCACCCGCACCGGAATCCGGAGGGTTTCGAAGCCCTCGTCGTTGGTGTGGATCACGATTTCCTCCCCGTGCATGTCCGCCTGAGGCACAAATTCTTTCAAGTGGATGCGCCAGCCGAAGCGTTGGGTGTCCTGCCAGGTGATGTCCACGTCCCGGCCCGGCCACTCCACCTGGGTCACCTCCAGCGGCTTTTCCAGACCCGGATAGCCCCGCACCATCAGATAGCGGTCGATGGCCTTTTCGTTTTGTCCCGTCACCAGATTCAACTGGCCCGGAGCGACGGAAATTCCGGTGCTGATCTGCCACATCACCAGAATTCGAACCGATGGCATGGATTCACTCGAGGTCTCCAGTTCCAGCACATCCGTAAAGTGCCCCTGTACGTCCTGTGGCTTGGGCGTCACCTTCACCACGCTGCTGAGCCCGTCTTCCGCCCGCTCGATCTCAATCTCCAGCCGATCCCGGTTTGCACCGGCTTTTTTAATGGTAAACTGTTCACCCGTGGTGCTGGTGAGGGTGACAGATCCCTGGTGGGGTTCGTCCGGCTGCACCTGTTGCAGGTTCAACGTACGTGGCTCCACCCGAATCCCGGGAACCGCCTCCCCCTGCATTTTCAGTCGGTAGGTCCGGTTTTCGGGGTCGTTGGTGTGCAGAACCACCTGCTGGACCTGTTTCCCGACGCGTCCGGTTAAATCGAATTCCACGGTAAGTTTTTTTTCCTCTCCGGGTTCCATCTCCATGGTTTTCGCCGCCAGGGTGGTGCAGCCGCAGGAGGTTTGAATTTTATGAACGCTCAGTTGGGCATTGCCCCGGTTCCGCAGGGTGAAATCGTGCTGAACCGTTTCTCCACCGCGCCGTTCCCCGAAATCATGCCCGGGTTCCGGACTGAAGATCGAGGGTTGGGCGGACACCGACAGTGCGGAAACGGTCAGGACCAGACAAAGAATCCGGCAAGAAGAGGTGACGGAAATGGGTGGGGTTATGCTTGTACTCATGTTGGAATATATTATGTAGGTTCTCACAACCTCTACACCAAAGTTTATGACAGCGCAAATTGAAATTCCCGGTTACAGTATGGTCAACAAAATCGCCGAAGGCGGTATGGCCGAGGTTTGGAAGGCCCGACAGGAACAACTGGACCGGGTGGTGGCCATTAAAGTACTGCACAAACAGCCGGAAACCGATCATCAGGAATATGCCCGCTTCATCTACGAGGCCCGGGCCGCCGCCACCCTGATTCACCCGAATGTGGTGCAGGTGATTGATGCCGGGGAATTCGACGACTTCCTCTATTATGTCATGGAGTATGTGCCCGGTCCCACCGCCGGCGATGTGGTGGACCACGATGGCGCCCTCCCGGAATCGCGGGTCCTGAAAATTGCGGAGGAGGTGGCGGAGGCCCTTCAATACGCCTGGCGGGATCACAAGGTGGTGCATTGCGATATCAAACCCGACAATCTGCTGCTTCACCGGAACGGCCGCACCAAAATCGCGGATCTCGGACTGGCCCAGGTGTTGGGAAAAGACGGCGCGGGGGTGGACGACGACATGACTCTGGGCACGCCCAATTATTTCCCGCCCGAACAGGCCCTGGTGGAGGATCCCCTGGATTGTCGAACCGATATGTACGCACTCGGCGCCACTATGTATCATCTGGCCACCGGGGTGATCCCGTTCGGGGATCTGACTCCCGATGACGTGGCCTCTGAACAGGTTCACGGTCAACTGCCCAACCCCAAAGAGGTCAATCCGCGGTTAACCTGGGGCTTTTGCTGTCTGGTCGAACGGCTCATGGCCAAAAAAACGGACGATCGATATGCGGAATGGGCCGAGGTCATCGCGGACATTCAATCGGTCTGTGACGGTAAATTGATCAAGTCCCCGCTGCCGGAGGAGACCCGGAGCACGGTCATGCACACCCTTCTCCCCGCCTCTCTGGAAAAAAGTCAGAAAATCATGAACCGCAGATTGGCGGCCACCCGGTCCATCCGCTTGGAAACCGGGAATACCCGTCCCAGAGGGGTACACGTCAACGCGACCTCCATGGCCCGTACCCGCCGGCTCCAGAAAGAAATTCTTACACCCCCTGAAACCATTTGGCCCCAGGTGATCGGCCTGGCGGTATTGGCGGCAATGATGTATAGTTGGACCTTCTTTAAATAATCCAATGCATCCCAAACATTTACTGATCATCGGCGGAGGTTCCGCCGCAGTTGCGGCCGCCGGCGCCATGCACAAAAGAGGGGGGAGATCCACGCTGATCCATGAAGGGCTTCCGCTGGGCGGATGCTGTCTGCACGTGGGCTGTGTGCCTTCCAAATATCTCATCCGCGCGGCGGAACGGGTCCATCACGCGCGCCACTCGCCTTTCAAGGGACAGGAACCCCGTGGCATGAAACAGGATCAGACCGCGTTGTTCCGGGACCTGCGCGCCAAAATCACCGACATGCGGGAACGCAACTACGGGAATACGCTGCCGCACCTCCCGGGATTGACTCTGATCAGGGGCTGGGGATCCGTAGTCGATCCCAACACGATTGAGGTGAACGGACAGCGGATTCAGGGCGACGCCATTCTGCTGGCCACCGGTTCACGCACCGACCCGGCCGATGCCGCCGACCTCCCGCCGGACCGGGTGCTGACCAATGAAAACCTCTTTGACCGGGATTGTTTACCCGAAAGCGTGATCGTGATCGGGGGAGGCTACATCGCGGTGGAACTGATGCAAATGATGAACCGGATGGGGACCCGGGTCACCGCGCTCCAACGCAGCGGACATATCCTGTCCGCCCAACCCGCCTACCTCGGAGAACAACTGGGCGCTTATGTGAAAGCCGAGGGCGTTCACCTGCATTGCGGCGTGGATCTAACCTCTCTGGAGACGGGGGGAGACGGCGTGGTCGCCCGCGCCACCGTAAACGGAAAGCGGGAACAGTTCACCGCCCAAACCGTGTTCATGGCCCGCGGGCGACTGGGAAACAGCGAAAGGCTGGGTCTCGACCGACCGGGAATTGCAACGAATGCCCGCGGGTTCGTTGTCACGAACGATCAGTTGCAAACCTCCTGCCCCACTGTGTACGCCGCCGGAGATCTGCTGGGCGGGCATATGCTGGTGTATACCGCCTCCGCCGAGGCGGAACGGGTGGTGGCGCATGTCCATGGAGAAGAGACCACCCCGTGGACGCCCGCTTCGGTTCCCTGGGTCGTATTCTCGGATCCACAAGTCGCCGGAGTGGGCCTAAGCGCCGAAGAGGCGCGGGCGGTGGGCTTTGACGTGGAGGAGGCCGGGCTTCCCGTCAATCGGTGGCCCCGATTCAGCACGGCAAATGAGGACCGGGGGTTTTTAAAACTTTTCCGGGACCCCGCCACCGACACCCTCCTGGGAGCACGGGCACTGTGCCCGGAGGCCGGAGATCTCATGAGCGAACTCTCGTTGATTTTGCGTCATCGCATTCCCCTTCACGACATCGCCAACGCGCTGGTCCCCTATCTCACCCTCACCGAGGGGATCCAACGCTGTGCCGCCAACTTTCACCCCTGACCCGAATGTTCCCCTCTGATTTTTCGAAACTGCCGCCGATTCTGCTGCTGTTGCGTCCACACCAATGGGCCAAAAACGTGTTGCTGTTTCTGCCCGCGCTTCTCGCGCACCGCTTTTGGGAGGGTTCCGTCCTGCTGGACGGGGTACTGGCCGTGGCATGTTTTTCCCTGATGGCTTCCAGCGTGTATGTGCTCAACGATTATCTGGATGTGGAAGCCGACCGGCGGCATCCCGCCAAGCAAACCCGCCCCCTGGCCGCGGGCACTTTTCCGATGAAACTGGCGCCGCCGCTGTTTGGAGCCTTGGCACTCACGGCTCTGGCCGCCGCGGGGCTTCTCTTACCCCGGGCGTTTTCGCTGATTCTGATACTCTACCTGGTGTCGAATCTCCTCTACAGTTTCAAACTCAAGCATGTTCCCATCCTGGATGTGGTGTTTCTGACCCTGATGTTCGTCCTGCGGATTTATGCGGGCGGCGTGGCCTGCGGAATCGAAGTCACCGATTGGCTGCTGAGCTTCAGTTTGTTTTTCTTTTTGTCGATCGCCTTCGCAAAGCGTGTTCAGGAATTAAAGATGGCCGTGGATACGGATCCATCATCCACCGCCCGGATTCGGGGCTATCAGCCCGGAGATCATCTGTGCATCACCCAGATCGGAATCTGCTCGGGCATGCTTTCGGTGATGGTGCTTGCGCTGTATGTGCGGGACGGATCCGTCATCGAGGTGTACGCCTCCCCGCCCCTCCTCTGGCTGCTGTGTCCGCTGATGCTCTATTGGATCGGACGCTTCTGGCTGCTGACCTTGCGGGGCGGCATGGGAGACGACCCCGTGCTGTTCGCCATTCGCGACAAAATCAGTTATCTGATTCTGTTCGCGGTGGGCGGGGTGGTGCAGGCGGCCTATTGGCTGGAAAAAATGTAGGAGGTCCCGGCTTTTAATCCCCCCTCGTCTGGGATAAGGGGTGGTTCATGGCACGACGATTTCAGGAACGAATGGAAACCTATCTGTTGGGGGTGGTGGATGGCAGCCAATACGGTGCCAAAGCCGCTCTGCTCCGGTTGACCCTTGGCGGGATGTCCCGCTTGTTCACCCTGATCGTGCAGGTTCGGCTGTGGGGCTATCGGAAAGGATTTTTAAAACATCACACCCTCGGGTGTCAGGTGGTCAGCGTGGGCAACCTGACCGTGGGCGGAACCGGTAAAACGCCGGTGGTGGAGTTGCTGGCCCGCTCCCTTGCGGATAACGGCCGCCGGGTGGCCATTCTCAGCCGGGGCTACAAAAAGAAAAAACGCAAACGGGGTTTCAAAAAACGGTGCAGAGACCTCCTTTCTTTTAAAGTCGACGTGGAGAATTCGCTGGTGGTCTCGGACGGAACCTCACTGAAGGTGGAGCCGGTGTACAGCGGGGATGAGCCGTATATGCTGGCGAAAAACCTCCCGGGAGTCGCGGTGATTGTGGGGAAAAACCGGGTAATGTCGGGTCAATACGCCATTCGCAAACTTCGCTGCGACACCCTGATTCTGGATGACGGCTTTCAACATCTGGCCCTCAAACACCGCCTGGACATCGTGCTGGTGGACCGGACCAATCCCTTCGACAACGGGCGCACCCTCCCCCGGGGGCTGCTGCGGGAACCGATTCGGAATATTAAACGGGCCGGGTTTATTTTTATCACGAAAAGCAATGGAGACGGAGCCCTGGAACTGCGCACTCACCTGCGGGAATTGAACCCCACCGCGGAAATTTCCGAATGCAGACACTGTCCACGTTATCTGCAGGTTCTGTTTGAAGACACCAGGAAGGACTTGAGCTGGCTGAAGGGAAAACGCGTTCTGGCCCTGTCGGGAATCGCCGTTCCGGAGGGATTTGAACGCGAACTGGTGAATCACGCCGCCACGGTGGTCGAACATGTGATCTTCGCGGATCATCACCGATACAGCATGCAGGAAATTCTGGATCTGGTGCAAAAAGGGCTGGAACTGAACGTCGATGCCATCATCACCACGGAAAAAGACGCGGTTCGCATCCCCCATCTGGAGCGTAAGGAACTTCCGATGCTGTTTTTGCGGGTGGAAATTGAAATGTTTACGGGAAAAGAGGAATATGACGACTGGATACGACGCATCTGTCTTGAATAATCCCGGTGCCCGCCTGCTGGTGGTCGCTCCGAACTGGTTGGGCGATGGAATTATGGCCATGCCCGCTCTGCAGGAAATGCGGAAACGTCTGCACCCGGAGGCGGCCCTCCTGCTGGCGGCCAGACCCGGTCAGGCGCCGATGTGGCGAATGCATCGCGCATTGTCCGATGTGATTCCCCTCCCCGCGGACACCCCGCGGTTGATCGCCTCTTCCCGGCGGGTGAAATCGTTGGACTGCACCCACGCCGTGTTGATCCCGCATTCGTTTCGATCCGCGCTGATTCCCGCCCTGGCCGGCATTCCCCACCGGCGGGGCACCACCACCCAGTTTGGCCGAAAATTTCTGCTGCACGACCCGGTGTCTTTGGCCGACCTCGACTCCCGCCATCAGCAATGGGAAACCGCCCGACTCCTGCTTCCCGGAAACCTTCCGGATCAATTGCCGCCTCCCGAATTGGAACCTGCGGAAGCGGAGATCCAACAGGCGGAGTCCCTGTTGCGAACTCTCCCCTCTCCCCGGCTTGGATGCATCCCGGGAGCCGCCCGCGGCCCCTCGAAACAGTGGCCGGGCGATCGTTTCCTGGAGGTGGCCAGAGCCTGGATTGACCGCACGGGCGGTGGTGTCTGCTGGCTGGGAACCCGGGACGATGTGGATCTCTGCCATAAACTCAATCGGGATCTGGGGGCGCACGGTTGTTCCCTGGCCGGCAAAACATCCCTCCCTCTCTTCACCGCCCTGTTGAAGTCTCTGGATCAGGTGCTGGCCAACGACAGCGGCGGCATGCATCTGGCTGCGGCGGTGGGCACACCCCTGGTTGCCGTATTCGGCAGTACCGACCCCGATAAAACCGGACCTCTATCGAACAAAGCGGTGGTGCTGCAACATGCGGATGTCCGCAACCGCTCGATTGCCCGCACCAGCGACGGGGCACGGCGGGCGCTGGAAGCGGTATCGGCGGCGGAGGGGGTGAAAGCGGTTCTTGCCAATCGGGATTTGGGTCGGTAAGAGGCCATCATGACCCGTCCCAAAATATCCGCATGTGTGATGACCTTCAATGAAGAACACAATATGCGCCGCTGCCTGGAAAGCCTCTCCTTCTGTGAAGAAATTATCATTCTGGACAGTTTCAGCCAGGACGGCACTATCGGGATTTGCAAGGAATACACGGACAAAGTGTATCAGGAGGAATGGAAAGGATATATCACCCAGCGTAACCGCCTGCGGGAACTCGCCAATTTCGACTGGGTTTTGTTTCTGGATGCCGACGAGGAGATCTCCCCCACCCTGCGCGATCAGATTCTTTATCATTTCCGGACCGGCACCGGGAAATACATGGGGTTTGAATTTCCCCGGCAGGTGTTTTATCTGGGGAAATGGATACGGCACGGCGAGTGGAACCCGGACATCAAATTACGCCTTTTCCGGCGGGACAAAGGCTACAGCGGGGGACAGGAACCCCACGACATGGTGATTGTGGAAGGCCCCGTCAAAACCCTCACCGGGAAATTGTGGCACTACACCTACAACGATCTGACCCATCACCTGAACGTGGTCAACCGTTTCTCCGGCATCAGCGCCACTGAAATGTATCAGGCGGGACGCCGGTTCCGCCTGTGGGATCTGCTCACCCGCCCGGTTGCCCGGTTTATCAAAGGCTACATGATCAAATGCGGGTTTCTGGATGGCTTGAGAGGATTTATCATCGCCGTTATCGTCGCGTACGGCGTGGCGATCAAATACGCCAAATTGTGGGAATGTGAATGGGAGGCGATCATGGATCAGGAATACCGCCCGCACGATGAAGACGACGCTTAGACTCTTTCGCAGCGCGGGTGTCGTCAGTCTGGGGACGATCAGTTCCAGAGTCCTGGGATTTCTGCGTGAAATCCTCATGGCCTGGACCTTTGGCACCGATAAAGTCGCCTCCGCCTTCGTGGTGGCATTCACCATCCCCAATCTGTTTCGCCGCCTGTTCGGAGAAGGAGCCCTCTCCGCCGCTTTTATCCCAAGCTACGTGCGGGTGCGGGAGGAGAAAGGTCAATTGTCGGCCTGGCAACTCACCCGCAACACCGCGTCTTTGCTGATATTGATTCTGGGTGGCATCTCTTTCGCGGGCATGCTTCTCTGCACCCTGGCCCTTCGTGTGGAAACCCTTCCCGACACCCTTGCCGCCATTCTGGGCTCCCTGCGCATTCTGCTGCCCTACATGATCTGGATTTGTCTGGCGGCCCTGTTGATGGGCGTTTTGAATTCTCATCGACGCTATGTCTTTCCCGCCTTCATTCCCTGCGTGCTCAACGCCTGTTGGATCGGCACCCTGATCTATGTCAATCACCGCGCCGATCTTGACGACGACCTCAAGATCGAAATCCTTTGCTGGGTAATCCTGTTTGCCGGATTTTTACAATTCGCGCTGCAACTGCCTGCGGTATGGAAACTGGGCTACCGCGGCCCCGAAAAGGTGGATCCCCTTGGACCCGAGGTGAAAAAGGTGCTGACACTGATGGGCCCCGCGGCCCTGGGAGCGGCGGTGTTTCAGGTCAACGTGCTGTGCGACCGGCTTCTCGCCCTTTGGGTGGGGGGGTACGGGCCGGTTTCGCTTGCCTATGCCGAGAGGCTGATTTACCTGCCTCTGGGAATTTTCGCCACCGCTCTCGGCACAATTCTGCTGCCGGAATTCTCCACCCTGGTGCAATTGAAAGACCGGGAACAACTGGGATTCATGCTGGACCGCAGCCTGCGGGTGCTGATGTATGTCATGATTCCGGCCTCCGCGGGGCTGGCGGTGCTGGCAGCCCCCATCGTGGAAGTCAGTTTTCAACGCGGAGCTTTTGACGCTCTTTCCACCCTCTACACCTCCCGGGCACTGACTTTTTATGCCCCCGGGTTGATCGTGTTCAGCACCGCCAAAATTTTCATTCCTCTCTATTATGCACACGGGGACACCCGAACGCCGGTTCGGATCGGGCTGTGGACCGTGCTGGCGAATTTGTTGTTGAATCTGCTGTTTATTCTGGTGCTGCCGGATGGGTGGAAACACGCGGGACTCGCCCTGGGAACCGTGCTTTCGAGTCTGTTGCAGGTCATCCTGCTGGCCGGGATCTGCCAAAAACGATACGCGCAACTTCATTGGGGACCGGTCCTGCTCTCCTGGGCACGGTGCGGGCTTGCCTGCGTGCCCATGATCCTCGCGGCCCGGGGTGCTTTGTATTGGACGGGATCGTTGGAACTCATTCTAAGAGTTCCCCTTGCCATCGTGGCGGCGGGAGGCGTATATGGCCTCGTCACCCTCCTCCTGCGCTGCCCGGAAATCAGAGAACTGCGCCGGAATTAACCACTATGACTCTCCCCGAAAACACCAAATTCAGGGCGAACTGAACCCTCCTTCGCTCTTCGAGCTACGGCGGGCAGGCCGAGCA
>JBBDRC010000071.1:0-9175 GCA_040905625.1 Kiritimatiellia bacterium
CATTTCTGAATCGAAATAATAGTACTTGCTAACATGTGAAAGAACAGTGGAGCGTTTCGCGCTTTCGCTTGAAGTGCTCCGTAAATCGGGTCCGCCGTTATACACGATCTTCCGCTGTTTAGTCAACAGATATTTTAAAGTTTTTTCACTTTATTTTTTCCGGCCCGTGGATCGGAAAAATTTTCTGTTTCAGCGGCTTCCCGTGAAGCGGGGCGGAGGTATACACGGCTGATTTGATTCGTCAACCGTGTTTTGTATTTATTTTCACCTTTCGTAAAAAGCGTGAAAAGAACGTGGCAAAACCGTGAAGTCACTGTCTTGCGGAAGTCGCGGAACATAGACAGTTTTTTCTCAGGGTCAACCCTTCTTTTCAAAAAAATCGTCTAAAGCGTTTATGAGTTGCTTTTTCGCGCAAATACCCCCACAATCAGGCTTCTTTGTCACCTGTAACCTATGGAGTATCTATCATGTTTAATCGTTTTTTACCTTTTTTATTCATCGGAGCGGTTTGTTTTTCCAAGGTCCTGCCGGCCGACAGCACCCACTCCCTCGGCCTGGGCGCGCATTATTGGCGCGTGGTCGATGACCTGGGTTCCGACTTCGACGACAGCGGAGTCTCGTATCTGGCGGCGTATCGCTACAGTGGCGGCCTGGTGTCCATCCAGCCCGAAGTGGAGGTGTTTCCCAAGGAATTCGGCGGCGGAACCGCGGAATTCTACAGTCCACAGATCCTCGCCATCCTCGGTGACTGGATTTACGCCGGTGTCGGTGTCGGTATCCTCTACAGTGACGGTGATTTCGCCGAAGACCCGTTCTTCATGTTCCGGGCCGGGTTCAACATCATTGGTATCGGGCCCATTACCCTCGATATCAATGCCAATTACATCTTTACCGACTGGGGCGACCTGAGCAGCAGTGATATCGACAGCGATACCATCACCCTCGGCGCCATGGTTCGGGTCAAATTGTGAAGAAGTCATGGGCCGCTGCGCGGCGTCACGGGCCGCTGCGCGGCGTCACGGGCCGCTGCGCGGCGTCATGGGCCGCTGCGCGGTGTCATGGGCGACTTCGTCGCGTCATGCGGCTTCGCCGTGGTCATGATAAGTGACAAATAACAGCCCGCGAAGCGGGTGGCCTGACGGGAGCGAAGCGACCCCATGACAGCGGCTCCGCCGCGAATGACCTTCCTCGCAACGGCCCATGCCGCCGCGCAGCGGCCCCATGACAGCGGCTCCGCCGCGAATGACGTTCGCGCAGCGGACCTATTCCATCCGCCGCAGTTGGCGGAGATACCTCGCCACTGCGGCGTTTTCCTGATACGTCTGTGCCCGTTCCAGAAGTTGTACAGCCCTTTCCACCCGTTGACGTCCCGCTTCGATGAGTGCCTGCCGGATGAACGCGTCCGCCTCGAAACCTTGTATCCGCGCCGCCCGCTCACAATAGCTGACAGCCTGTTCGAGGTCTCCCTGTTCCTCATAAATCCCCGCCAGCATCAGCAGCGTCCCGCCGTCCAGTGGATCCGTTTCCAGAATCCGTTGTCCTTTCCGCAGCGCCTCCTCCAGGTCCCCTTTCTCAAGATCCACGCGGCTCCGCAGCCGCAAATAGGACAGCTCCCACTCCGGTTTTTCAGCGGGAGACAAGCGATCCAACCGGGTTTTAAATCCTTCCAGCAACCGTTCCGCCTCCTCCGCGGCCCCTGTCTGCAGAAATCCGGTGATCGCCCGCTCTCTGCGCTGCAGCCGATCCTCCCCCATCTCAAACGCCTCTTCAAACCGGGCGGCGGCCTCGGCGGGTGCCTGCTGTTGCAGATACAATTCTCCCAGCGTGGCCAGCATATCCGCGTCCACGCTCCCCAGCCGCCGGGCCTGTTCGAGGCCGGAGGCGGCCTCCGCCGTTTCTCCCAGCGCCAATTGAGCATTCGCCCGGGCCGCCCAGTATTCCCGTTGACCGGGCTCCAGAATCAACAGTTCTTTCGCCAGCGAGAGCCCCTCCCGGTGTCGCTCCTGACTCATCAAAGTACTCAATAACCCCCTCTTCGCCTCCCGCAGATTCTGATCCAGCAACAGGGCCTGACGATAGGCGTTCTCGGCGGACACCGGAAACGATTCCATCATCAGCGCATGTCCCAGCAGCAAATAGGTTTCCGCATCCGCCACTCCGTCCCGCACCAGTTCCTGATACAGCCGGATCGCCTCGGCCTCCCGTTCCAGAATCAGATAAATACGGCCCAAATTGATTTTGGCGTTTCGAAAAGCCGGAAATTTTTCCAGCGCCTTCTCATAGGCCGCCGCCGCCTGTTCATGATTTTCCGACTGAAAATAGAGATTGCCCAACGTAAAATCCACTGCCGCGCTTGCGGTGGAAAGGTCACGTTCTTTCAACCCCGCAATGGCCTGCTCCAAATCGTCGGCCCCCTTCTGTTGGGCCTCCTGAATCCACTCCGACTCCCGACGATTCACCGTCGGGCGGAACGGATCCGCCGACTGAGCGGAAACCGGGTTTCCCGCAAGCATCATTGTTAAAAAAACTAAAACCGGAGCCAGTGTATCAGTGTTCATCAGTGTCCATCAGTGGTTAAATCAAATTTATATGCCTCCCCAACTCCACCTCAACCAGAATCAACGACAATTCCAAGACTTTTGTGTGCCGGGTCAGCGGCGCTTTTCGACGTTCAACGTTGGACGTTCACTGTTCAAAGTTCGATTTCAAATCTCTCCACCGCTTCCCCCATTGACAATCCGCCGCAACCCTCTACCTCTTCTCCATGCAAAACGCCTCTTTACGCAAGGGTACGGATCAAGACCTCCCCCGCCTCCTGGAAATTGAAAAACTCAGTTTTACCACTGATCGTTTCAGTTCCCGGAGTTTTCTGCGTTGGCTGCACTCGCCACACGCCCAATTGCTCGTCGCGGATGATTCAGAACAACAGGACGGGATCCTCGCATACGGACTGGTGGTCTATCAACAGGGCACACAACTTTCCCGGCTCTATTCACTGGCCGTGCATCCCCGCGCCCGCCGACAGGGCCTGGGCAAAGCGCTGTTGTCGAGATTGGAAACCGAAGCCGCCGAAGAAGGCCGCCTGGCCATGCGCCTGGAGGTGGAAAGCGGAAATCGTTCCGCCAATGCCCTTTTCACCTCTCTGGGCTACCGGGCCTTCAAAGTTATCACCCATGCGGAGGATCACCGTCATGATCTCCAACGCATGCAAAAGCGAATCCGGCACCCCGGGGAACACGCCGTGCACCGCCCCTCCCCCTGGTATCGTCAAACCACCGATTTCACCTGCGGACCGGCCGCTCTGCTCATGGCGATGGGCGCCCTTGATTCCACCCGCGCTCTCCACCAGGAGGAGGAACTGGATATTTGGCGGGAGGCCACCAGTATTTTTATGACCTCCGGTCACGGAGGCTGCCATCCGCTGGGACTCGCCCTCGCCGCCTCCCGACGCGGATTTCAGGTGGAAGTCTGGCTCAAACAAAGGGGGCCCTTGTTTACGGAAGGAGTCCGCTCACCCGAGAAAAAACGGATTCTCGAAGTCGTGCACCAACAATTCAGGAAAAAAATCAAAGCCGCGGGCATTTATCTGCACCCACAGGATCTCAAGTTGGCGGATCTGGAGCGGTTTCTCAAAAATGGATGTGCCGTCTTATTGCTCACCAGCAGTTATCGCTTTACAGGCCAAAAAGCTCCGCATTGGGTATTGGTGACCGCCATCGATGCCCATTGCATTTATGTGCATGATCCCGACCCCGAAGAGGACAACAGTCCCATGGACTGCCAGCACATCCCCATCGCCCGGTCGGATTTCGATGTCATGTCGGCCTACGGCCGCTCCAAGCTCAAAACCGCGTTGGTGTTGAGAGTGGGTCAGTAGTCAATAGTCACTGGTCAATAGTCATGAGGTCTCACACAAGCCCTGCCAACGACGGGGTCGAACCACGCGTTCCGCGTGGCAAGCTTTGAGGAAAGAGACTTTTCTTGGAGGGGGCAAATGTGTGAAAAGGGGCGCGCGGCAGCAGTTACAGCCCTGCTGTCACTAGTACTCAGTAAAGCATAAATCTTCGCATAGGATTGGTCTATTTTGGATGCTGGGGATGGGAGGAGGGACTTGTGCAACCTGGAAGGTTGTGCATGACCCTCATCTCATTTCCAGCGCCAAAAGAGGCCAAAGTTCTGGTCATGTCGTTCATATTTTATCATGTTTTAATGGGATATTCTCAATTTATCCAACCCTTCGGGCCATGATCTTCCGGCAGCTTTGCACCTCAAAAAGAAACAACGATACGATGCATCGCCTTTTCTTTTTTGGGGCACAAATCCACTCGGAATCTCACGGTCCTATGCGAAGTTTTATGCTTTACTGAGTACTAGTACTGAATGCCTCTACACAAGCCTGGCTCCGGGCGGGCAAATTTGCACTGGCGAGGCCTTTCGGCACTCCCCTATATAAGAATCGCAAAGTTGTCCTGCCACCCCGGGCTGCCGCACGCAACCCCAATCCATAGGTAGTAAAATGAGTTAAGAAAATCGAACCAAAACGAATCGAAATAAACGCGGCTCTCCGGAGGGGCTTCCGGTACTGTGCATGAACGGATACTCCCCTTCCGGCCCTCATCGTTCAGGCCCCTGCCTCCGGACTTCGGGGCGATGCGCATGGCCTCGACGGTTCTCCAGAGAGTACGGTCCCTCATGATGTTCTCGATGTGCCTGTTCATCTCTCGAATCCGCTTGGCGAGCGCCAGATGAGGATGGTCCACCACCAAAGGGTGTAAAATCAGCTGATCATATACTTGAGCACAAAGAAAACCCCTGCTGTAACTGTCTAATTACAGATACCTTATAAGAAATCCAACCGGATTTTCCGGAAAAAGTGCCGGACGAACGAATGATCTATCTGACGAATTCAGGTATAACTGAATGGGTGTCTTTTCAAATAATATTCAAAGTTGAATCGCGTTTATTATCGCTTTCAATCCCGCCGTCGCTGGCGTGTGGGGTCGCCGGGGGACGGGACGGCCTGCAGGAGTTTTTGGGTGTAGGGGTGTTCGGGTTGCTCGATCACCCGCGAGGGAGTGCCGCGCTCCACGGCTTTTCCGTTTTGCATCACCAGCACCTGATCGCAAATGCGCTTCACCACGCTGAGGTCGTGGGAGATGAACAGGTAGGCGAGTTGATGCCGTTCCCGCAGTTCCAGAAACAGATCCAGGATCTGTGCCTGGATGGTGACGTCCAGGGCGCTGACCGCCTCGTCGCAAATGATCAGCTTGGGCTCCAGCGCCAATACCCGGGCAATGCAGATGCGCTGACGCTGCCCTCCGCTGAATTCATGCGGATAGCGGTGCATCATATCCGCCTCCAGTCCGACCTCCTCCAGCCAGCGGGCCGCGAAGTCGGGATCGGGCTTCGCCAGCAGACCGTGCACAATCGGTGCCTCGGTGATCAGATCGAGAATTTTCATTCTGCCGTTGAGACTGGAGTACGGATCCTGAAAGATCATGGCAATTTGCCGACGGATCATCCGCCACCGACCTCCCCTCACCCCGCGCAGGGGCTGTCCCTCAATCCAGAATTCGCCGCCGGTGGCCCGCTCCAGTCCGATCAGGGTGCGGCCCAGCGTGGATTTTCCGCTGCCGGATTCACCCACGATCCCCACGGTCTCCCCGGCGTGAATGACCATATCCAGGCCGTCCACCGCTTTCACATGTCCCACCGTGCGTGCAAACATTCCCTTTTTGATTGGAAACCAGGTTTGCAGATTTTCAGTGCGGATCAACTCTTCTTCAAAATCAGGCATTTCCCGCGAGGGCGCATCGTCCAGGCGCGGAACCGCTTGCAACAGCGCCCGGGTATAGTCCTGTTGCGGACGGGCAAACAGGGCATTGGTTTCCCCCGTTTCCACTTGCCGGGCCTCCTTCATCACCAGCACCCGGTCGCACAGTTCCCACACCACGCCCATGTCGTGGGTGATAAACAGTAACGAGGTCTTGTCCGCCTTCATCTCCATCATCAAATCGAACACCTGCGCCTGCAGGGTCACATCCAGTGCGGTGGTGGGCTCGTCCGCGATCACCAGCCGCGGCTCCAGCATCAGGGCCATGGCGATGGTCACCCGCTGCCGCATGCCGCCGCTGTACTGGAAGGGATATTGATGTTGCCGCTTTTCAGGTTCGGGAATCCCCACTTTCGCCAGCCACTCCACCACCAATGCGGTTTTCTCTCTTTCGGTCATCAACGGCCGATGCAGATTCAACAGTTCCCGCAACTGCTCTCCCACCGTTTGCAGGGGGGACAGCGCGGTCATGGGTTCCTGAAAAATCGCGCTGATTTTGGAGCCCCGGATCTCCCGCAGTTGTTCGGTGGGCAGCTTGAGCAGGTCCTGTCCTTCAAACCAAATTTCTCCCCCGGTATACTGAGCGGGCGGCGAGGGGTTCAGCCGCAGAATCGACATCCCGGTCACGGTTTTCCCGCTGCCGGATTCGCCCACCAGCCCCAGCACCTCTCCCGGCATCACGTCGAAGGACAGATTCTCCACCGCCTGCACCCGGCGGTCTTCGGTCTGGAAGGCCACGGATAAATTCCGCACCCGCAGCACAGGCTGGTTTTGTTCAGTGCGTTCTTTCATCAGGCTTCCCAATGGGTCTCCCGTTTGGGGTCAAAGGCGGTCCGCAGTCCCTCTCCGATAAACACGCCCAGTAAAATCACCAGGAACAGGGTCAGGGCCGGATACACAATCAGCCACCAGGCGTAGCGGTAGGTCTGAGCCTGATTCAGCAAATCCCCCCAGCTCGGGGTGCCCACCGGCAAACCGAATCCGATGTAATCCAGTGCGCTCAAACTGCCGATCGCCCCCACCAGACTGAATGGAAAAAAGGTGATCAGCGGCACCAGCGCGTTGGGAAGGATATGCTTCCACATAATCCGCGAGGTGGGCAGACCCAGCGAGTGGGCCGCCTCGGTGAAGGGTTGCCTGCGCAACTTCAAAAATTCCGCCCGCATGTAATACGAGATGCCGATCCAGTTAAATACGGCATACACGAACAGCAGCAGGCCAAAGCTGCGCCCGAAAACGGACCCCATATAAATCATGGCGTACAAAAACGGGATGGCGGAGTAAATTTCGATCAGACGCTGTGAAATCAAATCCACCCGTCCGCCGAAGTAACCCTGCAGCCCCCCCAGCAAGGTGCCCAGCAACATGCTGCAGAACACCAGAATAAATCCGAACAGCAGACTGATCCGGGTGGCGTATAAAATCAGCACCAGCACATCCCTCCCGCTCTGATCCAGGCCGAAGGGGTGGTTTTTGACCGGACGGAAGGGAAATTGGACGGTCTCCTTGTCGATGCGTATCTCCAACGCATTTCCCTCCCCGTCCGTGTAGGGGATCGCATCCACCGGAACCGTCTGTGCTTCAATCAGAGCCGCCTCGGCCCGTTTACGGACAGGATCCGGCAGGGTCGCCCACCACTCCGGCCGATCCTCCGATTCTCCGACGATCACAAAGGGGGCCGGACGCTCATTATCCGACGTGATCTCGCGCAGGAAAATACGCACCGAGCGGGGCGCGGATGCACGGGGGGTATACCCGGAGAGTGACCAGGTAAAGCGTCCAGAGGCATCTTTCACCTCCACGCTTTCCGAGGGCTCGTTCCGGAAACGGGTCGCCAGAGCCTCCTGAATGGGGGAGGGAAATTCCGGCACCTCTCCCAAAAACCACTCCGATCCCCGACCCGCCCGAATCGCATTGGCCGCGTTCACCCTAAGATCCGACACCCGCTGCGAACGGATTCGGCTCACTCTCAGTTCGTCCTTCAACTGTATCCGGTCGGGGGAAATCGTATTCTCAGGGCTGATGCGAATGGGTGCCCACAGCATCCAATTCCCCGTTCCATCCGCAAAAAGCTCCGAATCCTCCAGACGATGGAAATCGGGTTCACTCCGGACCCCGTTGGCAAAAAACAGATCCTGGGCCACGTTTTGAACCCTGGGAAAATAGAACCGTCCCTCGTACCGCAGCAGCCAGGGCGTGCCGTGGGCGATGAGTTCACTGAACAGACTCAACACAAACAGAATCATCAGAATCCACAGCGAGAACCAGGCCCTGCGCATGCGGCGGAAGCGCTTCAGCCGTTCCCGGGTGGCTGGATTCAGCCAGGCCATCAGTTTCCTCCCCCGAAGTCCATGCGCGGATCAATCAGCAGATAACAGAAGTCGGCCAACACTCTTCCCAGCAGTCCCAGAATTGATTGAAGACAGACGATGCCCAAAAACAGCGGGTAATCACGTGTGAGTACCGCATCAAGACTCAGCAGACCAATCCCCGGAATATTGAACACCTTTTCGATCAACACCGATCCCGCGAACATGATGGTGAGAATACTGCCGATCCCGGTGGCGATCGGAATCAACGCATTGCGCACCGCGTGCCGCCACACCGCGTGCCGCAGGGTGGCCCCCTTTGCCAGAACCGTGCGCACATAGTCCTGACTGATCTGCTCCAGCAGCGAATTTTTCATTAGCAGGGTCATCACTGCGAAGTTTCCGATCACATAACAGGTCACCGGCAGAAACATGTGCCACAGTTGATCCTTGATCTTCGCCCAGGTTCCCAGGGTTTCCCAGTCCGGGGAGCGGAATCCGCCCAGCGGAAACCAGTCCATCCCCCACTCCATGGTGCCGCTGAACAACATGCGCAACACCATGCCGAAGGCGAATGCGGGCAGGGCATACAGCACAAACACAATCAGGCTGCTCACCAGGTCAAAGGTTTTTCCGTTGCGCAGCGCCTTGGCGATCCCCAGCGGAATGCAGATCAGGTAGGTGAGAATCAGACTGGGAATGCCAAAACTGAGCGACACCGGAAATTTCTCCGAAATCATTTCCCAGGTGGTTTTGTTGGTGAAGCGGTAGGACTCGGCCTGCATGCCGAAGCGGTCGTCCACCAGCCAAATCTTAAAACGCACATGGAGAGGCTTGTCCAGATTGTAAATGCGGCGAATACTTTCGATCTGCTCCTGTGACATCGCCTCACTCGCCAGACCTGAAGCTCCCCCTTCACCTCCGGCAGCTTTAAGTGAGGCGATATACTGCTCCACCGGCCCCCCGGGCACAATCTGAGTGAACAGAAAGGTCACCAGAATAATGCCGATGAAACTGACACCGACCAGGACCA
>JBBDRC010000072.1:0-1503 GCA_040905625.1 Kiritimatiellia bacterium
AATCAATGTTCTGCAGATCCGCAAGATCAATGCACTAGAAAAAACCAAACTCCAGTCGTCACTACGCGACGCGCGACGCAATGATCAGTCAATCAGCCAGGAAGGAAAAGTTTTTTTTCCACAGCAACCGCAATTGGCCGATGAGCAGGGGGACCAGACTTAATGTCAGAATCGTCAGCCAGCCGGCGGGGCCGGGGGGGCGGGTGTCGAGGATGTCGGAGAGACCTGGAAGATAGACCGCCGCCAGCAACAGGGTTCCGCACAGCAGGAGTGACCCCCAGATCCAGGGATTTTTCACGATGTCGTTTTGGAATACGCCGCTTCCCGGATCGCGGAGGTTGAATACAAACCAGAGTTTGCTGAAGGCGAGAGTGAGAAAACTGAGAGTGACCGCCGCCGGAGTGTCCAGCCCGAGTCCCCGGAGACCGTATCCGAGCGCCGTGAGCACACACAGGGAAAACACCGTGCTCCATAGCGCAATCGTGCCCCACTGGCGTTTCCCCAGGATGGATTCGCCGCGTCCACGGGGTTTTTGATGCATGACCCGGTCGCTCCCTTTCCCGACCCCCAGGGCCAGGGCGGGGAACACATCCGTCAACATATTCAGATACAGAATCTGCAACGGGAGCAGGGGAAGGGGTATCCCTGTAACCGATGTCAATGCCACCGCCATGACTTCAGCCAGATTGGTGCAGAACATAAACATCACCGACCTGCGGATATTGCCGAAGATCACCCGTCCCTGCGACACCGCGGCCACGATGCTGGAGAAGGCGTCATCCTTCAAGACCATATCCGCCACCTGCTTGGCGGCGTCCGATCCCCGGCGACCCATGGCGATACCGATGTCCGCTTTTTTCAACGCCGGAGTGTCGTTCACCCCGTCCCCCGCTTTCATCCGGTTTTCGGTCAGGGTCCCGGTTTTGTCGGTGAAAATAACCTGCGTCGATCCCAGGGTTTCCACTGCGGACAGTTTGTTGATCAATGCATTCCGCCGGGCCATCAGCCACATCCCTCTGGCCAGGGCAATGGTCGCGACAATGGGAAGTCCCTCCGGGATGGCGGCCACCCCCAGCGCAATAGCGGTTTCGACCATGAGCGGAAGCGGATGACCGGCGCTGAAACCGGCGACACCAATCAGCAGAGCGATGCCCAGAGTGATCCAGGCCATCCGGCCGCCCAGACGATTCATTTGCCGCTGCAGGGGAACGGACTGTTCCTCCGTTTCCTCCACCAGTTCCGAAATATGCCCCAGCTCGGTCTCCATGCCGGTGGAGGTGACCACGCCCTCCGCGCTTCCTTCAGCCAGGGTGGTCCCCTTGTACAACATACAGCCGCGGTCCGCCAGAGGCGTATCCGCCTCCACGGGATCGGTCTGCTTGCTGACCGGGACTGATTCGCCGGTCAGAGCGGCTTCATTGACCCGCAACTGATCCCCTTTGAGCAAACGCATATCCGCCGGCACCGTGTCGCCCCCTTCCAGCAGCACGATATCTCCCGGCA
>JBBDRC010000073.1:0-8997 GCA_040905625.1 Kiritimatiellia bacterium
TTAAATGAAATCCGCGACCGCGTGGAGGAATCCGTGTTTGTGATCATGACCGATTTTGGGTCCATGAACGTGGAAACCGCCCAGCAACTGCGGGGAAAACTGAAAGAAGTCGATGCTGAATTCCACGTGGTGAAAAACCGGCTGTTCAAGCACCTGGCCGAAGACATCGGCGGATCGGAATTGAAGGACGGAATGTCCGGACGTTCCGCCATGGTCACCGGATCGGGCGACGTGAGCGATGTGGCCCGGGTGCTGCGCGACTTCATCAAAGCCAAAAATGTTCCGACTCTGAAGATGGGCGCCCTGGAAGGGGCCTTCCTGTCCGAAGATGATTTGAAAGATTTGGCCAACCTGCCGTCGAAAGACGAAATGCGGGCCAAGTTACTGGGAACCCTGTTGGCTCCCATGTCCCAGACAGTGGGTGTTCTGCACCAGAAACTGTCCTCACTCTTGTATGTGTTAAAAGCGGTTGAAGCCAAAAAAGCCGACGCCTGAAACACGACCCGAAACCCTAAACCGTAATTTCAACCAACTAGTATCCTTAAGGAGAATCTATCATGTCTGAAGAAACAAAAATTGAAGAAGCACCTCAGCTCGAAGGTAAAATGGCCGAGTTCGTGGATTGGATCGAAACCATTTCCGTGCTCGAACTGTCCAAACTCGTCAAAGCCCTGGAAAAACGTCTGGGTGTGTCCGCTGCCGCTCCGGCAGCCGCGGCCGCCGCTCCGGCAGCCGGTGGAGAAGCCGCCGCCGCTGAAGAACAGACCGAGTTCGATGTGGTTCTGAACAGCCCCGGCGGTCAGAAGATCGCCGTGATTAAAGAACTGCGCACCATTACCGGCGCCGGACTGAAAGAAGCCAAAGAAATGGCCGAAACAGCCGACGTTGTGGTCAAAGCGGGCGCAACCAAAGAAGAAGCGGACGGCATCAAAGCCAAGCTGGAAGCAGCGGGCGCCTCCGTAACAGTCAAGTAAAAAAAACCTTGATTTCTCTTGAAAAGGGCATCACCCCATTGTATGGAGTGATGACCCCTTTCTATGCCCGTGTATCCCAAAAGGGATATTCGGCCATCCTTTTTCCCCCGAATTCCTATTCCGCAGAGGTCGCAGCACATGGTTGAACGCACAAATTACGGTCGTATTGAAGAAGTAAGCACTCCCCCCAATTTAATTGATATTCAACGGAAATCGTTTGTCGATTTCCTGCAGGCCGATATTGAGCCCGCCAAGCGGGAACCGTTCGGGTTCCAGGCCGTATTTAAAGAAATTTTCCCCATCGAGAGTTACGACGGGCAATGCACCCTGGATTTCGTTAAATACGAAATTCAACCTCCCAAAATGGATGAGGTCGAATGCATCAAGGAAGGGGAAACCTTCGCCGCGCCTCTCTATGTGACCTTCCGCCTGAAAGACGGCGATGAAGTGCGTGAAGAGGATATTTTCATGGGTGACATCCCGCTGATGGCCCGCCACGGCAGTTTCATCATCAATGGTGCCGAGCGCGTGATCGTCAGTCAGTTGCACCGGTCCCCGGGTATCTGCTTTGAGCAGTCCACCCACGCCAACGGCAGTATCCTCTATTCGTTCCGGGTGATTCCGGACCGTGGATCCTGGATTGAAGTTCAATTTGACACCAATGACCTGATTTACGTGTATCTGGACCGCAAGCGCCGTCGGCGCAAAGTGCTGGCACCCACTCTCTTCCGGGCCATGGGCTATGGAACCGACGAGGAACTGCTGGGCATTTTCTACAGTTTCAAAAAAATCAACATCGCCAAAAAGGTGACCGAAGCCCATCTGGTGAATCTGGTGCTGAAGGAGGATATTCTGGACGCGGATTCCGGAAACATCATCGCCCGCCGCTATGAACCGATGACCCTGGATCTGGTTTCCCAGATCTCCGCCGCCGGATTCAGTTCGGTGTCGGTGATTGACATCAGCAAGGATGAAGGCATTTTCCTGAAATCGGTTGAAAAAGATCCGAGCCGGGACATGGAAGAGGCGTTAAAGGATATCTACGCCAAGCTGCGTCCGGGCGATCCGCCCTCCGTGGCGAACGCGCAGCAGATGCTCAAGCGTATTTACGGGGACCCACGACGTTACGACCTGGGTCGGGTGGGACGCTACAAGATCCGTCAGAAACTGAATTTGACCGCCAATCCCGATTCCCGGGTTCTCGAGAAAGAGGATTTCGTGGAAGCGGTGAAATACCTGGTCGGCCTGAAAATGGGCGAGGGGTTCATTGACGACATCGACCACCTCGGCAGTCGCCGGGTGCGGACCGTGGGTGAATTGATGGAAGGTCAGGTCCGGGTGGGACTGGCCCGTACCGAGCGTTTGGCCCGGGAACGGATGACCATGATCGATGCCACGGTTGAAAAACTGACCCCGCAGCGTCTGATCAACCCCAAAGCCCTGTCGGCCGTGGTCAAAGACTTCTTCGGCCGCTCTCAGTTGTCCCAGTTCATGGACCAGACCAACCCCTTGTCCGAACTGACCCACAAACGCCGCTTGTCGGCACTGGGTCCGGGCGGGTTGAGCCGTGAGCGCGCCGGTTTTGAAGTGCGTGACGTTCACACCTCCCACTATGGCCGCATTTGTCCGATTGAAACGCCGGAAGGCCCGAACATCGGGTTGATTAACTCCCTGTCCACTTATGCGAGAGTGAACGAGTTCGGCTTTATCGAAAGTCCGTATCGTCCGGTGAAAAACGGAAAAGTGAGCAAAGAGGCTCATTTCCTGAACGCGGACGACGAAGAACGCTTCGTGATTGCCCAGGCCAACGCCCCGTTGAATGAGGACGGTTCGTTTGTAAACGAGACGGTGTCGGTGCGGCGTGCGGGCGAGTTTGAGCTGGTTCCGGCCGCTGAAGTGACCCACATGGATGTGTCGCCTCTGCAGATGGTGTCGGTTGCGGCCTCCCTGATTCCCTTTTTGGAGCATGACGACGCGAACCGGGCCTTGATGGGCGCGAACATGATGCGTCAGGCGGTACCGCTGCTGATCACCGAGCGTCCCTATGTGGGCACCGGAGTGGAATCGCGGGTGGCCCGTGACTCCGGGGTGGTGGAAATGGCCGGGAAGGCCGGTACCGTTGCCCGGGTGACCGCGGATGAAATCATTGTGAGCCGCGACGGAAAAGCCCCGGGGCGCAAAACCCCCGCAGATCAGTTTGAACGCTATGAACTGCGTAAATTCATGCGCACCAACGCGGGCACCTGCTCCAACCAGAAACCGATTGTTGAGGTGGGTCAGAAAGTGAAAACCGGCGAGGTCATCGCCGACGGCGCGGCCACGGACCAGGGCGATCTGGCGATTGGACGCAACGTGCTGGTGGCCTTTATGCCCTGGTGCGGATACAACTTCGAGGACGCGATTCTCCTGAACGAGCGCATGGTCAAGGACGATGTCTACACATCCCTGCACATTGAAGAATTCGAGTGTGATGCCCGCGACACCAAACTGGGTCCGGAAGAAATCACCCGCGATATCCCCAATGTGGGGGAAGACGCGTTGAAGAATCTGGACCACGACGGAATCATCCGGGTGGGCGCGGAAGTGAAAGCCGGCGATATTCTGGTGGGTAAAATCACTCCCAAGAGTGAAACCGAACTGGCGCCGGAGGAGCGTCTGTTGCGCGCGATTTTCGGTGAGAAGGCGGCGGATGTGCGCGACACCTCCCTGACCATGCCCTCCGGAGCGGGCGGCATTGTGATGGATGTGAAAATCGCATCCCGCAACACCAACAAGAAAAGCAAACTGACTCCCAGCGAAAAGCGGCGTCAGGCCAAGGCGATTCACGAAGACCACAAAAACAAGTCTGCGGAAATCACCGAATCCCTGACCGAGGCGTTGAGCAACATTCTCCTGGGTGAAAAAATTCCCTTGGACGTGATCAACTCCAAAACCGACGAGATCATCATTCCGGCCAACCGCAAGATCACCAAGACGCTGCTGCGCAAGTTGGCGGCGGCGCACAAACACATCGAGATCGACCCCAGTCCGATTCAGATCAAGATCGAAGGCATCATCTCCGAGTTCAACAGCAAGTTTGCGGAGCTGGAAGAGGAGTATGACCGCAACATGGACCGCCTGGAAAGCGGGGATGAAGTGGATTCGGGAGTGGTCAAAAAGGTCAAAGTATACGTCACCAGCAAGAAAAAGCTGCAGGTGGGGGATAAAATGGCCGGTCGACATGGTAATAAAGGGGTGATTGCCAAAATCGTGCCCCAGGAAGACATGCCGTTTCTGCCGGACGGAACTCCGGTGGATATCGTGTTGAATCCCCTTGGGGTGCCCAGTCGTATGAACGTGGGACAGGTATTGGAAACCCATTTGGGATGGGCCTGTCACAAACTGGGAATGCACGCGGCCACACCGGTGTTCGACGGGATTAAGGAAGAGGAAATCTGGAAGCTCATGGACGAGGCCGGATTGCCCAATACGGGCAAAACGGACTTGTTTGACGGACGGACCGGGGATAAATTCGACCAGAAAGTGGTGGTGGGGATGATCTACATGCTCAAACTCCATCACCTGGTCAGCGAAAAGATCCATGCCCGCGCGGTGGGACCCTACTCGCTGGTCACCCAGCAGCCGCTTGGCGGTAAAGCACAGTACGGCGGTCAGCGCTTCGGGGAAATGGAGGTGTGGGCGCTGGAAGCTTATGGTGCCGCCTACTCCCTGCAGGAGGTTTTGACCGTGAAAAGCGATGACCTGGTCGGCCGCACACACATTTACGAGGCGATCGTCAAGGGCACGAATTCACTTGAATCCGGTATCCCGGAATCCTTCAACGTCCTGATGAAGGAAATGATGTCACTGGGTCTGGATATTCGCGTGGAACACGAATTGGAAGCCTGAACCTGAAGCCCCCCTCTCTCCGGGGGAATCTTACTCCCGGAGAACCACTTTACCCACTATATCTTTGCAAACGGAGAACCAACTATGGTTGAAAATTTAGAACATGACTTCATCCCCAATCTGAAACCGGATGAAGGGATCGATTACGCAACAATCTCCATCGCGTCTCCTGAGACCATTCGATCCTGGGCTTACCGCAATGGGGAGTATCAGGAAGTCAAAAATCCTGAAACCATTAACTACCGCACCTTCAAGCCGGAAAAGGGCGGTTTGTTTTGTGAACGGATTTTCGGTCCCACAAAGGATTGGGAATGCGCCTGCGGAAAATACAAACGCATCAAACACAAGGATGTGATCTGTGACCGTTGCGGGGTGGAGGTCACCTTGTCCCGGGTCCGGCGCGACCGCATGGGCCTGATTGAACTGGCGGTGCCGGTTTCCCACATCTGGTTTTTCAAATGTACACCCACCCGCTTGGGCATGGTGTTGGATATGACCGCGCGCGCCCTGGAGCGGGTGCTGTATTATGAGGATTACATTGTGGTCGATCCCGGCGATACCCCGCTGGAGGAAAAGCAATTGCTCAGCGAACATGAAATGCGCGAAGCCGAGGACAAATACGGTGAAGGCGCGTTCGTGGCGAAAATGGGCGCGGAAGGGGTGCGCGATCTCATTCAGAAAATCGATATTGCTCAGGAAATTGAAAACATTCAGGAAGGGATCGAAAACACCGGTTCCAAGCAGATTCTCAAAAAGCTGACCAAGCGTCTGAAAACCATGCAGGCGTTTCTGGACTCGAACACGCGTCCGGAGTGGATGATCCTGGAAGCGTTGCCGGTCATTCCCCCGGATTTGCGTCCGTTGGTGCCGTTGGAAGGGGGGCGTTTCGCCACTTCCGATTTAAATGATTTGTATCGCCGGGTCATCAACCGGAACAACCGCCTGAAGAGTCTGCTGCAACTGAAAACCCCCGATGTGATTATCCGGAATGAAAAGCGGATGCTGCAGGAAGCGGTGGACGCCATGCTGGACAATGGCCGTCACGGCCGGGCCGTGACCGGCCCCGGAAACCGCCCCCTGAAATCCCTGAGCGACATGCTGAAAGGGAAACAGGGGCGTTTCCGTCAGAATCTGCTTGGAAAACGGGTGGATTACTCCGGCCGATCCGTGATTGTGGTGGGACCTGATTTGAAACTGCATCAGTGCGGTATTCCCAAAAAGATGGCCCTGGTGCTGTTTGAACCCTTTATTATCCGCCGCCTCAAGGAACTTGGAATCGTGCACACGGTCCGGTCCGCCAAAAAACTGATTGAGCGGGAAGCGGATGAAGTATGGGATATTCTGGAGGAAGTGACCAAGGGGCATTCGGTGATGTTGAACCGTGCGCCGACCCTGCACCGTTTGTCCATGCAGGCGTTTGAACCCACCCTGATTGAAGGATCCGCGATTCGGTTGCATCCGTTGGTGTGTACCGCGTACAATGCCGACTTCGACGGCGACCAGATGGCGGTGCATGTGCCGCTGTCGGTGGAGGCGCAGATGGAAACCCGCCTGCTGATGCTGGCAAGCAACAACATCTTCTCGCCCTCCAGCGGCCGGCCGATCATGACCCCGTCGCAGGATATCTGTCTGGGGGCGTATTACGTCACCACCGCCTCCCAGCACGACCGTATTGAGGAGCGCACGGGCAACGAGCAGAAAAACGTGCATTACCCCATTCTGGCGGATGCGCATGAAGTGCACACCGCCCATGACGAGGGGGTGCTGCACATTCACACCAAAATCCGCTTCAAGAACCCCGATTACCAGTCCGACACCATTTTCGGTGACTCGGAGAAATCGACCATTGTCACCACCGTCGGACGGGTGTTCTTCAACGAGATCTGGCCCAAAGAGCTGGGATTTGTGAACAAAGTGGTCACCAAGAAAACCCTGGGTGATCTGATTTGGCGTTGCTACCAGATCGCGGGACACACGGAAACCGTGAAAATGCTGGACCGCTTGAAGGTGCTGGGATTCGATCAGGCCACTATGTCCGGTATTTCCATCGGGATTATCGACATGAACATTCCGGAAGAGAAGCATGTGCTGCTCGATGCCGCCAACAAGCAACTCTCCGATGTGGAGTCGCAATACCGCAAAGGGGTGATCACCGACGGCGAGCGCTACAACCGGATTGTGGATATCTGGACGCACGCCACCGAGGAAATCACCAACGTGATGTTCCGGGCCATGGAGTACAACAACCATTCGGACCAGATCAACCCCATTTTTGTGATGGTGGACTCCGGCGCCCGCGGTTCCAAACAGCAGATTCGCCAGTTGGCGGGTATGCGCGGTTTGATGGCCAAGCCCTCCGGTGAAATTATCGAACGCCCGATTCTCTCCAACTTCCGTGAAGGACTCACGGTGCTGGAATACTTCATCAGTACCCACGGCGCCCGCAAGGGGCTGGCGGATACCGCGCTGAAGACGGCGGACTCCGGTTATCTGACCCGGAAGCTGGTGGACGTTTCCCATGACCTGATTGTGGTGGAGGAGGACTGCGGCACCGTCAACGGGATCGAAGTTAAATCCATTATGGAAGGGGACGAGGAATTGGTCACCGTGGGATCCCGCTGCATCGGCCGCACGGCCCAGCAGAACGTGTTGGATCCCTCCTCCGGAAAAATCATCGTGGCGGAAGGTCAACTGATTGATGAGAAGGTGGGGGACCGTATCGATCACGCGGGTATTCAGATTATGAAAATCCGCAGTGCGCTGACCTGCGAAAGCAAGCGCGGCGTATGTATCAAATGCTACGGCATCAATCCCGCCACCGGAGCCAAAGGAATGCTCGGGGAATCGGTCGGTATTATCGCCGCGCAGTCAATCGGCGAGCCCGGAACCCAGTTGACCATGCGCACCTTTCACGTGGGCGGGGTGGCCAGCGGGGTGTTCAAGAACCCCGAGGTTTCCGCCCGCAGCAGCGGAACCATCCGCTATGCCGATGTGCGCGCGGTGCCGGTGACCATGGAGGACGGCGAAGCCGGCTGGACGGTTCTGAACAAGAACGGTTCCATTGGCATTTACGACAAGGAAGGCCGGGAACTGGAACGCCACACCACCATGGTGGGAAGTCAAATCTTCCTGGAGGACGGTCAGAAAGTGAAAAAAGGCCAGGCCTTCATGAAATGGGATCCCCATAACGTGCCGATTATTTCGGAGCACACCGGACGGATCAAGTTCCACGACTTCATCGAGGGGGTGACCATCCGCAAAGAGGTGGATGCCCAGACCGGTCTGGAAAACACCGTGGTGCTGGAGCACAAAGAGGATCTGCACCCGCAGATCATCGTGGTGGATCCCAAAGACAATGAATCGACCCTGAATGCGTATGCGATTCCCTCCGGGGCGCAGGTGACCGTGGAGGAAGGTGTGGATGTGACCGCCGGGATGATCGTGGCCAAAACGCCGCGTAAAGCCGCGCGTACCAACGATATTACCGGGGGTCTGCCCCGGGTGGCCGAACTGTTCGAAGCCCGTAAACCCAAGGATGCCGCGGAAATCGCGAAAATCGACGGGGTGGTGGACTTTGAGGGATCGACCCGCGGCAAGCGCCGTCTGATGATTCACGATCAGGAAACCGGTGAATCCGAAGAGCACTTGATCCCCATGGGCAAACACGTGGTGGTGTTCCGCGGCGACCATGTCAAGAAAGGCCAGCAGCTCACGGAAGGCCCCGTGGTTCCGCAGGAATTGCTGGAAGTGTGCGGACCCCGCGCGCTGCAGGAATATCTGGTGAACCAGGTGCAGTCCGTATACCGGGTGCAGGGCGTGGAAATCAATGACAAGCACATCGAAGTGATTGTGCGTCAGATGCTCCGCAAAGTGAAGATCACCGATTCCGGTGACACCGATCTGTTGCCCGGCGACCAGATTGACCGTTTGGCCTTTGAAGAACTCAACGAGAAGGCCGTCAGTGAGGGACGCCGTCCCGCGGAAGCCCATCCGGTGCTGTTGGGGATCACCAAAGCGGCGCTTGAGACTGAAAGCTTTATCTCGGCGGCATCCTTCCAGGACACCACCCGGGTGCTGACAGAAGCGGCGGCGCTGACCAAGCGGGACAACCTGCGCGGATTCAAGGAAAACGTGA
>JBBDRC010000074.1:0-8910 GCA_040905625.1 Kiritimatiellia bacterium
ATCAGGGTGTCGATGGCACCGCAGGAGTGTTTGAAGGTTTTCCAGGCGGTGTTGGTGTGGATCCAATCGTTGATGCGGCGGTAATGGGGCAGCCAGAGTTCGTGAAAGGTGTCCACCGAGCAGAACGTCGATTCCTGAGTGCCGAAGTCGGTGCCGCAGACCACCACCACGTCGAGCACATCTCCGGCAATGGTGTTGAGTTCGGCCATATTCTCCAGCGCGATTTCCGTCTGACGTTCGAAGAGCCTGAATACGAATTCCGGATCCGAGGCCAGGAGCATGTACCAGTCCTCCACCCCGCGAACGCCTTTGGGATTGGTGAGGAAGGGCGCGGGTACAAGTGCGATATCGCCCAGACAGGTCCCGTTGAGGTGGGTGATGACCGCGCGATCGCCCCCACGCACACGCGCGGCCTCCTCTTCCCAGTAGGTTGCTTCCTCCTCGTTCATAGGACCGAATTCTTCGAGGTTTTCCTCCAGCTTGAGATTGTCCTCGTCGTAGTCCGGCTGACGAACGATGGTGTCGAAAAAGTAACTGGTTTTCGGCATGTGGCCGCTGGGTGGGGCACTGCGATCCCCTTTCGGGTAAATATACGTGCCGTCCGCCTTCTCCTCCACCTGGAAATGTTCGGACACCAGGACGGTTTGACCCCACCAGGTACGGTATTTTTTCCAGTTTTCATTCACGAAGCCGAAGATGGTGCGGTTGGGAAAGATGCTCTCGATATCGATGCCCATCGCGTCCTTGAGATCATCCTCCACCAGACCCAGCATTTGATAGGGTTCACAGACTTTGACCGGACGTTTTTCCAGTCCGTAGGTATCGCGGAGTTGTTCCACCACGCTGCAGTGGATTCCTGTGATGAAGCAGCCTCCGAAATCCATGGGGATCTGGTCAGGCTGTTGGTGTTTGACGGCGGCGCGCACGCGCTGTTTGGAAGTCATCATGCTGCCACCTCCACTAGAGATCGGGCTAAATCGACGGCGCTGGCCGCGTCTGATGAAAATCCGTCCGCTCCGATGTTGTTGGCAAAATCCTGAGTGATGGGCGCTCCGCCCACCATGACTTTCACGTCCAGGCCGGCTGCCTTCAGGGTTTCCACCGTGCTGCGCATTGCCGGCATGGTGGTGGTGAGCAGGGCGGAGAGACCGACGAGCTGAGCCTTGTGGGTTTTGACCGCCTCCGCGAAGGCGGCGGCGGAAACGTTGGTGCCCAGATCAATGACTTCAAAGCCGGAACCCTTGAGCATCATCGCCACCAGGTTTTTACCGATGTCGTGAAGGTCGCCCTCGACCGTTCCGATCACCACCCGAAACTGCGCTTTAATTCCCGAGGCGGCGAGGACGGGTTCCAGGAGTTCCATGGAGGTTTTCATGGCCCGGGCGGCCACCAGGACTTCCGGTACAAAAATTTCGTTGGCCTTGAAACGACGGCCCACATCATCCATTCCCGTTTTCAGGGCATCCAGAATAGTCTGTGGCGATGCGTTCTCTGCCAGGGCTTGTTCCGTAACGGCTTTGGCATCTTTGCGTTTGCCGATTTTGACGGCTTCAGTGAGGAGGGTCAGATCGGTATGCATAGAGTCTCCTGATGGCGGGTTTATTTTAAAAATTCCGTTTTTTATGTTGTATAGGCTGTGAATTATATTCTGTATCCTATCAGAAGCTTGGATAAATTACTTCTCGCAATTGATCAGAAACATCTCATAATTTGTCATATGTTAGAAGATCTTCATTTACGGAAACCCTATCAGGGCTTTTTGTTCCTGGCCGAATCGGTTCGAAATCCGCCAATGTTGCAGCCACATCGGCACGTGGAGCTGGAGTTGAATCTGGTGGTGGGCGGGGAGATTCGGTATGTGGTGGAGGAGTGCGGTTATCATTTCCCCTCCGGGTCTCTTCTCTGGCTTTTTCCCGGCCAGGTACATCAGTTGGTGGACCGGAGTGCCGATGCCGCCTACTACGTTGCGGTTTTCCGCCCCGAAATGATCCGGAAAGGGGCCGGCTCCCCTTTGTATGAAGCGTTGAGGGCCGAACGTCCCCCTCATGATGGTGTATTGTTTCACCGACCGGTATCGGGAAATTTTCACATGCTGAGGCAGATGATGGCCGAGCTTTGCGCAGACGGGTTGGATCCGGACCTTCTCAACCGGGAGGCCGGATTTGGACTGACTCCCGGGTTTCATTTTGAACACCGGGATCCTGCGGGACTCAACGCCGGGCTGCTTCATCTCCTCCTCTGCGCCTGGCGGCTGACCAAAGCGGAAAAAAGGGAGCCACCTATGCCGCCGCTTCACCCCGCTGTGCGCAAAGCGCTTGAGACCATCCGATTGTCCGATCCGCCCCCGCGGCTTGTGGAACTTTCTCAGCGCTGCGGGGTGAGCACCTCCACGCTCAGCCGCCTTTTTCGGTCGCAGATGGGTATTTCGCTCAATCGCTACCGGAACTCTGTGATGTTGTCCCGTTTTATGGAACATATGAGCCGGGGAAAGCCCACGATTCTTGAATCTGTACACGCTGCCGGTTTCGGGAGCTATGCGCAATTTCATCGTGTCTTTCATCAAGCCTATGGGCAGAGCCCGCGGGATGCGCTGAAATAATTCAAGTCAGGTGGTGGTTCGTAATCCTAATCCCCATCATTACACCAATTCGGGGATGCGTCCTTCGGTCGATTTCGGGGGATTGACATAGGAGAACTCCGGGGCTATACCATTTTTGGGCCCGGCTGGCACGGAAGATTTCTTTTTGGGGGCATCCCCGTATTCCCATGAAGCCAGGTCCTCTGTTTTTTTACGTTTCCGACGCTCGGAAGAGCGGATTTTGGTGGTTCCGACCCCTCGGAAGGGCCTGGATTTCCCGGTTTATATTTTTAAATAAATTAAATCGTACAATTAAAGTACGAATTGTATTTGCAAACGGCGGAATTATGGTTTATGAGCCTCCTGCCGGTTGAAAAATCCGGTAAAAACACTAAAAAACCACAACTTGAATAAACACAGGAATGAGGATTGATGAGTCCGTCACAGATCGTTTCCCAGAAGAGCATGAGCGCCGAAGAGGTTGCGGCTTTAATTCAACATGGCGAGGTGCTGAGCACCAGTGGTTTCACCCCGGCAGGGTATCCAAAGGCAATCCCGAAGGCGCTGGCGGACCGCGCACGAAAACTGCACGAACAGGGTGAGGAGTTTAAGATTTCCCTCTACACGGGTGCCAGTGTGGGGGATGAACTGGACGGTGAACTGGCCCGGGCGAAGGCGGTGAAGTTCCGTATGCCGTATCAGTCGAACCGCGATATGCGGAACGCGATCAATGACGGGGAAGTTGAGTTTGTGGATTTTCACCTGTCGCATGTGGCGCAGTATCTCCGCTATGGCTTTATCCCCAAGTGTGACACCGCGATTGTGGAGGCGGTGGAGGTCACCAATGACGGTAAGATTTATCTGACCACCTCCGGAGGAATGAGCGCGACCTTTCTGAAGGAGGCGGATCGGATATTTGTGGAACTGAATGACGCCATGCCAAGGGGGCTGATGGGGTTTCATGATGTCTATGTTCCCAAATCGCCTCCCAACCGTCCGCCGCTGCCGATCTATCACGCGGGGGACCGGATCGGAACTCCGTATTTGAAGGTGGATCCGAAAAAAATCGTGGGCATTGTGCGCACAAATCTGCCGGACAGCAATCCGGGCTTCCGGGAGCCCGATGCGGACAGTCAGGCCATCGCCTCGCATGTGATTGATTTTCTGTTGCACGAGCAGAAAATGGGACGGCTTCCCGAGCATCTGCCCTATCAGTCGGGCGTGGGCAATGTGGCCAACGCGGTGCTGTCGGGCTTCTCCACTCATCCCAAAATTGAACCGATCTCCCTGTACACGGAGGTGATGCAGGACAGTGTGTTTGAATTGATCGAGGCGGACCGTCTGGAGGTGGCCTCGACCTGTTCGCTGACCCTTTCGGCGGCGGGACAGGTGAAATTTCAGAGCCGAATTGATGAGTTGAAACACAAAATCATTATTCGTCAGCAGGAAATGTCCAATAACCCGGAAGTGATCCGTCGGCTGGGGGTGATCTCGATGAACACCGCCCTGGAGATGGATATTTTCGGTCATGTGAACTCCACCCATGTGGTGGGGAGCAAGATGATGAACGGAATCGGGGGAAGCGGTGACTTCTGCCGCAATGCCTACATTTCAATTTTCATGAGCCCCTCGATTGCCAAAAACGGCGATATTTCGTCGGTGGTGCCGATGGTGAGTCACTGCGATCACAATGAGCATTCGGTGCAGGTGATGGTGACGGAACGGGGGCTGGCGGATTTGAGAGGTCTGTCGCCGGTGCGCCGCGCCCGCAAGATTATCGAAAACTGTGTGCACCCGGAGTATCAGGAGATGCTGACCGAGTATGTGAATTACGGTCTTGCGAACGGAGCCTCTCAACACACCCCCCACACCCTTTCCCGCGCGTTTGAATTTCATCAGCGCTTTATCGAAACCGGCAGCATGAAAATCCGCTGACCGGATTGGAGATCTTTTTATGACGAACATCCCTTTATCTCCCGTACTGAATCTTCATGCCGATTTCGATAAACCGGACAGGACCGAATGGCGCAGCCTCACCGAGGCGGTGCTGAACGGAGTCCCGTTTGAGAAAAAGCTGGTCACCCAAACTCTGGAGGGGATCGCCCTGCAGCCCATCGTGGACCGCACGGAACTGGAGGAAAATCTCCTGGCCGACACCACTCCCGGTGCGTTTCCCTATGTGCGGGGAACCCGCGCCTCCGGCTTCCGCACCCAACCGTGGGAAATCTGTCAGGCTCTGCCGTATCCGACCGCGGCCGAGTTCAATGAAGCGATTGTGCATGATGTGAGCCGGGGCCAGAACAGCGTGCGGCTGCAATTGGATGAGAGTGGATGCACAGGAAATGAACCGGGGGAGCACGCGGGGCAATGCGGCACGCATCTGCAGCAGGTGATGGACCTGGTGGAGGCCCTGAAGGGATTGGACCTTGAAAATTTGACCCTTCATATCGAATCCGGGGCCGCGGCTCCGGCGGTGGCGGCGGCCCTGAAGCAAAGCGGGCTGGTGGTCGGGAAGGGGAGTCTTTGTATGGATCCGCTGGCTGAACTTATGGTAAGGGGATCTTTTCCGATGGATCTGGCGGCTGTTTGGAAACTGCAGGCGGATTTTGTGATCTGGATGGAGAAAAATCTGCCGGGTTTCCGCTCGGTGGGTGTGGATGTGAGCGGATGCGTGAATGCGGGCGGCAACGCGGTCACCGAATTGGCGGTGATGCTGGGATCGGCGGCGGAAAGTTTCCGAAATCTCAGTGATCAGGGATTGGATATCGATACGATCGCGCAGGCGGCGATGGTGAAGCTGTCGATTGGATCGGACACCTTTATGGAAACCGCCAAATTCCGTGCCGCCCGCGCGTTGTGGGCGAAACTGGTGGAAAGCTGCGGCGGAAATGAGGAATCCGCAAAGCTGTATCAGTCCGCGGCCGCCGCGAGTTGGCATCAGACCAAACTTGATCCCTATGTGAACCTGTTGCGGGGCACCTCCCAGGCCTTCAGCGCGGTGCTGGGCGGAGTGGATGTGTTGCGGGTGGATCCCTTTGACGCGCCTTTCGGACTGCCGGACACGATTTCGCGCCGCATCGCCCGTAATATCCAATTGGTGCTGTTGCATGAAACTCATTTGACCGAGGTGGTGGATCCGGCGGGTGGATCCTGGACAGTTGAAAATCTGACCCGGGAATTGTGCGGCCGGGCCTGGACAGAGTTTCAGGACATGGAAAAAGCGGGAGGCTTGATGGCAATGCTTCAGGATGGAAGCCTGCGGAGTCGGTTGAAAGAACAGGCGGACAAGCAGCGCACATTACTGGCGCAGCGCCGCAGCATCAAAGTGGGCACCAATCAGTTTTCGTTTCCTGAAGAGAAAAAGCCGGCGGTTCGCCTGCCCGACTCGCGGGCAGTGGCGGCGGAGGCATGGGCCTCTCTTTCCGAGCTGAAACGTACCCGGGATCAACTGGTGGTGGATCAGGCTCTGCTGAAACTGGGTAAAGCGGGCACCATGCCGGCGATTGAGGATGCGGTTGCGGCGGGGGCATTGTTTTCGGAAGTTGTGTCTGCGTGTTCGCACGGACAGTGTACCCGGGTGAATCCCGTGGAATTGGGTCGGCTGAGCACGGAGTACGAATCGTTGCGGGAACGGATGGAGGCGCATGTGGCGCAAAACGGGAAAGCCCCCTGTGTGTTTATGGCCCAGATGGGCCCGGTGTCACAGCACAAGATACGCTCGGATTTCAGTCAGGAGTTTTTGAAACCGGCCGGGTTTGTGATTGAGGCTGAAAAGAGCTTCACCACGGCGGCGGAGGCGGCGCAGGCGGTGATCGATGCCGGAGCCGAGGCGACGGTGATTTGCTCCACGGACGCCACCTATCCGGATCTGGTGCCTGAATTCGCCCGGGCGGTGAAAGCCGGATCCCCGCAGACCGTGGTCCTGATGGCCGGCATGCTGCCGGATCAGTTGGAGACCTTCAAGCAGGCCGGGGTGGATCATTTTATTCACCTGAAAGCCAATAACATCGATGTTTTACAGGATTTACAAGCTATGACCGGAGTTGCCCAATGACCGCCGTCCCTGATTTCACCACGATTCCTTTTGATGTGAAAGGCTCTTTTTCGGACACCTCCTGGCGCGAAAGACTCGAAGAGGAAACCGGAAAATCGGCCGCCGATCTGCTGACCCTCTCCAATGAGCACATCAACATCCGCGCCTTGTACAATCAGGCCGATTACGGGGAGTGTGCGCATTTGGACTTCACCTCGGGAATCCCGCCGTTTCTGCGGGGGCCTTATACCACCATGTATGTGACCCGTCCGTGGACGGTGCGTCAGTACGCGGGGTTTTCGACGGCGGAGGAATCGAACGCTTTTTACCGCCGCAACCTGGCCATGGGCCAGCGGGGATTGTCGGTCGCGTTCGATTTGGCCACCCATCGGGGATACGACTCGGATCACCCGCGGGTCACCGGCGATGTGGGCAAGGCCGGGGTGGCGGTGGACTCCATTTTGGATATGAAAGTGCTGTTCGACGGTATTCCGCTGGACAAGATGTCGGTTTCCATGACCATGAACGGGGCGGTGCTGCCGATTCTGGCCTTCTTTATTGTGGCCGGAGAAGAGCAGGGGGTTCCAATGGACCAGCTCACGGGCACCATTCAGAATGACATTCTCAAAGAGTACATGGTGCGCAACACCTACATTTATCCGCCGCTGCCCTCGATGCGCATTATCGCGGATATTTTTGAGTTCACTTCGCGGAAAATGCCCAAGTTCAACAGCATCTCCATTTCCGGGTATCACATGCAGGAGGCGGGAGCCAGTGCGGATTTGGAACTGGCCTACACTCTGGCGGACGGACTGGAATATGTGCGGCGCGGAATAGAGGCGGGAATTGACGTGGATGCGTTTGCGCCCCGTCTCTCCTTCTTCTGGGCCCAGGGCATGAACTATTTTATGGAGGTGGCCAAGATGCGGGCCGCCCGGGTGATCTGGGCCAAGCTGATCAAGCAGTTTGAGCCCAAGAATCCCAAATCCATGGCCCTGCGCACGCACAGTCAGACCTCCGGCTGGTCGCTGACGGAGCAGGATCCCTTCAACAACGTGGCCCGCACCTGTATTGAAGCGATGGCGGCCACCATGGGACACACCCAGTCGCTGCACACCAACTCGCTGGACGAGGCGATCGCGCTGCCCACCGAATTCTCGGCCCGGATTGCGCGCAATACCCAGCTTTATTTGCAGCACGAGACCGGGATCTGTCATCAGGTGGATCCCTGGGGCGGTTCGTATTATCTGGAGACTCTGACCCGTCAACTGATGGAGAAAGCCTGGGAGCACATTCTGGAAGTGGAGGGGCTGGGCGGCATGGCCAAAGCAATTGAAACCGGTCTTCCCAAGATGCGGATTGAAGAGGCGGCGGCCCGTCGGCAGGCCTTGATTGATTCGGGCAAAGAAACCATTATCGGGGTGAACAAGTATCGGCTCGAGCATGAAGACCCCCTGGAAATTCTGGAGGTGGACAACACCGCGGTGCGCGATTCCCAGATCAAGCGTCTGGAGAAACTGCGGGCTGAACGGGACGAGGCCGCGTGCAAGGCCACCCTGGAGGCACTGACGGAAGCGGCGGATTCCGGAACCGGCAACCTCTTGGAACTGGCGGTCAACGCCGCCCGCGCCCGGGCCTCCCTGGGCGAAATATCCGATGCACTGGAGGTCCATTTTGGACGGCATCAGGCGGTGATCCGCTCGATATCCGGTGTCTACAGCAGCACCTACGGAGAGGATGAGCGTGTGAAAGAAGTAACCGAACTTGCGGACCGATTTGAGGAACTGGAGGGGCGGCGTCCCCGGATTCTGGTGGCGAAACTGGGTCAGGACGGACACGACCGCGGCGGCAAAGTGGTGGCGACCGCCTTTGCCGACCTGGGATTCGACGTGGATGTGGGGCCCTTGTTCATGACTGCGGAGGAGGCCGCGCAGATGGCGGTGGAGAATGACGTGCACATCGTGGGCATGAGTTCGCTGGCGGCGGGTCACAAGACCCTGCTCCCGCAACTGGTGGAGGAACTGAAGAAGCGCGGCCGCGAGGATATTCTGGTGGTGATCGGCGGGGTGATCCCGGCCCAGGATTATCAGTATCTGCGTGATCACGGCGCGGCCGCGATTTTTGGTCCGGGCACGGTGATTCCGGTGGCTGCAAAACTTCTGTTGGAACAACTGCTGGATGCGGAGGAAAGCTGAGATGATGATGTGCCGCCCCAAAAGTTCCCGGAATCCGAATTCCCGTCCGCCCGAATGGGCCGGTGACGGGAAGGGGATTTCCAGCGGGGTGATGCCGGGGGTGC
>JBBDRC010000075.1:0-8905 GCA_040905625.1 Kiritimatiellia bacterium
ATCTTGCCGACAAAAAAACAATAATTCCGGACGTTATCCTTTTCGAACGGGCTCTGGCTAACGAAACGCATTTGAATCTGTGATGCGTATTACCAATTTGGACTCTTAAATTGAGGTCTGGTGGACATCCTCTTTCATTGAGTTCTGGAGTTCTGGTTCCCTGGTCTTTTCCGTCCGGTTTTGGCAATCCCACAGTGGAAATTTCTTTCCATTCCCTATCATCCTTCCTTACAGTCCAAACTCTGATTTCAGTTGGGTGATGTCCTCGATAAACTCGTTCTCCATCACCCGGGTGTAAATCCGATGGATTAATCCCCGATTCTGGATCTCGACCAATTTCTCTAAATCGCTTAATCGTTCTTTCCAAGTGATGCCGTCTGTAATCAGCATCAAGACTGTATCGTGACGTTTCTGTTCCACGATGCGGGCCAGGTCGCCCAGGATATCGGTTTGCTTGCTTCCGGTTGCCCCGTACGCTTTGGCTTCAATCAATAAACAGGGATCATCTCTGGATGGAATCGCAAAATCCGCTTTTTCAGTACTGATCCCTGTCGCGCCCACAAACCGGCATCGTAAATCAATTTGCTCTTTCGTAAATATCCGACTGAGCAGTTCTTCGGTAAAATCCTCCAGTCCCCGCCCCCGCTGTTGACCTTTAATCGCGCTGCCCCGCCCTCCTTTCAATCGCTCAACCAACACATCCGACCAATGCAAAGGTGAATGAACAGCCGTATAGACTTTCTCCAGAACACCCAAATTGACCAACGCATTCAAATAGGTGTTTCTTTCCTCATGAAATCGCTTAATCCCGATACCCCCTTTCCCTAATTGCTCCTTTAACTGCATCGTCATTTCGTCTTTCGAGCAATCCAGGAAAAGTCGTATAACCGTCGATGCGGAACGAAAATCCGAATCCAGCAATTCTCCAATGTCATCAGGAGTGAAAGACTTTTTCACCGGGATTTTGCGCAACATTCGGATGCAGTCCGCCGCGTGATCGTCAAGCCAATTGGCTTCCACCGGGGTTAAGGTGGACACAATCTCGGAGAGATCCTGACGATGCCGTTTCATGAAGCTCCAATAATCAAATATTCTTCGACCTGATTTCGTTTCGCGTTTTCATGGGTTCCAAAGTGGTATCGATGGGGTTTAGTAAGCACTTCAATGTTATGTTTATATTTCTTCATCATTTTAACCAAACAGTCCAAATCCGGATAGGCATTGGAGGAATAAGAGAGCACCTGGGTTGAGTCAGCAAACCGTCTAAAGAGTTGATCGAATGCGTGTAGAGCATTTTTTCGGTGCGCAAAAGGAGAATAGGGTTTTTTGATTTTTTTAACTTTGGATGTTTCCATGATTTCAACTCCCTGCCAATAGCAGGACAGCCCTTCTAAAAAATGGTATCGTTTCATGTAACAATTATCATCCGCACGCGGGACGTAAGGGGGATCCATATAAACAAGATCCACATTGTCAACCGGACTATCGAAAATATCCCCGCAAAAGGAGCGATTCTGCTTTCCGTTTGAAAAAACCGCCAGATTGTAGGACTTTACCTGCTCGTGAAAATGCTCCTGAAGAGACAATTGCAGATCCCGTCGGCCATCCTGGTACCCGGAACCTTTGCCCGATACCGTGAACACGCCTCTCGGTTGCCTTTTAATGCAGGATCGTAAGAGGCAGGCGAGAACCAGGGAACGTTTGAGAGGTGATTTCAGATTTCGTATCCCCACCCAGCAGTCATCAAGAAATTCAAGGTCTTTTGCGGTATAAAAGATGTCTCGAAATGTCGTTTGAACGAATTGTTGATGGGTGTGTTCGGCTTTGAATGACACTACATAGTCGACATCTTCCCGGGCGAGTTTCACTGAATTATTTTGAATCAGTGCCTGACTTAGTACGTACGGAAAATGAAGCGAATCATTTGTAAACACCTGTTTATGCATGGTTTTCAACAAATAAGACACAACCCCGGAACCCGAAAAGGCATCCATGGCGGTTTCAAACTCCAATTGCTGAAAAACTGAATGTAACCACTCAGTTAACCGATGTTTACTGCCCATGTAGCGAAACCGCGGAAACTGCTGTAGCTGCGGAGGGGGCAATGCAAGTAATGTGAGCGGAGGATATTCACCGGTAATTTCGCTGTAAGAAGAATCAATCATATTTTTACTATACAGATGACTTCATGCGTGTCAAGAAGTTGAATACACAAAGTGCCACATTCTTTACCCGGTTGTTTCCTGAATTTCTTTGACGTATCCTCCCCAAGCCTTTATACATCAGTAATGCAAACGCCCCTCATCGCCCAATCCGGCTTAACCTATCTGATTTATCTGATTGTGGGAATTTTCTGGGTGGTGGGTAACCTTATGCAGCAGAAAGAGGCGAAGCGCAAAGCCGCCGAGCTAAGAAAACGGCGGGAGGAGCGGGAAGAGGAAGAGCGGCGCACCGGGAAGAAATCGACACCCAAAGAGCGCGATCCTCTGGAACGTCAATTGGAAACCTTTCTGGGTCGGCTGGCCGGTGAACCGGTGAAGAAATCCGAACCCGAACCGCCCCCCCTGCCCCGTAAACCGCAGCCGGAACCGATCCGCTTTGACTCTCAACCGCCACCGCCTCCCCGGCCCCAACCTCGCAAAACGAAAGCGGCCACACCGCCCGCACCCTCCGCCTATTCGAAGGTCAAGGAATTGTCCGAGATTCAGGAACTGAAATATAAAGACTCCTATAAAGAAATCGGGGAAATGAAAGAGGCGGCCGAACTGGATCCCGCCCGGCTGTCCGGGGCCATTCAGTCCGAGGTGCAGGATCTGAATAATGTCAAGGCCATGATGATCGATCTCTCCTCCACCACGTTTTCCATGCCCATCCTGCGCATAGCGAGCATGCGCACGGTGCGCACCCAAACCAGCCGGCCCGATTTAAGGAAAAATAAAAACTTCAAGCGGGCGGTGGCGGCGGCGGTGATTCTGGAACCGCCCAAGGCTCTGCGTGAGAATCCCTTCAAAGAGACCCCCTGACCCATGGCCAAAGTGCGTCTGGATGTGCTGGTGGCCCGCCGGGGACTGACCGAAAGCCGCGAACAGGCCCAGCGCCTGATCCGCGCCGGAAAAATACGCGTCAATGGACAGGTGTCCGGAAAACCCGGATTCAGTATTTCAGATGACTGCGATCTGGAACTGGAGCAGCCCCCGCCGTTCGTCAGCCGCGGCGGCGAGAAACTGATGGGAGCCCTGGAGGCCTGGCCGGATCTGCCCATCGCGGACGCGGTGGCCATCGACATCGGATCCAGCACCGGCGGCTTCACCGACTGCCTTCTTCAACACGGCGCCCGCAAGGTGTACGCCGTGGATGTGGGCAAAGGACAACTGCATTGGGACCTGCGACAGGATCCCCGGGTGGATGTCCGCGAAGGTGTCAACGCCCGCTATCTGGAGGCTGCCGACTTCGATCCCCGCCCGGCCTTCTGCGTGATTGACACCAGTTTCATCTCCCTCAAACTCATCCTGCCCGCCGCGGACCGGGTGCTTCTGCCCGGCTCCACTATTCTCTCCCTGATCAAACCCCAATTCGAGGCCGGACGCAAACACCTGCGCAAGGGAGTGGTGGTGGACGAGGACATACGACAACAGGTGGTCGAGGACATCCGCGGCTTCGGCACCCGGGAACTCGGCTGGACCTGCCCCGGCATCATCCGCTCCCCCCTCAAAGGCCCCGCAGGCAATGTCGAGTTTTTAGCGCATTGGCGAAATCACAAACCCACGCCCGGCAACCGCACTTGTTGATTCGATTATTCCAATCATAACAGGTTCTCTTTTTGATCAAGCAGGGTCAACGAACGTTGCAGGGCCGTTTTACGATCCGGCACCGACTCGAGTCCGTTCAGGTTGTAGAATCCGAATTTTTCCAGCCGATCCCGGGCCCGCTCCCCCGCGCCGGCGACCAGCACCCGGGCACCGCCGGCAAAGGCGTCCTTGACCATGTTTTCCAATGCGAGGCAGACCGTGACCCCCATCAACGGCACATTGCTGAGATCCAGAATCAGCACCCGGGTGTTGCGCATGGCCGCGTGCTCGCGGGCAATGGCTTTGGCGACCCCGAAAATCATGGGGCCATTTAATTGAAAGAGCAACACTTTTCCATCGGCCCTCTCCATCAGTTGCTGTTCATCCGGTGGAAGCTCCACCCCCGCCTCGCGCAGGCCGATGGTGCGCACTTCCTGAGAACTGATATCCGAGAGGCGTTTGATGGTCAGTAAGTTGGCGATAAACACCCCCACCCCCACCGCCATCACCAAGTCGACAAACACGGTGAGAAACAGCACCGTATACATCATCAGGGTGCTGGAGCGGGACAGGGTGTGAACCCGCTGCATGAAACTCCAATCCAGAATATCGAATCCCACTTTGAGGGCGATCGCCGCCAGCACCGCCATGGGGACGGACTGCAGAAGCGGGGCGGCGCCCAGCAGCAGGGTCAGCAGGATCAGGGCCCGGAAAATTCCCGCCCGCCGGCTGACCGCGCCGGTCTGGATATTGACCACCGTGCCCATGGTGGCCCCGGCGCCGGGAAGCCCTCCGAACAGGCCGGAGACCAGATTGCCGATCCCCTGCCCCACGAGTTCCCGGTCACTGTCGTGATATTCGCGGGTGAGACTGTCCGCAATCATGGCGGTCAGCAGGGTGTCAATACTGCCGAGCACCCCCAGAACCAAACCATCGAGCACGATACGGCTGAGCATATCCGGGGTGAACACCGGCAACTGAAAGCGCGGCAGCCCCATAGGAATCGCCCCGATGCGGCGGACAGCCTCCGGTTCTAAAAAGAAGACCGACAGCAAGGTAATGACCACCAGCGCCACCAGTTGCGGAGGACAGCCTTTTCGCCAGGAGGCGGGCATCAGAAAAAGCAGCCCGAACGCCGCCACCCCGAGTCCCGCCTCAATCACGGAGGCGCTCCTCAGCATTTCGGGCATTGCCCGCAGAATCCCCAAGGTGCCGCCGCCCGGAGTATCCAGGCCCAGAAACGGAGGAATCTGCATCAGAATCAACAGCACTCCAATCCCCGACATAAATCCCGAAATCACACTGTAAGGCATCAGGGTAATAAACTTCCCCAGCTTGAGGGCGCCCATCAAGATCTGAAACAGCCCGGCAATCATCACCACCGTAAACGCCATGGCCAGCCCCTGCTCCGGATAGGCGGCGGTGAGAGAGGCGATCACGGTGGTCATAATCACGGTCATGGGCCCGGTGGGCTCGGAGATCAGCCGGCTCGAACTGCCGAAGACGGCCGCGAAGAATCCCACCAGCACCGCGCCCACCAACCCGGATTTGGCTCCCGCACCCGAGGCCACCCCGAAGGCCAGCGCCAATGGAAGTGAGATAATCGCCGTCGTCACCCCGCCGGCAAGATCCGGCATCCAATGATGAAAACGTCCTGATGGGTTGTGCATATCCCGCTCCTGTGTGAAAAGTTTAAAAAGTTAGATTCATGCAATCCTATACACGAATTACTTTTCGTATATAACCACACTTGACACCTGTCAATAAATTCGTGAAATAAAAATCATGAAAAATGAAAAACACACCTGGACCTTTCTCAGCAATCACTCGCACGTCTTGATTTGCCTGGCCAAAGATCCGGAAGTGCGCATGCGCGAGGTGGCGGAGCGGGTGGGTATCACCGAACGGGCAGTACAGCGCATCGTCGGAGAATTGGTCGGCGGCGGAGTCCTGCGGTTGGAAAAAGTCGGCAGGCGCAATCGGTATACCTTGGTGGAAGATCTTCCGTTACGGCACCCGCTGGAGGCGCACCACACCGTGAAAGACCTTATTCACGCGGTGAGGTAGCAAGAGTCCGTTCGAAATGAGTATTCCGGGGACGCACAATCCCTTTTTGCCCGTCACCCATTTTCGGACTTCAGAAGCCTCACCATCACTTCAAATTCCGGCAGTCCGGTGCGTTGGAAATGGCCCTGATCGACACGGGATTGTTGATACAATTGATGTATTTGGCGGGCCATTTGCAGGTATCCCCGGGCCCGGACAGGATCGGGCTCGGTCCGGGATCTGCGGATCAGGGCCACAACCCGGGTCATGGCCTGATCCTGACTCAGTTCACCGGGTTCCCGGGTTAATTCCTGTTGCACAAAAGCCTGAAAGGTCTCACGTGCCTCCGGGAGGTCGGCATTCTCCCCGGCCAGAAGGGGATAATAACCGAACGCCTCGTCCACCTGTCCGTATTCCGCATGCAGCAACATGGCGTCACGAAGAACGTTTTCATAGCCTTGTTGCAAATACTGATTGGAGGGACGGGCCGCGAGGAAGGTTTGATACTCCTCCAGCACCGGGGACACCAGATCGAACCGGGGCAGAAACACCATGGCCCGGGATTCCGGATCGGTGAGCGTGCGCCCCCGCCGCATCAGCGCCCCCAGACTCTGCATGCGCATCCGCCGCAACATGCGTTCCCGATGTGTGTCCCGCGCCAGAGGAAGACCCCGCGTGGACCAGTAGAGGGTATGCGTGTCGGGCATTCGCCAGTCCAGAGGTCCGTATTCCGCATCGAGTTCCCGCATGTCCCCGGCCCGCATGGAAAAGCGGTCCGCAAGCTGTCGACCCACCTCTGCGGAAACGTCCGATTCGGGCAGGTGACCGTCGGGTAAAAGTTCCTCGATCTGCTGGTTCAACTTTTGTTTGTAGAGCCAATGGGCGGTATCGAATTCCATTCCGATTTTATGTTGAAACATCCAGCCGATATCCCAGTGCAGGGTGGCCGAATTGGGATTGTGGGTCAGGCCCTCCTTCCGCAACAAATCGATACCATGATTGACCCAGCGCCAGCGGTCCTCGAATTCGGGGAAGAGCACGCTGATGTTGTAGGCGAGGTTCCAGGCCTGGAAGGACCACACCTCCGGCACTCTGGGCTCGAGTTGAGTAATCCACCGGGCGAGTTGAACCAGTTCGAAGAATTGTCCCTCCTCCTGCATTTTGTTCGCCCGCACCCACAGAGCATCCGCCACCAGTCCGCGGAATCCGCCGAAGGCGACGGTGGTGATGGCCACCAGCGGGGTGGTGTCCTCAGGGGCCACCTCCTGCAAATGCTCCGTCTTGCGCATGTTCACCAAATTCGCATGGCGGGTGCCCGATCCAATCAGCAGCAGCAGCCCCGCACCCATCAGAATCCAGCCGCGGGAACCTGTTGATGGTTTCATACTGCACCTCCGACTTCCCGCTTGGAAAAGCAAAAAACACCCGCCGCACTGATCACTGCAATAATGGGGATGAATCGAAAAACAAAGGTTCCTGCCACTTCCATGTGTGAAATCTGAACTCCGCGTGAAACCCGGCCGAGCGGGCTTTCCACCTGCAGCGGTTTCAAAACCACCAACACGCCTCTGAACACTCCGTGCTGGATATCCTGAACCGTCCGGGCAATCAACGTGGTATCGGCCTCCACCTGATCGGGCCCCTGCTCCAGCACTTCCTCGACCACTCCGGAAAATGCCTGGAGCAGCAGGATCACCGAGGTGGCGTAGCAGGCCACAGGCAGCGAAAACACGGACCCGGCACTGACTCCGATGGCGGCGAGAATCGCCAGCAATCCGGTGATCAGCAGGATCGCCCGCAGCAGGTTGGGCGCAAATGCCCCGCCTTCCAGATAGAGGCGCACGCCCTGTTCAGGTTTAAAAAAGACCCGGTCCCCGTCTTCACTGAGGTTGGAAAAGGTCAGTGTCAGTTCCCGTAACCCCGCCATTTCAGGGGATACGTCCAGTGAAATCACGTGCTCCCCGTAAGGTGTCTGCGCAGTAACGTGAGTAAACACGTCCTGTTGTTCCGGCCCTTCGAGTACCCAGCGTCCCGGAACGTTGGCCAGCCCCATGGAGGAACCGTCAAATTGATAGGCAATCTGCAGAGGCTCTCCGCTGACCAGCGGACGGGGCAGGGGAAACGTCCAGCTTACGGATTCGTTTGCGGAGGCCGCATGCCGGCTGAACTTCAGGAACTGGATAATGTTGGCCAGAATTTCTTCATCGGACACATTTTCAGGAATCGCGCCCGCCTGCCGCTGGGTCTGCATTAACTCTTCAGCCCGGGGAGTCAAATCCTCCACCACCGCGTCCACCGGCCTGCGGGCGGTGACCTGCTGGGTAAACACGCGCTCCCGTTCGGAGTCGGTCAACTCGGTTTGACGGACCATCCGGTGAATGCGCCAGAGAGTGACCCCGCCGCACAGCAGCGCGAGAATCGCCACCAACGTCACCACCGCCAGCCACTTTCCCCACCAGAGACTTATGCGTCCCACGGGCTTGGTCAGCACCATCTGCAGGCGTTTACTGGTCAGATCGCCGGCAATCGAGGCGCAGGACACCCAGAGCGTCATGCCCGCCAACAACACGGACGAAAATCCGAGGCTGTAGCGGATATGCATCCGCAGCGCGCCCTCCACCGTCCCGTCCGTCTGCAGTCCCTGCGGCAACAGCAGCAACACCAACACCAGCAGCGCCAGCATGGACAGGGCCACCCGCTCCCGCAGAATGGAGCGGAGGGTGAGTTTGTAGATAGGGAAAATGCTGCGCATGTGAGAGGAGAGGGGTCAGAGGGAGGTCAGGTGAGAGGGTAGAGGTGAGAGGTCAGATGAGAGCCCCGCCAACAACAGAGTCGAACCACGCGTTCCGCGTGGCAAGCTTTGAGGAAGGAGACTCGTACTCATAATCGTGCTCGTAATCGTAATCGATATGCTTTTTTCGATTACGATTACGATTAAGATTAGGAGTACGATTAAGATTAGGATTATGACGGAATATCATGCAGGGTCTCATATAAGTTGTTGGTTGTTGGTTGATAAGTGTCATAGGTCATTTGTCGCTGGTCATTTGTCATGGGTCCACCTGACCTCT
>JBBDRC010000076.1:0-8882 GCA_040905625.1 Kiritimatiellia bacterium
GGGGGTGGGGATCGGCAGTCCCGAGTTCCTGGAGGGGTTGATGGAGCAGTTCCGGAGCTGCTTCGGCGAGAAACGGAAACAGGCGGGTTGCGCGATGAAGGGGGAATGGGCTGGACTGGAGGTGTTACGGCGGGCGGAGTGAGAGGGGGGGGGGGTAAAAAGTGCCGGTGGGTACTGAAAACAGAGTGAATGTACAGAGGCATTTCTGCTTTTCAGAAGGGAGTGAAGGCGGTATGGTGATCGTTTCCGTTTAAAAACAGGTATCATATGGAACATTTATCTTCTTTAACTGACTGGTCTCCCGACATTTTGACCGAGGTGCTTTCACTGGCCGCTAAACTCAAGGCGAATCCGGAGGCGTATGCCGAAGCTGCGGCCCGGAAAGTGCTGTTCATGATTTTTGAAAAACCGAGTCTGCGTACCCGGGTCAGTTTCGAGACCGGCATTGTGCGCATGGGTGGACACGCTATCAACTACGATGTCACCACCAGTCCCCTTGGTGCCGGAAAAGAGAGTCTGCCTGACACGATTCGGGTGGTCAGCCGTTATGCGGACCTGATTGTGGCACGGTTGTTTAAGCACGGCGATCTCACGGAAATGATCGCCAACGCCGGTGTTCCGGTGATTAATGGACTGACCGATTACAGCCATCCCTGCCAGATTATGGCCGATTTGTTGACGATCCGGGAGCACAAAGGGGACCTGAAAGGAAAAACGCTGTGTTTTCTGGGCGACGGGTACAATAATGTCACCCACTCGCTGCTGCACGGCTGCGCCATGGTCGGAATGAACATTCGGGTGGGATGCCCGAAAGGGAACGATTTCGAACCGCTTTCGGACGTGCTGAACCAAGCCAAGACCCTCGCCGAGGTACACGGCACCGAGGTTACGGTTACCGACAATGCCCTGGCCGCCGCGGACGGCGCGGATGTGGTCTACACCGACAGTTGGATGAGTTACCACATTGATCCAAAAGAATTGGATATGCGGGTGGCCAAGTTTATGCCCTATCAAGTCACCAGCACCATTATGAAAGCCGCCGATTCCGACGCGATTTTCATGAATTGCCTTCCCGCAGCCCGCGGATACGAGCAGACTGCGGAGGTTATCGACGGCCCGCAGTCAGTGGTTTTCGATCAGGCGGAGAACCGCATGCACGCTCAGAACGCGGTGATGCTGCGTCTGCTTTCCAAGAGTCGGGATGCCTGACGTTTCCCGAATCCTGGTGGTCAAGCTCAGTGCGCTGGGGGATTTACTGCATGCGGTGCCGGTGGCGCATCGGCTGGCGGAGCACTACCAGTGCCCTGTCGACTGGGTGACACAACCCGAATATGTCGAGTTGGTGACGTGTCACCGGGACGTGGACCGGGTGATCGCGTTTCCCCGCAGAGGGGGTATTTCCGACATGCGGAATTTTGTCCGAGACCTGAGGAAACAGACTTACGATCTGGCTCTGGATTTGCAGGGATTGAGCAAAAGCGGATTGGTTCTGGGGCTCAGTCGCAGTCGGCGAAAGATCGGAACTTCCCGGCCCCGGGAACTCTCCGCATGGTTTGCACAGGAAACCCCGGAGTCAAAAGCGTCCACCCCGCACGCGATGGACCGCCTGTTCGACAGTCTGCGACATCTGGGGATTGAGCCCGGGCCCGCGGTGTATCCCCTGGAATTTCCTCCCGGCCCCGAATTTGCATCCCCCATTCGAAAGCTTGCCATCGCCCCCCGCTCCCGCTGGCCCGGAAAGGACTGGCCTGAAGACCGGTTTGTGGAACTCGCCCGCACCCTGATGGGACAATTGGAGTTGGAGGTGTACGTTTTGGGTGGGCCCTCCGATCGGGAACTCGGCGAACGGATGGTCGCTGACATCGGAGAAGGCTCCCACACTCTTTGCGGGAAACATCCGATGTCGGCACTGGGCGGCATCCTCCGGCAGATGGACTGCCTGGTGTGCAATGATTCGGGTCCCATGCATATGGGAGCCGCGGTGGGAACGCCCCTGGTGGCTCTGTTTGGTCCCACCGACCCCGAAAAAACCGGCCCATGGGGATCGGGTCACCGGGTGTTGCGTCCTCCCGCCGGAGCGGAGGGATATCCGGATCACCGACACTATAAACGGACAGGGAACAGCTTTATTTCGCAGTTATCGGTTCAGGAAGTGGAAAAAGCTGTAAAAAGCCAGTTGCGGATTGGATGAAAAACGCCTATTCGGAAAAGCGTATTTTTTCATCGACGAAACCCCTTGAAATTGCCTATAAAAAACATCTTAGCAACTCGAAATTTTGATTAAAAAAACTTTTTGGAGAAACACACATGCGTCGCGTCGTCGTAACAGGTTATGGAATTGTCAGCAGCATCGGTAACAATAAAGCCGAGGTGCTCGATTCCTTAAAACACAACAAATCAGGTTTGGCCTTCTGTCAGGAATATGCGGATAAAGGATTCCGCAGTCACGTCTATGGCCCGATTGACATAGATCTCAGCGCACATGTGGACCGTAAATTGCTCCGGTTTATGGGCGGAGGTGCGGCCTATAACTGTGTGGCCATGTCCGAAGCCATTGAACACGCGGGGCTGAGCGACGATTTAGTTTCCAATGACCGCACCGGACTGATTACAGGCACCGGGGGAACCTCCACCGAGAACGTGACGGCGACCATCGATTTGTTCAGAACCAAAGGTGCCAAGCGGGTGGGACCCTACATGGTGCCCCGCACCATGGCCAGCACAAACAGTGCCTGCCTGGCCACGGCCTTTAAAATCCGCGGGCACAATTACAGTATCAGTTCAGCCTGCGCCACCAGCGCGCACTGTATCGGCAATGGCGCCGAACTCATTCAACTCGGCAAACAGGATATTGTGTTTGCCGGCGGCGGCGAGGAAATTTTCTGGGCATCCACGGTGATGTTCGATGCTATGGGAGCGCTCAGTTCCCGCTACAATGACAACGCGTCGGTGGCTTCCCGCCCCTACGACGTGAACCGTGACGGCTTTGTGATTTCAGGTGGCGGAAGCATTCTGGTGCTTGAGGAATTCGAGCACGCCAAAGAACGAGGGGCCACAATTTATGCCGAAGTGGTGGGCTACGGAGCCACTTCCGACGGCGCGGATATGGTTGTTCCCTCCGGAGAGGGCGCGGTGCGCTGCATGAAAATGGCCATGGCCACCGTTGACAGCCCCATCGACTACATCAACACCCACGGCACCAGCACTCCGGCGGGGGATATTGCGGAATTGCGGGCGATCAATGAAGTGTTTCCCGAAAAAGCTCCCCTCATCAGTTCCACAAAATCGATTACCGGTCATGCCCTCGGCGCCGCGGGCTCCAACGAGGCCGTGTACAGTCTGTTGATGCTGGAGCACGATTTCGTGGCGGCCAACGCGCACGTGGAAGATCTGGATCCCGCGGCCGGCGATTTGCCGATTGTACTGGGTGAGCCGAGAATGAACGCGGGTCTCACCACGGTGATGAGCAACAGTTTCGGCTTCGGCGGCACCAATGCCACGCTGGTGATGCGGAAACTGTAGTGCTCAGTCACCCTGTCCAGTGAAAATGCCGGGTGAGGAGGTGAATGATTCATTCTGTCCGGCTGACTGGCTCAACTGTAGGCCAATCGGTCCTTAGAAAATGCGCCAATCAGAGGGAGTGACGCATTCGGGTGTCCGGCGGGCGTTGATTTCACCCTGCCTTTGGCATTTTCGTGGAGAGTCAGGATCAAGAGATCACATTCCCTCCCCGAAAACACCAAATTCAGGGCAAACTGAACACCCGCCGGCCACAGTTCCAAAACGGGCCTGAATGTGACTGGCCGAATGCGACACTCACGGCACGCGGCGCCCCCGCCGCAAACCCCATGGAGTGTTATATTCTCTGGCGGACTGAGCAAGAGGTGGAAGTTAAAGCGGACTTCGCGTTTACGCGGAGAACGCAATGATTCACATTTCGAAACCGCCTCCCTCAACCACCGCTCTTCCCACTTGTGGGGAGAGTGGAACGATTCATCTTACCAAAGACAACATGTCAGCTTCTGGATTGGGGTGGACGCCGACGGCGGCGTCTTCTCGGTTTGTGGGGGCGTTCCCGCTGTTGGGAAGCGGAAGGGGGAGGGGCCTGTTTCAAATCCTCCGTCCAGATCCTGATCAGGTCGGTCTGGGGATTTCCGGTGGCCAGAGCGTCGAACTTGAACAGGACCAGGGCGTCGCGAAAATAGCTGCGGTGCAGAAAGCGGAGTACCCTTTGCTCATTGCGACGGTCCTGAAAGCGTTCCTGGCTGGAGACCAGATCGAAAATCCGGAAGGCGATTCGCTTGGGGATGAGAATCCGGACCGCCAGGACGTTTTGGATCTGCTGTACCGCCTCCATGCAGGCGTTCCGGGGAGAAATCGTCTCGTTGGCGGTGATCAGCTCATCACGAACCGCGCGGATATAGGGGGTGAGGAAGAGGGCGTAGGCCAGTTCCTGCGACGCTTTGATGCCGTGGGACTTCCATTTGTCCAATTGCTGCATGGCCTGAACATGCCACTGTTTTTCCGAAGGGGACGCCTGATTCCGGTACCAGTCGGCGAATCCGGGGAACATCATGTCCAGCAGGCCGGTTTCCACCCACTTGGTGAAGGCCGACTCCATGGAGCCGCTGTAGAAAAACTTCAGGATCTCCTCGTACATGCGGGCGTGACTGGCGTGAAACATCTGCTCTTTCTGACGCAGGATGGCCTGATAAGTGTTATCTTCAATCTGTAAATCCAGACTGGCGGAAAAACGAATCGCCCGAATCATCCGCACCGGATCCTCCTGATAACGCACATCCGGATCGCCGATGCAGTGAATCACCCGTTTCTTCAAGTCTTCGAGTCCCCCCACGTAATCGATAATTGAAAAATCGGAGATGTCGTAAAACAGGGCGTTCACGGTGAAATCACGACGAAAGGCGTCTTCCTCCGGGGTTCCGTACTCATTGTCGCGGATGACCACTCCGTCCTCATTGATGATGATGTCCCGGCGGGTGTTGTCGGTTCTGTCCGCGGGTTCCTCTTCGTCCCCCTCCCCGGAGTCCTCCGGAATCAGCGGACCCGAGGTGGGAGCCCGGAAGGTGGCAACCTCGATAATTTCGTCCCGAAACATCACATGCGCCAGGCGGAAGCGGCGGCCGATCAGCCGGCAATTGCGGAAGCAGCGCTTAATTTCGTTGGGGGTGGCATCGGTCACCACATCAAAGTCCTTGGGCTGCTTGCCCAGCATCAGATCGCGGACACAGCCTCCGGCCAAATAGCCTTTAAAACCGGCTTCATTGAGGCGGTAGAGGACGGTGAGAGCGTTTTTGCTTATATTTTTGCGGCTGATACAGTGATCGGAGCGTTGAAGTATTGTTGGTTCCATGTATACAAGAATGATTAAATGTGTGGGACTCTCTTTACGGGGTCCAAACAGGAAACGCAACAGAATTCCGGGCTCACCCGGAGGAGTGACTATGAAGAAAAAAACCGAATCCCTGCTACGAAACTTTCTGGAATGTGTCAGCCCCTCCGGCTACGAGGGTCCCTCCGCGAATCTGTTCAAGGCGGAGGCGGAAACCTTCGCCGACGAGGTGCGGCGGGATCGGCACGGCAACACCATGGCTATTGTGAAGGGATCGTCCGATTTGCGGGTGATGTTCGCCGGACACTGCGACGAAATCGGGTTTCTGATCACCACTATCGACAGCAAAGGATATGTGTGGCTGGCACCGATCGGCGGCTGGGATCCCCAGATCGCCCAGGGACAGCGGGTGCAGATCCGCGGCAAAAAAGGGTTGGTTCCGGGTGTGATCGGCAAAAAGCCGATACATTTGATGAGCGCGGATGACCGCAAAAAAGTGGTGCCGCTGAATGATCTGTGGGTGGATATCGGAGTGTCAAACCGCAAGGAAGCCGAAAAGCTGGTATCGGTGGGGGATCCGCTGGTATTGGGGTACGGCATGCAGAAACTGCAGGGGGAGGTGATCGCGGCCCGCGGACTGGATAATCGGATCGGGGCCTTTGTGGTGCTGGAGGCGGCCCGCCGGGTGGCGGCGGCGGAGCGTGGCGCACCCTCACTTTACAGTGTGGCCACGGTTCAGGAGGAGATCGGATTGCGCGGGGCCATTACCGCCGCCTTTGATGTGGATGCCCAGGTGGGCATCGCGGTGGACGTGACTTTTGCCGGGGATCATCCGGGGCTGGGGGACGCCAGGCGTCCCCTGAACGAATGCGCGATGGGCAAAGGGCCGGTGTTGACCCGCGGCCCCAACACACATCCGCGTTTGTTCGAGCGCATCGTCGCCACCGCCAAGGCTCACAAAATTCCGCTGCAGATCTGCGCGGAGGGAGGCGGCACCGGAACCGATGCCAACGCGATGCAGTTGAGCCGGGCGGGCATGGCCACGGCCCTGCTCAGTATTCCCAACCGCTACATGCACAGTCCCTCGGAGTTGGTGGACCTGCGCGATGTGGAGCATTGCATTCAGTTGATGGCATGGGTGGTGCTGGAACTGGATGCGGACGTGGATTTGACACCTTTTTGATGTGTGGTGGTTGCCCCAGACAACTTCGCCCCCTTCGCCCCGCCAATGCGGAGATTGGCGCTCCTCCTCCTCCTCCTTCTACTTCTTGCGGCGACGGATAATTCCGAATGCCGCCAGAGCTGTCAATCCGACCAGCATGATGGAGGAGGGTTCGGGGATGACGGTGATGGATATATTTTCCAAATCGAAACTTGATGTCGCAGAACTTCCTGTAATCACAATTTTTTCACCGGAATTGATTCTGACGGGGGATGGTGGTGTGTAAACATCGCTTGTTCCATTGAATCCGGATACTCCTGTGAATAGGTTTAATGGGCTGTTACTTCCAAGGGTTAAGCTGGCTCCATCGTTAATGTCGCTACCAACTCCTCCAAAATCTATCAGGAGGAAATCAATGTCCTGATCAAAAACGAGTTCAATAATTTCAGATGTGCCATCAATTTGGTCGTCACCGATTCCGAAGCCTCCGGCATTGGAATTCAAATCATCGCCAATACCTGTAACCGTCATGTTTGTGGTTAAACCGTTGTCCAGATCTGTTAGCAGAACCGTTTCGAAGCTTTTACCGTCAAATATGGAACCTTTATCCAGAAAGGAGTACGTGAGGTCCGCCCGCACAGAAGCGTTGACCAGTCCGAGAATCGTGGTTAAAATCAGGAGTTTTGCATGCATGTGTGTTCCTCGGGTACGTGTTTAACGTGTGGGGTGTTTGAGGAGCGCAGTTTCGTATAGACGGAAAGAACGGTCAAGAAGGAAAACAATCTATTTAATTCAGGGGACTGTGGCAGCGCGGGAGCCCTCCGCCCTCATGTTGAGAACACGGGACGGCGGGGGCGCCGTCGGTCCATAAAAAAGCCCCGCAGACGAATCTGCGGGGCGGGGGAAACGGAAACCGTTTCGGCCCGGTTGGAGGTGAAGACCTATTTCTTGCGCCGCCGTAGAACTCCGTAGGCCGCCAGAGCAGTCAATCCCATCAACGATTCCGGAAATAATAATAGTTGCCTGTACTGAGGCACCGACCAGCCCGAGGGCTGCTGTTAGTAGTAGTATTTTCGTTTTCATGTTTGTTCTCATTGTTTTTTTTGTTCCGCCCTGCGGGGCGATTTGTCTGATTTGAGTTTGGATCCCTATGACACAATCAACCCGGCGTTTTCGATGACGGCCTGAAAAGGCCTCCTGTCATTCTAAAAAACGATGCGCCTGATCGGGGTCGGGGAGAGGACAGGTTTCGTCTTTCCCGAACCAGCGGTATCGATTGCGGGCGATCCATCGATAAACGGGGGCGTGCAGGAATGCGGGCAGGTGTCGGAACGCGTGAAGCCAGCTCCAGGGTGCGCGCAGGTGGGCACAAACCCGGATCGCCGCGTCGGAACCTGTAAAAGCCTCTGCGTTCCGGATCAGGATCATACTGTCGTTGTCCGGCGGAATCCGATACGTTTCCCGCAGGGTTTTTCCGGTTTCGGATTGCAGGGAGGCAAAACGGAGCTGCGGGGATTTTTCGTGACGGAGGATGAAGCGCACGGACTTTTGGCAGAAGGTGCAGGGGCCGTCGAACAGAATGATCGGTTCGGGACTCATTCGGGTTCGGGTGTCTCCGGGACCGGCATCTCCGCAGCCGGGGTGATGCGGGAGGGACCTCCGGAGAAACTTCGTTCCAGAATTTCGGCCGCCAGCCACAGCACCGCCAGCAGAATGAAGAATGGCAACATTTGTTTGAGAACTTCTTTAAACATGGTAACACGACTATAACACGAAAAAGGGAGTTTGACGAATGAGAATTTTAGTGGCGGGCACCGGATTCACCGGCAGCCGGATTTTGAATCGATTACGCTTGGATGGGCACGGGGTTCTGGGACTCAATCGTGCGGGGACGTGTGCGGATTGTCCGCGGATTCCGATTATCAAAGGCGATGTGCTGGCGGAAGGGGGGTTGAAAGGGGTGAGTGATCTGCCGGAAGTCGATCTGCTGATTTCCACTCTTTCGGGCACCGGCTTGAATGATCCGGCCGCGTACCGCGCCTTGTATGTGGATGGACCGCGTCGGCTGATGGAGGCTTTGACCTGGACGAACTCACCGCGGGTATGGATGTTGGGGAGCACGGGAGTGTATGGTGAAACCGACGGCGAGTGGGTGGACGAGGAGACTGAACCGCGCCCGCCGCACCGGAATGGTGAGGTGCAACTGGAGGCGGAACAGGCGTTGCGGGCGGCCTGCGACGACTGCGCGATTCTGCGATTGAGCGGTCTGTACGGACCGGGTCGGGAGCGGTTGGTGCGGCAGGCGATGAGGAAACGGCCCTTTTTAAAACCTGAGGTTTGGTCCAATCAGATTCATGGCGATGATGTGGC
>JBBDRC010000077.1:0-1474 GCA_040905625.1 Kiritimatiellia bacterium
ATGACATCCGGCATGATGGCCGGGTATACAAACACCGGTGCACGAACGGATCCGTGCGGGGACGCGATCTCGACCAGATCCCCTTCAGCCAGTCCCAGTTGCCCGGCGGTCACCGGATTTATCTCCACCCAGGTCCCGTAGACCACACTGGTCAGCGGATCGGGTAGTTCCTGCAACCAGGGGAGGTTGGCCGCATGGCCGTCCTGAAGGGTGTTGGATAAATAAGGGTAGAGCGTAAACGGGTATTCTTCAGTAGAGCCGGAAAATTCCGGTGGGCTCACACCAATGCCATTGATGACCGTCCTGTCCAGGCTAAATGTCTGGTCGCGACGGGTGGTTTCTCCCCATACACCTGCCTTGACAACGGACGTCCAGAATTCCTCAAAACCATCCATACCTGTGTCCGGTGCACTACGTTCATAGATCCGCCGCCAACCTTCTTTCAGACGTTCCTCCATACTGTTCCATGGAATCGCATCACCCATACCCGACTGATGTGCCAGCCCCAGGATAATGTCACCGGTGGCCCGGGTATTGTACAGCGGCGTCACCACCGGCTGCGATACAGCACCGGTAGGGAAACCCACTCCCGGTTCCGGAAAATCATCACCCCAGCTTTCCAGGTACGTGTGGCTGGGCAAAATCACATCGGCCAGGGCGGTCGTTTCATCCATGAAACTGGAGAGGCTGACGATCAACGGTATCTTGTCCAGCGCCTCCCTGAAACCGGCTGCGGATGGCAGATTAAATACGGGGTTGGTCCCGTTAATGATCAGTACCTCTATATTTCCCTGCTGCGCAGACTCCGCCAGTTCGAGCAGGGTACGATAAGTAGCCTGGTGCGGATGCGAAACCGTGCCGGCCGGGGCCGGATTGAAGATTAGCCCGCCTGCCCTGCCGAGATTCCCCGCCAGGTAATTAAGTGCATTGACCGCGACCAGGGTCTCAACACCATTGGTATGATTGCCCGCGCCTCCACCACCGATGGCAAGGCTGGGCCTGGTATTAAAAAACGATTCTGCCAGAGAGCGTATCGTGTCCGCCGGAACACCGGTCTGCTCGGCGGCGGTGGTGACCGTATATTCCGCAAGTACCGCCGCCCACTCGTCACGATCCTCACCCTGGTATAAACCACTGGAGACGATGTGATGGGACAATCCCAGGGCCAGAAATCCCTCCGTACCGGGCCTGGCGGCAATCCACTGGTCAGCCGCAGCGCCGCTTAGCGACATCCTCGGCTCGATTTGAACAAACCGTCCCCTGAGATAGGATCCACCCTGGCGACTTTCTCCGTAACCCAGGCTGTGATGTACGGGCGAAATCCAGCTACCCAGAAAATCTGCCCCGAATGACAACAGAAACCGGGTGTTTTTCAAATCATAATAAGGCAGGGTTTCTTCCCCGAAAAACCGCTGGTTGGCGGCATACAAGGTATGGGGATGATCGAAATCGTAATACAGCAGGTGTTCAGAAC
>JBBDRC010000078.1:0-8653 GCA_040905625.1 Kiritimatiellia bacterium
TATCGATGCCTCCATGCCGGCGGCGATTCGGGTGGGGGGCAAAATGTGGGGGCCTGACGGAGAATTGAAGGACACTCTGGCGGTGATCCCGGACCGTTCATACGCCGGGGTCTATGATGAGACTATTCGCTTCTGTCAGGAAAACGGGGCCTTTGATGTCACCACTATGGGTACAGTGTCCAATGTGGGGCTGATGGCCAAGAAAGCGGAGGAATACGGTTCGCACGACAAGACCTTTGAAATTCCGGAGGACGGAGTGGTGGTGGTTGTGGATGAATCCGGTGCCGAGTGTATGCGGCACGAAGTGAAAACCGGCGATATTTGGCGGGGATGTCAGACCAAAGATGTGGCGATCCGCGACTGGGTGAAGCTGGCGGTGACCCGCGCCCGCGCCACCGGGCATACCGCGATTTTCTGGTTGAACGCCGAGCGTGCCCACGATGCGAATCTGATTGAAAAGGTAAAAGCGTATTTGCCCGAATATGATGTGAGCGGACTGGATATTCAAATTCTATCGCCCGAAGAGGCGACCCGGATGACCTGTCAACGCGCCAAAGACGGACAGGACACCATTTCGGTGACCGGCAATGTGTTGCGGGATTATTTGACCGACCTCTTTCCGATTCTGGAGTTGGGAACCAGCGCGAAAATGCTGTCGATTGTTCCTCTGTTGGAGGGGGGAGGTCTCTACGAAACCGGAGCGGGCGGTTCCGCGCCCAAGCACATTCAGCAGTTCCTGAAAGAGGGGCATCTGCGCTGGGATTCGCTGGGGGAATTCCTGGCGTTGGCGGTATCGATTCAGGATCTGGCGGCGAAAACCGGTAATGCCAAAGGCACGCTGTTGGCCAAAACGCTTGATGAAGCGACCGGCCGCATTTTGACTGAAGAGAAATCGCCCTTGCGCAAGGTGAACGAACTGGACAATCGCGGCAGTCATTTTTATCTGGCGAAATTCTGGGCGGAAGCCCTGGCCTCGCAAGAGGGGGATACAGAGTTGAAAGCCCGGTTCGCACCTGTTGCGGATGCGCTTGCAGCGGGTGAAGATCGGATTCTTGACGAAATTAACGCCATCCAGGGTCATGCCGTCGACATTGGCGGATATTATCATCCCGATATGCAAAAAGCGAGCGCCGCCATGATGCCCAGCGGGACCTTTAAAGAGATCCTGGAAAGGATTTGAGGGGGGGAAAGGTTAGAGTGAGATAGTGAGATAGGCATTCCTGCCTGTCGGACTGGGAGGGTCCTGGGAACTGGATGCTCCGAAACCGCAGTTCCAGAGATCCTCCCAGTCCGGCAGGCAGGAATGCCTGTCTCACTTTCTTGCTTTCACACTCCACTATCTCCTTACCAACTCGGCCAGAGTTTCGACGTGGGTGGTGTGGGGGAAGAGGTCGAAGCCCTGAACGCGGGTGAGACGATAGGATTGATTGGCGCAGAGGCGCTGCAGATCGCGGGCGAGGGTGGCGGGATTGCAACTGATGTAGAGGATGCGTTCGGGGCGGAGTTGATCGCGGATTTGACGGCAAAGATCTTTTTCCATGCCGGCGCGGGGGGGATCGGTCATGACCACCTGCCAGGACTGGTTCAGGACCGGTTTGGGAATGCCCCGGCGGAGATCCGCCTGTTGAAAGGGGCCTGGTCCCGGGCGGCTGTCGAGTCCGAGCACCTGAAATCCCTGTCGGGCGGCGGGGAGGGTGAATGCGCCGGAGCCGCTGAAGAGGTCCAGGAGTCGTTGAGACTTCCCGGAACCCAGCCAGTCGAGGGCGGTGCGGACGAGGGTGTCGGCCAGGGTGTCGTGTATTTGAAAAAACCGGTCGTGGGCCACGGTATGTGACACATCGGCGAGGGTGAACGTCAGGCTGCCGGGACCGTGCAGGGTTTCCCAGGGGGCTTTCCAGTCGGCTTGAATGGAAAGGCTCTCCAGTCCACATTGCTCTTTGGCCCAGTCCACTAAATCGGAGGTTTCCTGTTCACTGAGAAGTCCCCGCAGGAGCAGGTGTGCGGTGCGGCGGTCGCTGCCGGTTCTCAGCATCGCCCGATGCAAGTGGTGACGGGGATGATTGCGAAGCCAGTTTGTCAGAGGAGAAATCAGGTTGTGGAGAATCGGGGCACCCACCGGACATTCGGAAACGGGAATGAATCCGAGGGAGCTTTGATACCCCACATTCGCCGCCTGGATGCTGAAATCCAGTTTGTTGCGGGTGCCGTAGGGGTCGGGCGAGGGGGTGAGTCCCCGGAAGTCAAACCCGTCGAATCCACCGATTCGCCGCAGGGTTTCAGTGATTTTGGCGGCCTTGAGTTCCAGTTGCGCGGCGTAGGGGAGGGGTTGGAGTTGGCAGCCGGGGCAGATGTCGAAATGCGGGCAGCGGGGGGGCAGACGATTCGGCGCGGGCACGAGAATACGGGTGACGCGCCCGCTTTTGCCTTCCGGTTCCAGTTCCACCCGGTCGCCGGGGACGGCGGGGCCCTCCAGCCAGATTTTGCGGCCGTCCGGGCGGATTCCGAGCATGCGCTCGTCTCCAATATCGAGTATGTCGGCGGTCAGTGAGGACACGGGGGGATTTTCCTGTTGGCAGTGGGTGAAGAAGTAGGGTATGGATAGCTTCTTTCTCAGACAAACTCAATTCAGGAACACGTTTTATGCCTTTTGAAACCGGATCGATCAGTTTTCGCATGTATTCTCTCCCCCGCCAATTGCCGGAACCGGTGCTGGACGGCTTTCAGCGCCGGGTGGCCCCGCCCATGGACACGGTTCGGGATCAGCCGGTGTATGGCTGGGTGACCGGCCGCCATCTGCTGGATCGGCAGATTGACGACAACAACTCCTATCTGGCGGGCTATCTGCGGTTGTGTCTGCTGGAGGCGGAACGCAAAATCCCCCCCAGTCTGCTGCGGGCGGAGTTGAAGCAGGAGGAATTGATCCGCATGGCGGTGAGCGGGAACGACTCGCTTTCGCGCAGGGAAAAAACGGAGATGAAGCAGGAGATCGTGGATCGGTTGCTGATGACCATGCCTCCACAGTTGAAAGGCATGACGTTTGTGCACCGCCGGGGGGACGGGTATTTGTTTGCCGAAACCATGGCGGACAAGCAGGTGGATGTGTTTGTGAGTTATGTGCGGGAAGCTCTGGGATTTCCGCCGCAGGTCCTGACTCCGGAGTCTCTGGCGATGCAGATCGGGCACACGGATTCGCGGGAATGGGCTCCGTGCAGTTTCAGCGCGGAAGTGGAGCCGGACCGGACCTCCCCGCTGGCCGGACATGATTTTATGACCTGGCTGTGGTATCAGTCCGAAACCCGTCCCGACAAGGTGCCTGCGGGCAAAGAAGGACATGTCGGGGTGATGGTGGAGGGGCCGTTGACACTGGTGATGGAAGGCGGAGGTGCCCACGAAATCACCCTGCGCAAGGGGAATCCAACCCGCAGTGCGGAGGCGAAGGCCTGTCTGCTGGCAGGAAAAAAATTACGCAAAGCCACCCTGAATCTGGTGCGCGGTGAGGTCGTCTGGCGATTGACCCTGGATGGCGAAACCATGGCGGTGCGCGGATTCAAGCCGGTGACTCCGGAGGGGAATCTGGATTTTATCAGCCGTTTTCAGGACCGGATGCTGCAGATGGAAACGCTGTGTCAACTCCTGCGGGGGCTGATGGAGGCGTTTGTGGAGGAGCGCAAATCGAGGGAGCTCTGGGGCGAACGGGTCAAGGAGATTCAAACGTGGGCAGCGGAACGAAGCGTGGCGTATTAAGCGGTGAATCCAGAGTGGAGGGGAAGGCTTCGCGGGCGGGGGGGATGGAGGGCAGAGCAAACAGTTCGTCCCGCAGGGTGAGCGCCAATGGTGTTCCGCATTCCTCGAGGAGACGGCGACTGGCATCACGGTCTCCGCTCCGCTGGGCCAGCAGGGCACGGTAGAATAAAAAGCGGGAGCCCTCCAATTTTCGGAGTCGACTGTTGATTTCGGTGGAGCTGAGATTGCTGAACGGAATAAACAGTTCGGCTGACCCGCGGGCATGGCCATCGTCGTCATACAGAGTCCGCACGACCAGCAGCCCCCCGTCCTGCACCTCCTTTATCTGTACCCGGAGGGTGCGGTCCAGGAGGCTGAGGGTGATTTCCTCGTGGAGCTGCTCCGAATAGGATTCCAGAATTCGTTCGGGCACCGCCTGCAGGGCCAACAATTCCCGGCGCAGCCCGGCCAGGTCGTCGGCGACCGGGAATAACGACGGTTCCTCCGCGGCCTGGTCCACCATGTGAACCGCCCGGGTCCATTCCCGTTTGAGAACGGGGGAAACGAGTTGACGCCGGAGTTCCTGCAGCCAGTCGGCGGCGGTTTTGGCTTCCGCCTCCCGCTGGGACCGCTCCTGTTTCTCCCAAATCCGGATACGTCTGCGTAAATTGTCCGCGAGGCCGTCCAGATCCGCTTTGAAGGGGCTGTCATAGGCGGCGATATAGTCACGCGCGGGTTCGGGCCCTTTCTCGTAGAGAAGGCGGATGGTGTTTTCCCGGAGATGCTTCCGGGCATTCTCGACCGCCTCGTCGCGGTCCCGCCGAATTCGCACGATTTGTTCGGCGGCGGCTTCGGATACGGGGGTGCCCGAGGCGCGGGTGCCGAGGTCCACCAGTTCACGCAGGAGTTCGTCGTGTTGATTCCGGTCCCGTTCGTAGGTGAGGATGATCGTGGAGAGTTCCCGCTGCAGAGCGGAAAGGTCCTCGGGCGGTTCGGTGGGTTCGGGTTCGGGAGTGGGTTCCGGGTCGGGATCCGGTGGGGCGGGGGGGGGGCGGCCGATTTCGTTTTGTTCCGTTTTGGTGTCGGCAAGCCGGGGGGCGATCAGGAACACGGCCGTTATTCCCAGGAGGAGCCCGAGGCAGATGGAGAGAATGACGCCATTCAGACTGCGGGTGTTGGCGGGAGCGGGAGTGGACCGTGTTTCCGCCGGGGTCGGTCCCTGAGCGGGTTCCGGCCGGGGGTCGGCGGCGAGTTCCAGGGTGCTTTCACCTTCCGGAAGTTTGGGGAGGCGCTGGTGACTCATAACCTGCTGCAGATCCGCAAGAAAGGCGTCCCAGTCGGAATAGCGGTCGTCCGGATCCCGGGCGAGCATGCGCACCAGCAGGCGGCTGGACGCCTTGCTGATACCCGGCACCAGACTCCGGGGGTCTTCCAGTTTCTCTTTGGCATGGCGTTGCAGGGTTTTGAGATAGCCGGTGTCCTCGAAAGGGATTTGACCGGTGAGCATGTGATAGAGGGACATGCCGAGACTGAAAAGATCCGAGCGGGTGTCAATATCCTGAGGGTGGTCAATTTGCTCCGGGCTCATGTAGTTGGGGGTTCCCATGAGGGTGTCGGCGAGAGTGGTGGAGGTTTTCTCAAAGGTGTTTTTGGACAGGCCCATATCCAGCACTTTGGCATGAAGGGTGGCGGTGAGCATGATATTGGCCGGTTTGATGTCCCGATGAAGAATCCCCTTTTCCTCGAACGCGTACTGGAGGGCCATGGCGATTTGGCGCACGACCTGCAGGGCGTCTTTTTCCGCCAGGGTCCCCTCCCGCTCCAGCCACTCCTCCAGAGTTTCGCCCGCCATGTAGGCCATCGCCATATAGTAGACCCCGTTGTCCTCGCCCGCGTCGTAGGCGGCCACGATATTGGGATGGTCGAGTTTGGCCTGGTAATGCACCTCCTTGAGGAAACGCACCACAAACGAATTTTCACGGGTATACCGGGAGGGAAGAATTTTCAGGGCCACGTCCCGTTCCAGTGAAAGTTGGGTGGCCAGGTAGACTTCGCCCATGCCCCCTTCGCCCAGTTTGTGCTTGATCAGAAATCCGCCGACCACAAAACCCGGCCCCAGTTGCATACGCGGCACCTCGAGGGTTCGATCACACTCCGGACAGACCAGAGCGCTTCCCATGGCATCGGCGGTTATCCGCAGTTTCGCTTGACAGTTTTCGCAATAAAAGGTGACGAGCATGGGAAAGGGACAAGATGCCGGATATGGATTATGTCAACGCGGTTTTTTGTTGATCGAGGAATTCCTGATATCCCTTGGCCGAGGTGAGATACACGTGGGGTGTGCTTTCAATGATGCGGGACACATCCTCCATCAGTTGAAGATTAAAGGGGTTGAGAACCGCCACCAGAGGTTCTCCCCCCACTTCCCCGAACACGCAGGCGGCCCGGCGCCGGCAATAATCGGAGGGCAGGACATCGAGGAATTCGGGTTTGATGGTGATTAATTTCAGGTCGATATAGGGAGTGGCCGCGTCATGGGCCAGAAATTCGATGGCTTTATGGCAGTGAGGCAGGCCCCGGTCTTCCAGAACGTACAGACAGGACCGGGGCGCCTGGGGCGCGAGGCTGGTGAACCAGCACAGGTCCTGAATGGACATATGGTATTCCTGATGGGAAATGATCCTGGAGCGATGCAGGTGATTTGCCAGCAAGATTTCGGGTATGAGGTCCACCTGATAGAGTTTCCGCTGATCAAGATACAGGGTGTTGGCATCCAGTTTGCCATCGTCCTGGCTGATGATCTGACCGATCCGCTCGTAAGCGGACTGGGCATCCGGGTTCAATTGCGCGAACAGTTCAAGTTGATTGTAGAGGAAATAGACCAAATCATCATGATGCCCGGCGTGAACCTGATTGGCCGCCTCCACCAGGCAATGGCCCGCGTCCGTCATGCTTTCGATCTCACTGTAGATATCAAAAAGGGAGATGTGGATGCCCACGGAGTCCTCCACCTCCGGAATCGCCTCCTCCAGCAGGTGAATGGCGTCGAGTAATTCCTTGTTTTGATTATATAAATCCTCGTAGGAATCCTCGGAAACATCGTTTTCATCCGTATAATCGTCAAATGGAGATTCTGTCATAGGGGGAATGTAAGCCTAGTCCGGGCCAAGAATCAAGCTTAAGGTTCAAGCTTGCACGCATCCGGGAGTTCGTTTTGAGCTTGAAAAAGGGATTTACCTGACGCAATCATTCCCATTGTGGACAACGTAACCCAAAAATTATTTGATTTCCTGGTGGATCACTACCAGTTATCGGACAACCAACTCGAGGAAGCCTCCGCGCTTGCGGAGGAAGAGGAACTGAATCTGGAGCAGGCGCTGGTGCGCATGGAACTGATTCCACCGGAGGGGGTGGCGATCGCGCTTGCCGACAACGCCAACATGCGGCCCTTGAATTTGGCGATCACCCTGGGAAGCCCCGAGCTGTACGCGGAACTGCCCCTTGCCACCATGCTTCAGTACAAAATTTTGCCGATTGCCCGGATTGGCAAGACGCTGACGGTGGCCATGGATGACCCGTTTAATGTGATTGCACTGGAAACGGTGGCGGCCCAGAGTGGGTTCAAGTTGATGACGGTGGTGGTGTCCTCCGGTTCTTTGGAGGAAATGCTGGAAGCCCGTCTTTCGGGTCAGCAGGACGGAGAGGACCGACTGGAGGAAACTCTGTCCGCCTTCAGCGAGGACGAGGAAATTTCGCAGGTGAGCAGCGGGGATAATTACGATCTGGAGTATTACGGTGACGAGGCGAACGAAAAGCCGGTGATCCGCATCGTGAACTCGATCCTGGTGGAGGCGATGCGTAAGGGAGCCAGTGATATTCATATCGAACCCGGCCTGGATGATTGCCAGGTGAGGTACCGGGTGGACGGGGTGCTGGTGTCGGCGGGTTCTCCACCGAAAAGTCTGTTTGGCGCGATTGTCTCCCGTATCAAAATCATGTCCGAACTGGACATCGCAGAGCGGCGGATTCCCCAGGACGGACGCTGCCGGATTCGGGCACTGGACAAAGAAGTGGATATCCGGGTGAGTATCCTGCCGGTGATTCACGGGGAAAAAATCGTGATGCGTATCCTCGATAAAAGTAATCTGCCCAAGGGACTGGGAGATCTGGGACTTGATGACTATTCGGAGAAAACCTTTGCCAGGGCCCTGGCGCAGCCCTACGGAATGATTTTCGTGACCGGACCCACCGGCAGCGGTAAAACCACGACTCTGTATTCCGCCCTGCAGGAATTAAATGAACCCACCACCAACATCGTCACCGTGGAGGATCCGGTGGAGTATCAATTGCAGGGAATCAATCAGGTGCAAACGCATTCAGATGTGGGGCTGACCTTCGCGGCCGGTCTGCGCTCCATTCTGCGGCAGGACCCGGACATTGTGTTGGTGGGGGAAGTGCGGGATTTTGAAACCGCTTCTATCGCGGTGCAGGCCGCGTTGACCGGTCACCTGGTGTTGAGCACCCTTCACACTAATGATGCCCCCGGCGCGGTGGCCCGATTGAAAAACATGGGGATCGAACCCTTCATGCTGGCATCCGCGCTGATCCTGGCCCAGGCCCAGCGCCTGTATCGCCGCTTGTGCCCCGCCTGCAAAAAAACCATGGAGATCACCCCGGAAGAGTTGCGGGTCAACCATTTTCGGATGGACGGTCTGGATTTTGAGAAGCGCCGGATTTATATCGCGGGAAAATGCCCTAAATGCAATAAACTCGGATATAAGGGTCGCGGCGGTATCATGGAAATTATGGAAGTCAACGAAATGGTTCGGAACAGCATCCTGGAAAACGCCAATACGGATGTTCTGCGGAATGTGGCCATCAAACAGGGAATGATCACCCTTCAGCAGGCCGGATTGAACAAGGTGTTCGA
>JBBDRC010000079.1:0-8646 GCA_040905625.1 Kiritimatiellia bacterium
TCCGCCGGGGTACTTGCCGATGATCTCCGACAGTTCCCCGTCGCCGAAGGGAAGTCCGTTGATCACCAGCACATCGGTGTCACTCAGTTCCCCCGCCGCTTCCGCGGCGATAAAGGCGGTGGCGCCCATAGCCAGAATCGCTTTCGTGGCACCGGCTTTTTGCGTCATGGGTGAAACCGGTTTCCACTCGTCTCCCGGATTAAATAACGGGGTCTGATTCTCCGTGGCCAATATCGGCAGGTTGTCCCGGGGAATTCCCACAATACTGGCACCGTAGCGTGCGCAGGCATCGTAGGTGGCAATAAAGGCCCCCCGGGCATCCGCCGGAGTGTAAAATCGATCAATATACGGCAGATACCCCATGGCCAGGGTGATCCAGTCCAGGGACCAGCCGGAGAAATGGTCGCGTCCGGTGCAGGCGCCCACATGGGATAAATGCATGATGGCGTTCAGACCTTCATTGCGGCCGTTAAGATTGCGGGTATATCGCCACATTTCGAGTCCTTCCCGGGCAATTCCCTCAAAAAAGGCGGCAAAGGTGGCGAACACCACCGCGTGAGGCGCATCATCCGCCATGGCGATCCCGTTGGCCATCAACGCCGAGACCTGCTCCTCAATGCTCATCTGAAAATTATTGGAAGCCGGAATATAGGATGCGGCCTTTTGCATTTTGGTGGAGGGATCCAGGTCGCAGCTCACGTTAAAGAAGCGCGAGGGGTAGGCCTTCGCCACCACGGCGTACCCTTCCTGGGATCCGGCCCGGGCACTGGTGCTCTTGCCGACACCCGGCAATTCCACTTCCGAACGGGTTTGAGCATCCACCACCAAATTGGGGGTTCCCGGCGCCGGACGCTTGCGGGTGACCACCTTGCGGGGCGCCGCTTCTTTAAGAGCCGACAACGCCTGGATTTCCGAATCCACATCCGCGAACATCGGATTATTCAACACCTCCGTCAAGTCGCGGCCTTTCATATGGCCGTCGTGATGTCCGGCGCCACCCTCCAGCTCATTCACCAGGAAAATACATTCCAGCATGGAGGTGATATCCCGCCAGGACATCAATGACCCGGGGACCTGAATGCGGGTATCCATGGCCACTCCGTGCTTTTCAGCGAATTTGCTGACATCAAGCCCAATGCCATATGTTTCTCCCAGTTCCGTAAGAGTGCATTCAAAGCCCGTCGGGTAAATCAGGCTCGGTTTACCGGATTTAGCCAGCTCAGCCGCCTTTTTGTAGGCACCAAACAGTTCCTGTTTGTCGTGCAGACTGGTGATTTCAATAATCTCAATCCCCAGCGAAGAGATAATCGGACGCGGATCCTTGTCCATGATACTGCGGCAGGAGCCGGAGAGCTGAATGCCGTTGCGATGCATCACAAAGCAAATGGGAGCTCCGTGCAGATCCGCTCCATTGAAACCGTTCAGGGCCTGACCGGAGATCCAGCCCGCGTCTCCGCAATGGCAAATAGTCAGGGCCTCATCGCCATAATACGATTTGGACGCCAGCGATTGCCCCACCGCCACCGGCACCATCACTCCGAGCCGCCCGCCGTTCATCTGGGTGCCGCCCGGAACCCAGGATACGTGGCCCGCAATGTCCAATCCCCGGCGGAAGGTGTCCACCACCCGTTTGGAATCGATAAACCCAAGTGCGGAAAGCGCACTGTAATACCCAATGGAGGTGTGTGCGTGCTCAATGGTGAAATGTTTGGCTTTATAATCCGTAATCGCCAGGGTCATCAGCAGGGAGGGAATCAATTCCAAACCGCCACCCAGGTGATCCAATTCATTAATGGTGGCCAATGACGCAAGTGAAGCCAACGCTGTGGAGGCCGCCTTTTTCTCCAACGCGTTCAACGCCGCCACTTCGCTGTCCGTCAGGTTGTCCGCAGTCAGATCCAGGGTGAACGGAAGCACCTGGCTTTCCACCTGGTCTTTCATATAGACCGAATCCGCAATAAGTTGCTGATTACGAACCTGTTGAGCTTTAAAGGAGAAGGCGGGAGACGACATGATGGATTTTCCTGCTAAGGGTGAAATGTAAGGTGATGTTTCTATAGTTAGTCCCCCGCCGGATTGCAAGGGTTTCAGATAACAATTACCCACGCAAACGCATTCCTGCGAGTTGTAAATTGGGATCGGCGGCAGGAGGTGCGCACATCGGTTCAATCGTTCGTAAAAGGGGAACCGCGGCAATCATGGCGGCGTTGTCGGTGCAGTACTCGATCGGCACTGTGACCAACGGCACTCCGTTTGCATGGGTCAGGCTCTGCAATTTTCCACGTAAATACGCATTTTTGGCCACCCCGCCCACACAGGCCACACAGGACCAATCCGAAAACGCAGTCAAGGCCTGCTCCACCCGTGTGACCAATGTTCCCATCACCGCCCGCTGATAGGCCGCCGCCACTGTGGGCAGATCCAACCCGGGATTTTTCTCCAACGCATACCTCAATGACGTTTTCAGGCCGCTGAAACTGAACGAAAACGGACCACCTCTCCTTTTCGCCTCTTCCCCGGAGGGCAGTCCCCTTGGAAAAACCAGATCGCTTTTCATTCCCCGCAGCGCCAGTTTTTCGATTTCCGGGCCCCCCGGATAGTCCAACCCCAACAAGCGGGCCCCCTTATCCAGGGCTTCGCCCGCCGCGTCATCGATGGAGCGCCCCATCAATTCGTAGTCGCCCGGAGCCACCATCCGCAACAGAGCGGTGTGGCCGCCGGTCACCAGCAGCACGAGCGCCGGACAGGCCTGTGTCCCCTCCGGTACCGCAAAGAACAGACTGAGCATGTGCGCCTCCAGATGATGCACCGGATACAGGGGAATCCCCAGGCGGGCCGCCAGGCCCCATCCAACCGATAAACCGGACAACAGCGAACTGGAGAGTCCCGGGCCCTGTGTCACCGCAATTCCATCCAAATCCGACCAGTCAATCCCCGACTCCGCCACCGCCGCCGCCAACACCGGCGGGAAGGCTTTCACATGTTCCCTCGCCGCCAGTTCGGGCACCACCCCGCCATAGGGCTGATGCGCCTGTATTTGCGAGGCCACCACCGAAGATCGAACCGTCAACGGGGCTTGCAACACCGCCGCCGCCGTCTCGTCACAGGATGACTCGATTCCCAACAGGAAACGTGCGGACGTGGAATCAGTTCCCGCCATGATCCTCTTCATTCTCATCCGCGGCGTCTTCCCGCCCTTGCAACAGTTCCACCGCACGCATTAATTGAGGATCCGCCTCCCAGTCTGTTGCCTCCCGCATTCCCGTCTGAATCTGCATCCATTGCCGGGGGGAGAATTCCACCCTCTCGTCCGGTTCAATCCCTTTTTCATGGATCTCCCGGTCGTGCGGGGTATGATAGCTCGCCGTGGTCAGCTTCAGGGCCGATCCGTCCGGCAGCGGCACGATACTTTGCACCGACGCCTTGCCGAAGGTGGTTTGCCCCACCAGCACCGCCCGGCCGTAATCCTGAAGCGCCCCTGACACAATCTCGGACGCACTGGCCGAGCCCCGGTTCACCAACACCACGAGTTCAGGATTCAATCGATGCGGCGGCAGAGTGGTTCGATATTCCTTGCGTTGCGACTCATCCCGGCCCCGGGTGTACACCACCAAAGTGTCAAGCGGCAGAAACAATCCCGCCACCTCGACCGCCGAATCGAGCAGGCCTCCCGGATTACCCCGCAAATCCAACACCAGACGCTTCACATTCTTGCGGTTCAATGCCGTGAGTTCCCTTCGCAACAGTTGAGCTGTGGTTTCCGTGAACGTTTTCACCCGAAGATACCCGATCCCGTCCTCCAGAATCCGATGCTCGTTCACACTGGGGTTCTCAATGATCGAGCGCGTCAACGTCACCTCAAAGATTCGGTTTTCAGACGGACGCCGCACCCGCACATCCACATCGGTTCCCGGCTCCCCCCTCAGTTTCTCCACGGCTCCCGTAATTCCGATGCCTCTTGCCGACTGTCCGTCAATGGTGACAAACTGATCGCCCGCAAGCAATCCGGCCTCCCATCCCGGTGAATCCTCAATGGGGGACACCACCGTGATCCAGTCTCCCTCCTGATTGATCACCACGCCCACCCCTCCGAACCGGCCCCGGGTCGTCTCCTCCAGCCACTTAAGACTGTCACCCTCCATATAATCGCTGTATCCGTCCAATTTTGACATCATTCCCGCAATCGCCCCGTCAATCAGGTCATCATAGTCCACCTCCTCCCCCGCTTCCAGATACCGTTGGTGAATCTGTTCCAGGGCGAGGGTGAAGCGCGCGATTTCCTCAAACGCCAACGTTTCCCGGGTCCCCGGGGAGGTGGTCGCCACAGATTCCGCCACAGATTCGTTCATGGGTTCGTCCATCGGCACCTGCGCGGTTAGCCGCCATGCAACTAAAAAGGCTGTCATTGTAAAGAATAATTTACTCATAGGATGCACCCTACTCCAACATTCGCGTTCGTCTACGATAATTTCTTTCCTGAATCCTCGGGACCGTGGCTGAAAAACGTGCACGATCACGGCTTCAGTTCGTTCTGAACCGGCGGCCACTGAATTCGATAGAGCGCTTTCCACAGCTTGCCGGTCACCCAGATCTCTCCCGTGTCCGGGTCCCGGGCAATTCCGTTGAACACATCCTGTTCCGCATGCCAATCCATCGCGATGGGCAAATGTGAAAAATCAAGGAGACCCGTCACTTGTCCGCTGCGCGGTGAGATTCGGACAATACGGTTGGTTTCAAACACATTCGCCCATAATTCGCCCTCCACCCATTCCAATTCATTCAGGTTCCGAACCGCCCCTCCCCGGTATCGCACCTCAAAGCGACGCAATTCCTTGAAGGTATCCGGATTCAGAACCCGTATTACAGAACTGCCGTCACTCATATACAACACCTTCCCGTCCGTGGTCAGTCCCCAGCCCTCCCCCTCATACGTGAGTTCCTGAATCAATTCAAACCGTTCCCGATTCCAGACCAGACACACCCCCTCCCGCCAGGTCAGTTGATACAGTTTGCCATTCAACAAGGCCAGACCTTCCCCGAAATAGCGTTTCGGCAGGGATTGAGACCGCAGGACCCGCCCCGTTTCACGATCCACCTCCCGCAATTCCGATTTTCCATACTGACCCGTGCTTTCCAGCCACACATCCCCGTCTATCAGCAGCCCCTGGGTATACGCCTCCGGATCATGAGGCTTCCGCTGCTCAATCCGCGGCTGAATCACCGATTCGGATGCCGGGGCCCCGGTGCCAAAGAGCAGGAGCATGCACAGTCCGCGCATCCCTGAATCGGTTAGCCGGGCTTTCCGCATCAGCGTCTGCGGGCGTTTCGTACCGCAGCCTTCGCATCATCCTCGGCACGGTCCACACGTTCTTTCACCAGTTCCATTTGCGTGAGCGTCCGCACCCGTTCAGCTTCCAGTTCCCGAATCCGGGTTCCAATCGTATCCTGCTCACGGGTCAGCAGCAGCCTGCGCCGTTCCAGATCCTCCAGCCTGGAATCCAACTCCTTCTGCGCCTGACGCGAACGGATATCCACTCCGCCACTTTGACGCTCCCGATTAAAATCCGACCTGTCCTGCGCATACCGCTCCTCATCCCGCTTCAATTGTCTGCTTCTGTTATCCAGTTCATCCTGAACCCCCTCGGTCCGGGTTTTCAGAACCGCGACTTTACCGTCCATCGCCGCCAACTGAAGCCGCAGGGCATGGGCGCGTAACTTCAACGCCTCCGCTTTTTCCACTGGACCCAACGTATCCACATTTCCGATCGCGGCATCCGCGGCTTGTCCGAAAGCCGCAATTCCCTCATCCAGACGTCGGGCCCGCATCAGGTCCTCCGCCTCCCGCAGCATGCGCTCCACATGCTCTGCCCCGCTGACCGGCGTCATTCCGCCGTCACCGTCATCTTCAGCAGTGCGGGGAGAATCGGAGGACCAGGAACTGATCTCCGAGGCATGAATTCGCAGAATCCGCTGAATGGTCCCCTGTTCATTGCTTCCGATTTCGATCTCGATACTGTCGGGATTCTCCGCCAGAATCGACCCCTCAATCACGGTACCGTCCCGCAATTCAACTTTATCCGCGAAACCCGCGCCCGCCAGCAGGCAGGCGCACACATATAAGATACTCTTCATTTCATCGACTCCGGATTAGATTTCCCGAATTGTATCCCACCCTGCAGGAGAAAGGCGAGGGAGAACTGAAGTGAATCTTCCCGCCTCACCCCGCCGGATGAGGGTCCTCAATCATCATCATCCTCGTAGTCATAATCGTAGTCGTCTTCGTCCTCATACTCGTCGTCATCCTCTTCGTCGTCATCGTCGTCATCGTCCTCATCATCCTCATTCTCGGCCGTAAGATCCTCGGGGGGAATTTCATCCTCTTCCTCCAACAGGCGTTCGGCCTCGGCATCAAAATCCAGTAATTCATCGATATCTTCGATATCTTCAAAATCGGCATCATGACGATCATCCTCGTCTTCAGCGTCAAATTCATTCGGATCATCCAAATAGCTGCTGGCCGACCGGGGTGCTAAAATGTCCTCGTCCTCGAATTCTTCATCCACGAACGGGTTGAAAGGATCCTCTTCGTCATCCTCCTCATCGTCTTCGTCATCATCATAAAAATCATCATACTCATCGTACAAATCATCATCGTCATCGTCAATCAGTTCAAATGGATACATCTCGGGCTCCTGGGTTCAATTCGGCGTGTAAACTCCACGATGAAGCACATGCCATCCTTTCTGAATTTGTCCATAGAAAAAAACGCTCTTTTTTGATAGAGTTTTCTCTCTTGAGCATTCAAACGAATCACGTAACAGAAAAAGAACCACATTATGACATATCCCATACCCCACCGAAATCGACGATTACGCTCCTCCGCCCCCAACCGCGGACTCCAGCGCGAGACCCGTCTGCACCCGGATCAATTGATTTATCCCATGTTTTTGTGCAGCGGTCACGGACAACAGCAACCCATCCCCACCCTTCCCGGTCAATTCCGCTGGTCCGCCGATCTTCTGGTCGAACGCTGCGCGGAAAACCTCGCTCTCGGCATTCACACCGTCAACCTTTTCGGGACCTCCGCCGACAAAACCCCGGAAGGTCAAGCGGCTCTGGATCCGGATGGAACGGTGCCCAACGCCATCCGCGCTCTTAAACACCACCTGCCCGAACTCAATGTGCAAAGCGACATCGCCCTCGATCCCTACACCACCCACGGCCACGACGGCATACTCATCCGGGGAGATGTGGACAACGACGCCACCCTCGACATCCTCCAGAAAATGGCCCTTGTCCACGCCGAGGCCGGGGTCAACTGGGTCGCGCCCTCCGATATGATGGACGGCCGCATCGGCGCCATTCGACATTTCCTGGATATGCACGGCCATATTCAGGTCAATATCCTCGCCTACACCGCAAAATACGCCTCCTGCTTCTATGGACCCTTCCGCGGCGCGCTTGAAACCGCCCCGCTCAGCGGAGGCCTCACCGACAAAAAAACCTACCAGATGGATCCCGCCAACCGCCGCGAAGCCCTGCGCGAGGGCCGGTTCGACCTCTCCGAGGGTGCCGATGCCCTCATGGTCAAACCCGCAGGCCACTATCTCGACGTGATCATGGCCCTTAAACACAGTGTGGATCTCCCCATTGCCGCCTACCAGGTCTCCGGCGAATACGCCATGATGCACGCCGCCGCCGAAAAAGGATGGATCGACCTCGAGGCCGCCATGGAGGAAAGCCTCCTTTGCATCCGCCGCGCCGGTGCCGACATGATTCTCACCTACTTTGCCCCTGAAATGGCGCGAAAACTAAACACCCCCTCCTGAACATGATAAAAAACGACACCTGGATCACCCACGCCGCCGGCGAAGGCATGATCTCCCCCTTCGAAGCCGCACACGTTTCCAGGGTGGAGGACCGCAAAGTCCTCTCCTACGGACTCAGCAGCTACGGATACGACATCCGGCTATCGCCAAAAGATTTCCGCATTTTCCGTCACATCCCCGGCACCGTCATCAACCCCAAAGCCTTCAATCCCGACAACCTCGAACAGGAATCCCTGCACCGCGATGACTACGGAGACTACTTCATTCTCCCCGCCCACTCCTACGGACTGGGGGTCGCTCTCGAACACCTCAAAATCCCCGGCAATATCAGCGTCCTCTGCATCGGAAAAAGCACCTACGCCCGCATCGGCTGCATCGCCAACCTCACTCCCGCCGAAGCCGGATGGGAAGGACACCTCACCCTCGAAATCAGCAATGCCTCGCACGCCGACTGCCGCATCTACGCCAACGAGGGTATCGTGCAACTCCTCTTCTTCGAAGGCGAACCCTGCGCCACCTCCTACGCCAGCCGCCAAGGAAAATATCAACACCAAACTCAGGAAGTGACCCTGCCGAGAGTGTAGTCAATGGTCAATGGTCAATGGTCAATGGTCAATGAAAATGTGAATCACTATTGACAAATGACAAAGGACGCGGCGAAGTCGCTAATGACCAATGACGACTGACCAATGACGCGGCGAAGCCGCTAATGACCAATGACCCATGACGCGGCGAAGCCGCTAATGACCAATGACTACTGACTTATCTTCCCTCCTCCAACGCACCGCCGATCTTCTGCGCCTGTCCGGCGCGAATG
>JBBDRC010000080.1:0-8633 GCA_040905625.1 Kiritimatiellia bacterium
GAACATGGGGCTGTCCACGTCCTCCCGGCTGTGCATGGACAGCAGAACCTGATCGCCGTTTTCAATCAGCGGACGCAGGGTCTGCGCGAGCATGCGGCTGTCGTTGCGTCTGCGCTCGTAGCTTTCCTCCGGTTCCGGGGGGCGGCTGTTCCAGATCCACAGGCGGGGATGGGCGGGGGTCGAAATCCGGATTCCGCCGGTCAGAGGGTGGTATTCCCGTTCGCGGACGCGATAGCGTTGATCGGAAAGGTTCGTTTGCTCATCCGGAGGACGTTTGCACAAGAAGCCGATTCCTTCGAAGGGGGATGTTCCCGGGATATACACCTGTTCAGTATAATCGACTCCGGCTTCCAGGAGTTCCTGTTGCAGATGGTGCAAAGAGGGGCGGCTGCCAATGCCGCGGAGGAGCAAAATGTCCGCGGGGGAGCGGGTTAATTCCTGAATCAGTGCCTCCCGTTCGACTTCGGGCTTCATGTCGACGGGTTGTCCGCTTTTCCGGCGGTCTCTCCAGGCGTAATCCCCCAAGGGGGCGATGCGGAGGGACACCCCATTTGCCTCTTCGGGCGAGGACCGCTCAGACTCCCCCCCGCAGCCGATGAGTGTGAACAGTAACAGGGCCAGCACGGCGGGGAGCGGGTTCCAATCCCCCTGCGAATCCGGGCGGGGTCGAAGGGGGAATTGACGAAAGATTACGGTTAAGAGGGAAGCCTTTGGGTTCATGTGTGTTCTTCAATTCTCAAAAGCTGAACTATGAAGCGCGGGCCGTGAACGGCCCTTTGGTGAAGCCTCGTAAACGAGGGACTCTGAACTGGGGCTTCTGAACCTTGGTCCCCACATCCCTCATCCCTCATCCATTATCCCTCATCCATTATCCCAAATCCCTTATCCCTTATCCTTCTTCTTTATCCTTCTTCTTTTTCTTGGCGGCGTAGCCCGCCTCGATTTTCTTTGCCACATCTTTGTACCCGATATCCACGGCATAGATGCGTTTGAAGTGGGTGAGAGCCTCTTCGAAGTCGTCCTGCGCCTCCAGCACTTCACCCAATTCGTAGAGAATGGCCATTTTGGTATCGTCCATGGTGGGCAATTCCTCGGCGGCTTTCTGCAACTGGGTGGAGGCGATATCGTATTGACCTTTGGCTTTGAAACAGCGTCCCATGAGATACAGCGCATCGATCCGGCGCTGGGGGTTGCGCTGGGCCTGCTGGAACTGGGCAATCGCCTTGTCCAGATCGCCGCGATCGTAGAGGAGTTCGCCGTAATCGAATTTGAAGCTGAGGTCGTTGGGATACCGTTTGACCTTGTCCGCAATGTCGGCCAGCATGAATTCCTGTTTTTCTTTCCGCTGTTTTTCCGCGCCTTCGGTGTCCCCGTCCTGGGTGAGAACTTTGATATTGTAATCGTAGATGCGATTGGTCACATCGGTGATCGCCCGCTGAATCATGGGATCGGCGTGATTGGCTTTGTCGTCGGCCTGCCGCAGAACCTCCAGAGCCTCCTCGAGTTTTTCGGCCTTGATCAGGGTGTCTGCCAGCGGACGATACAAATTGAGGTTGTCGGGTTCGGCCTCCAGGCGCTGACGCTGTTTCACAATCAGGCGTTCCATGTCGTTGAGTCCCTGCTGGGAGCGGCCCTCCTGTTCCAAATCAGAGGCTTCACTTTCGTTTTTCAGTTTGCCGCGGAAGTCGCCCTCTTCTTCCCAACCGCCTTTGGTCATGGAGTCCATGGCTGCGGTGTCTTTGATCCATTTGATCACTTTCTGGTCGGAGGGTTTCAGTTCGCCCAGACGTTCAAAGATGCCCCGGGCCTCGTGGGGTTTACCCATTTCCAGATAAAGAACGCCCAGTTTTTCAAGCATATCCGTGTTTTTGCGATCCAGTTTCAGCACTTCCGAATAGGCGATCGCCGCCGCCATGGGATAACCGGCCGCTTTGGCGGCGTCGCGGTACAAATCGAGAAAAGAGGAATTCAGCGGGTCAAGTTGAAGCATTTTTTCGGCTTCATTAAGAGCCGTTTTCGGCGTTTTTTTGATTGCGGACTTCACCGCCATGGTTTTTCCAAATCCGGTGATGCTGGACATCGGGTTCGCTTTTTTCTTTTTCAGGCTCTGAAGTTGAATTTCCCGCAGTTCCCTGCGTTGGTCATCCAGTTCGGGTTCCAACTCCAGTATGCTCATCAGCAATTCCACCGCATACCCCGGATTGTTCTTTTGAAGGGCCTCTTTAACCCGGAGGTAACTTTCGCGAATGCGGGATGAGGTTTCTGAAATTTTTTTTGACATATAGATACTCCTTGTAGGGTCCGCTTGTAGAAAATGCATGGCCTTAGGTCAAGCATAGGTCGTGTCAGAGTGTGTTTTTTCCTTGTAACCTCCCCAACTATACGCCACATCCCCGCCATGTGGAATCTTTCCTTCCTTTTTTATACGCTGGTCCTCTGTGGAGTGCCCCTGTTGGCCCCGGCTTCCGGTCGAATTCTCCCGGACACAGCGGCACCCGTGCTTCGACCGGGCATGAAGCCGGTGCCGGTGAAGGAGTTTGCAAAACAATATGGCTTTACCCAGGTGAAGGTCGAGAAGGACCGGATTCTGCTCAAGGGAAAGCTGCACGAACTGGAATTGGAGAAATACAGCCGGCGGGCGGTCCTGAACGGCGCGATGCTGTGGCTGAATGATGCCATGGTCATCCATGACCGTCTGTGGGTATTGTCTGAAACCGATGTGAATCTCAGCTTAAAGCCTTTGATTGTGCCCAGTGAGGTGCTGCAGGGGCGGGGTCATCAGGTGGTGGTGCTGGATGCGGGACACGGGGGCACTGACAGTGGCGCCCTTTCATCGGCTGGCCTGCGGGAGAAAGCGGTGGCGTTGGACATCACCCGCCGGGTCCGGGCGGAACTGCTTTCCCGGGGATACAAGGTTCTGCTCACCCGTCACGACGACACGTTTCTGGAATTGGAGGAGCGCACCCGGCGGGCACACAACTGGAAAGCGGATGTATTTGTAAGTATTCACGCCAACTCGGGAGACGGCGCGGCCAGGGGGACTGAAACCTTTGTGCTCTCATTGCCCGGTCACCGTTCCACGAATCAGTCCCCTCAGTCTGCGGTTCCTTCCGATGTCCACCCGGGAAACGCCTATAACCAGGCAAACATGAATCTGGGCTTTTCCCTGCATCATTCCCTGGTCACCAAAGCCGGACTGAATGATCGCGGGTTGCGCAGAGCCCGTTTCGCGGTGCTCAAGGATGCCCCTTGTCCCGCCGCATTAGTTGAGGTGGGCTTTCTCTCAAATGCCGAAGAAGCTCAGAATCTGTCCAAAACCGCCCACCGCGTCCGCCTCGCCCATTCCATTGCCAACGGTATTGATCTCTACTTGCGCGCAGTGAAAAAAGCGGCTATGAATGCCCAAATTCAAGCAAGCGAACGAGGCGGATCATGAAAATCAAAGCGAAAATTGTTGGAGCCGGCGGCTACGGAGGAGTGGGGCTGATGGAATGTCTGTCCAGGCACCCGGATGTGGATATCGCCTGTCTGGTGGCCAAGGATGATGTCAATAAACCGGTGACGGATGTGTATCCGCACCTGCACGGTTTTATTGACCTGCCCATCGTGTCGCCCGATGCGGAGGAGGCGCAGCAGGATTTTGACGTGGTGTTCTTCTCCACCCCCGACAAGGTGGGTATGCAGTTGGCGGCGGCCGAGCGGGCACGCGGCGCGAAAATAATTGATTTCAGTGGCGATTTCCGGTTTCGGGATCTCAGGGAGTACGAGGAATACGCCCGGCGCATCAACCTCGATCCCGCCCACGCCGCCCCGGAATTGCTGCCGGAATCCGTGTACGGCCTTCCTGAACTGGGGCTGGATTCCGTTTCCGGCGCCTCGATCATTGGAAACCCCGGCTGTTTCGCGGTCAGCGTGTTGCTGGGATTTGCTCCCGCCCTCAAGGCGGGGCTTGTGGATCCTCTTCATCTGATCGCCGATTGCAAAACCGGGGTGTCCGGCGCCGGCAAAAAGCCCAATCCGCTGTTTCATTTTCCCGCCCGGCACGATCACATGAATGTTTATCGGCTGACCGGACATCAGCATGTGTGCGAGGTCGAACAGAATTTGCAAAAGCTGTCCGGCACCCCGACGGTGATCACCTTCACCTCGCAGGTGGTGCCCGCCACCCGGGGGATTCTGTCCTGTCTGTATGGACGGCTGGAGCCGGGAATTTCGATTTCGCACATTCTGGAGGTGTACCGGGATTTTTATGCGGAGAGTTGTTTCGTGAAGATTTTCGACCGTTCGGCGGCCACCGGACTGGGCACCGCGCACGTGCGGGGGAGCAATCAGTGCTTTTTGATTGTGGATGCGGATGAGCGGACGGGCACCCTGCGGGTGATCAGTCATATTGACAATCTGATGAAAGGCCAGGCGGGCAGCGCGGTGCAGAATATGAACCTGGCCTTTGGATTTCCGGAAAACCGGGGGCTCGACCAGCCCGGATCCTATCCGTGAGTCCGCCGATACCCCGACGGGTGGCGGTGACCGAGCTGGCCCGGCAAATGGGGCGAAGCGGAGATCTGGGTCGGAGGCATTTCAGTCTGTTACGGGGGGTCGAAGGGATTCGTGCGCATCAGCGGTTGCAGAAGGATCGGGGGGAATCGTATCAGGCCGAAGTGTCGATGCATCGATTTTGGCAGGGGAACGGCGGCGCATTGGAACTGTTCGGCCGAATAGACGGAGTGGCGCGGACTGCGGACGGGGTATGGCTGGAGGAATTCAAGACCACCCGGAATGTGGAGGAGACTCCCGCTCCGGACGAGGCGGTGCACCGTTTGCAGTGCATGGTGTACGCGTGGATGCTGTGGAAGGAGGAGGGGATTTTGCCCTCGATTCGCCTCGAGTACGTTCACCCGAATCCCGGAACTCCCACCCGCCGCGTGGAATGGATCCCTGAAGCGGCGCAACTGGAAACAGAGATCGGGACGGTTTTGCAGGCGTATTTGGATCACTGTTTGGAACAGGAGGCGTGGCGGGAGGAGCGAAATCACCTGTTGCATTCCCTGCGTTTCCCGTTTCCCGAGCTGCGGCCGGGTCAACAGGAATTGATGGACGCCACCGAACACACGCTGCGATCCGGCGGGCAACTGCTGGTGCAGGCACCCACCGGGATCGGTAAAACCATGGGGATTCTGTTGCCCGCCCTGTGGGCGATGGGAGAGGGTCGGTTTCAAACTCTGATCATCGCCACCTGTCGAAATACCGGAAAGCGGATTTTTGAAGAGGCGTTTGAGCTGCTAATTCCCGGCGGCGCATGCTTGCGGGTGTTGACCCTGGTGGCGAGGGAGCGGGTGTGCCGTCAAATCGGGTCGCCCTGCGACTGCGAAATCTGTCCGCTCGCCAAAGGGTTCTATGACCGCTTGCCGGAGGCGATGGCGGAGTTGAAACAGCAACGGTTCTGGAACGCGGTCACCTGGCGGGCGGTGGCGGACCGGCATCAGATCTGCCCCTTTGCGTTCATGATGTATGCGGCCCGGGAAGCGGATGTGCTGATCGGGGATCTGAACTACGCGCTGGACCCGTCGGCCCGTCTGGAATTTCTGCTGGGGACGCGGCCGGAGGAGGTCTGTGTGTTGGTGGACGAGGCGCATCATGTGCCGGACCGGGCGCGTTCCATGCTGTCGGCCAGTGTGGATGCGAGGTTGATTCGGGAGGGGCTGCGATCGCTGCCGCCGGATATTCGGACGCTGGTGAATCCGGGGCTGCAGCGGGTGTTGCGGGCGATGCGACGGTATCAGAATGAGGAATTGGAATCCGATGGACGGCCCGGACCGGGCAACCCGCCGCCGCAGGAGCTGGCCGCCGCCTGTTGGCAGGCTCTGGAGTCTCTGGATGTGTCGCTGGCCGAATCCGCGCCGGGTCCGGAAGATGCCCGCCTGGAGATCAGTCGGCAACTCCGGTCCTTTCAGCAGAGTGTGCAGCATCGGCAAAGGTCGCATGTCACCTATCGTGAACAAACCACCCTGCACCATTTCTGCCGCGATCCGGCGGAGTGGCTGAGTGGACAATTCAAGGCCCTGTTCGCTTCGGTACTTTTTTCGGGAACTTTACATCCCCTGGAGGTGTTTCAGCGGTCGGTGGGCGCGGAGGCGGGGACCCGATCTCTGGAGCTTGCCTCTCCCTATGACCCCGACCGCTTCCGGATTCAGATTGAAACCGGGATCCCGCTGGTGTGGAAAGCGCGCGGACCCGAACTCTATGACCGGCTGACCGCCCGCATCATGGAGGAAATCACCGCGCGGGCGACCAAGACCCTGGTGTATTTTCCGTCGTACGCCTTACTCAAGGAAGTGGCGGAGCGGATGCCGGAAGCGGATATGTGGCTGGGTCCGGTGTGGGTGCAGCCCAGAGGTCTGCAGGAGGAGGCGGCGGATGAGTTCCTGCGTCCTTTCCGCGAGGAAAAGGGGCCGGTGACGGGACTGGCGGTGTTGGGTGCGGCTCTCAATGAGGGGATTGATCTTCCCGGAGGGGCGCTGGAATCAGTCATCGTGGTATCGATCGGACTGCCGGCGGTCACGTTGGAACGGGAACTCATGCGGGAGTGGTTTCAGGCGCAGGGGGATGACGGATTCGTGATGGCCTATACCCTGCCGGGACTCACCCGGGTTCTGCAGGCCCTGGGCCGGGTCATTCGGGGTCCCGGCGATCATGGAACCGCTCTCCTGATCGACCCCCGCTTTTCGCATCCAATTTACCGGGCGGCATTAAACGCCTGCAGCTTTCATCCACTGCCGTAGTACTCTGCCAAAGAGTGGCAGTAGGCGTTTACGCCACGGACCGCAACCTTTCGGCCTGTGGCTTAAACGCCTACAGCCACAATCTGTAACCCTCTTGCCTGGGGCGCATCCCCGAACTGGGGCGCGGAAGCCAAGGATGAATTCGGGGACTTTCACGCCCCGCCCGTCGCGAATGCGTATTTTCATCAGGAAAGCTCGATTCCATTCAATTGCCACAAAGTGGATCGTCCTGTGCCGTTCAACACCGTTCATGAAAAACATGTCCATATATCGGAGTGATCCCTGCCATCAAGCAAGAGGGCAGGAGAACTACTCCTGATGCAAGGCCGCCAGTTCCTTCGCTTTTTGGGCCAGAGCTTTTCGCAGGGAAGGGGGCGACACGATTTCCGCCAGGCCGCCCCAACTGAGCACCCACCCCAGGACATCTTCCACATGCTGTAGATGGAGATGAAGCAGAATGCTGTCGTCGGGTTGAAGTTCGATTGTTTGACTCTCATGCCACTTTCGTTCCGGCACCAGCACCGCCGCGTAGCCGGTGAAGAAGTATGTTGGTGTAGCAAAACCGAAGTTTTTGCCGCTGAACCAGGGCGGTGGAAAGGGTTTCGATTTGATTCAGATCAATTCGCATCACCCCGGCGTCCTGAATGCTGAAAGCCTGATCCAGTTCCTGCCAACTGATATGCGCCCCGCCGGCGGCCAGAGAGGATAGGCGACGGAACCCTTCACTCAACACCCGCTCAATCTCTGTCCCGGCCAGCGGTTCTATCACTTTGCGCGCAACAAACAACGCCATCAGCTCCTCCATCCCCACCTGAAAGGGAGGAAAGCTGTCCACCGGAGCTGTGTAATGATAGCCATTCCGTTCGGGGTTGAATTCAATCGGCAGCCGAAACTCATCCCGCATAAAATCCAGATCCCGCTGGATGGTCTTGGTTGATACTTCGAGCCGTTCCGCCAGAGAGGAACAGTTCGGCCATGATTCCGCCGTAAGCGCTTCGTGAATCACATGAATACGGGCCAAAGGGCGGCGGGTCTGACCTTTACGAGAGGTTTTCATGGGTACGCAATTATAAGGCAAGGACCTTCAGCTTGGATATTTTTGATAATAGTGATTGAGATTATTCTGTCTCGGCGCTGAAACGGACCATGCGTTTCTTTTTTCGACCGGTTCCTTCTGCTTCGTGCATGGTCGGAAGGCTTTCGTCCCCCATCGGAGAGTCCTTGCCCCAGCAGATCAGACCATTGCCACTGGGTTCCCAGCGTCGGACAAATTTGCTGAACGCGATTTCCTTGCGGTTGCACTCCGGAAGCGTACCCCGTCCGCAGATGAAGACTGTTTTTCGTTCCGAATCATAACCGTAGATCACCACCCAGTGAAGACCTATGAGTGTGCGGATACTGGATAAGACGGGCTTGCCCTCCGCCAGTTGCTCACAGAGCGTCTCCCAGTCGAGAGTCGTTCTCCTGATAACTTTGATGCCCCGGGAGCGCAGGGAATACATCACCTGGGGCGGGTAGGTTCCGGTGCGGTGGCGGGAATTCAGATCCTCATACAGGGCTTTCAGATCCGCTTCCGGTTTGAAATAATGAAGCACATTGGCGGCCACCACAAATCCGCAAGTGTACGACTGAAGCTGACGGTAACCGGGGATCCGCAGGGTATGGCAGGCGGGGCGGTCGGGATGCGGCAGACTTTCACGCCAGGCATGACACCCCGTCAGGTCCGATAGATTATCGATCGGAGTGTGTACGATTTACATCGTATATAGAATGCCCACCGAATCCCAACATCTTGAATTCAAGCGTGAGCTGACCGACTCTTTGGAGCGGGAGGTGGTGGGGTTTTTGAACCAT
>JBBDRC010000081.1:0-8619 GCA_040905625.1 Kiritimatiellia bacterium
GACGCCGGCTGGACGCGGGGGCGATCGGCTCCATGGTGGCCGATTATCCGCTGCAGCTCTATCCGACCGCGGATGCCCGGATCATGAAAACCGCGGAATTTCTCATGGAGTCCTGCTTCCACAAAGGCGGCTTTTTTCAGGAAATGATTCACTCCGGCATCAATGCCTATCTAAGTCTGGATCTCGCCCAGACCCTGCTTCGGGCCGGAGATCCCGGTTTTGCCGACATCATGCGAAGGGTGGCGGAACTGGCCACCCCGACCGGGCAGTGGCCCGAGGCCATCCACCCCCTCACCCTTGGCGGCTGCATGGGGGACGGTCAACACGGCTGGGCGGCGGCGGAATGGATCATGATGATGCGCAACTGCTTTGTCCGGGAGGAGTCGGATCATCTTGTTGTCGGCTCCGGTCTGCTTCCCGAATGGCTGGAATCCGGAGAAGAGCTTTTCTTCGGGCCCACCCTGACCAGGTGGGGGGAGGTGTGCGTGCGGCTGAAGGAGAACGAACTCGTCATCGAGGGCGAATGGCGGGAAGACCCTCCGAAAATTAAAATTTCACTGAACGGATACAGTGCCTCACAAATCAAACCGTTTGCATATCACATCGAAAAGAATCCATCATGAACATCCTGTTTTTCACCAACACCTATCTGCCCCATGTCGGCGGGGTCGCAAAATCCGTACACACCCTCGAAACCACCTTTCGCCGAATGGGACACGAAGTGCGCATCGTGGCGCCCGAATTTGAGGATGCAGCGGAGGATCCCAATGTGCTCCGGGTTCCGGCCATCCAAAAATTTAACGGCAGCGACTTCAGCGTGCGCATTCCAATTCCAAATGTGGAGGATTTCTACTCAGGCATTCCCTCCACCACCCCCGCCGTGCAGGCGGAAATTTTTTACGGACAGCGAACCGCGGTGCCCGCTTTCCATTTTCTACAGCGGGAGACGGGGCGTCCGGTAAAAATGTAGGAACCGGATGCGGCCAGGGAATTCGATGCCCTGCTGAAAGACACCGGCAAAGAATCCCTGATCAAAGGGGGGCAAAGTTATTCCAACATTTATCAGGCGGATGCCGCCGCCTCCCGCTATTGCGCCGCTGATTTCACCCCGGAACAAATTTTGCGAAGGCTGCATCCTTTGAAAAGTCTGCTGCTGGCACTGATCTATGCCCGCGATTTGTGCGTATCGGATTTTTGCACGGCTGATTTTTCTAATCCAGAAATCCGCCTGCAAAGGAAAAGAATAAGGACCAACGGATGGCTTCGCCGTCCAACGGATATAAAAAATCGTTGGATCCACATTTCGAATGCCATGAAAGACGATGTTTTTTCTATACATAAAATAAGAATTAATAATTTTGCACAAAAACATCCCCCAAAAACATCCGCTGGACGGCGAAGCTATCCGTTGGAATCTAAATCATTCTGACATTTAGGTTTGCAGGAAAAATCAACGAAAGTATCATTCAAACTGAGTTCTGGGGGTCTGTATCGTGCTGCGCGAACTGATTCGGTTCCGGATCCTGCTGGATATCAAACATGGAGAGCGGCTGGTGCATGCGAATTTCCTGGACTGCGATGAGCAGGCCCACCGACGCGGACCCGGTTCGGCCTTCGCCCACTGGACTCTCCGGGGGATCGACCGCACCATTCGGGATCTCTATCGGGCCGCGCAGCGTTCGGATCTCCGGGATTACGAGTTCATACTTTAATCTTGCCCATCTGCCCGCCACCCGGACCCGGGTGCGGGGAGAGGAGTTGCGGGAGATCGCGCTTCACTATCTGGGGGATGACGGTCCCCGGGTGGAACGGGTGCCGGAATGGTCGGCCACAACGGACCGCAGCGAAACCCTGCGAATCATGAGTTACAACATTCAGAGTTGCCGGGGGATGGACGGCAAAGTCCGCCCCGAGCGCATCGCCCGGATCATCAACGCCTTTGATCCGGATGTGGTGGCGGTGCAGGAGGTGGATGCCCACCGGCTGTCGAGCGGGTCCCAGGATCAGGCGCACCTGATTGCCGAACATCTTCGCATGGAGCATGTCTTCCTCACCAGGCTGGACCGGGAGGAGGAAGGCTACAGCATCGCGGTTTTCTCCAAGCACCCGTTTGAACAGCTTCAGACGGGCTTTTTGACCCCGGCCCGGGAACGCCGCGAAGGGCGCGGCGCGATCTGCCTGCGTATTCGACCGGAAGGCCGGCAGCCGTTCATTCTGATCAATACCCATTTTGGATTACGAAAAGGGGAGCGCCGCGAACAGGCTGACATGCTGCTCAGCAAAAAATGGCTCGCGGGGCTTCCTGAAAACGAACCGTTGATTCTCTGTGGAGACTTTAATTCCTTACCCGGCTCAAAAATTTATCACCGGTTACAGCAGCCGCTCCAGGATATCTGGAAACGTCTCGATCATCTCCGGCCCCGTGCGGGTTTTCCTTCCGTCCTTCCCTGCATGCGACTGGACCACATCTTTCTGAGCCCGCATTTCATCGTTCACGATGTTTCCGTCCCCCAAACCTTCACCAGCCGGGTTGCATCCGATCATCTTCCGCTCTGCGCGGAACTTGAACTGCCCGCAAACGAACGAAAGAAAGATTAAGATGTTGATTCGTAAACAGATTTTTTGAAACAGTTTAGCCACAAAAAGGCACGACAAAAATGCCCCCCTATAACCCCGTTGTGGAAAATAATTGATGAAATCTTCACTGTTTAGAGCACCCTATTCACAAAAAGGTAAAATTTTCCGTTTCAGAGCGGGGTTATAGGGGTGGAAATTTTTGTGTTTTTTTGTGGCAAAAAATTAAACCTCTTCAGAGTTTTACTATTTTCATAGACGCTCCACCTATTTCAAAACATGCCACATTTAAAATTTCGATATTTCCGACCCACAAGATACGGGGGGGGGTGAGTCAATCAACCAGACAAGTTCCCGTAAAACCGGATTTGACGATGCCCCGAACATTCCGCATACTGCGGGTATGCGCTTATCCCCTTTTGCTTATGCCTGTTTTTTGCTGCCCTGTGCAGTGATTGCCCTTTGTTATGCAATCTCAACCCATCTGCAGCAGGTGCCGGTGTGTTTTCCGTTTTTTTCGGGCTGCACCTCGATCAGCGCCGCCGCCCGGCAGGATCCCTCCATCCATTTGTTTCGAATGATCCTGTTGCCGATGACCACGGTGCTGGCCGGATTCTGGATTGTCTGCCGGGCCTGGATGCTTCAATGGGGGCTGCACCGGGGACATTCGAACGCCGCTGGAATTCTGGGGGTTGTGGGGGCGGTGTTTCTGGTCCTGTATGTGGTGTTTCTGGGAACGGACGGGCAGATCTACCGTTTGCTGCGCCGATTCGGCACCACCCTGTACTTCGGATGCACCGGAATCGCGCAGTTGATCCTGGCCGTTCGCCTCACGGTGGAACGGCACCGCCTGCCCGGGTATTTCGGCAGCACCGTTATTCCCGCCCTCCTGTGCATCTCCATTCTCATGTTGATCATGGGGATCGTGTACATCCCCGCGGCCAACCTGTTCAAAGCTCACAATGTGGAGAACATCATTGAATGGAATTTCGCCTTTCTTATGCATGTCAATTATGCGCTGGTCTGGATTCTCTGGCGTCGTCAGGGTCTCCGACTGCGCCTGGAGACAAATGAATGATCCGCATACTCTCTTCAACAACACGACCCCGGTTGTCCCCGGAACGGATTAAAGCCGGCCGAAATGAAATTCGGTTTTCACGCGGATCAAGGGGGAGAACTCCCAGTCCTGATCATCATGAAAATCCGCGCCGGGTTCGATCACCAGATACATCCAGTTTTTATAAATCGGTTTTCGGAAGGGCACGCGGATCAGATAGAGGATCATTTCCGTTTCCGGCTCGGTTCTTGCATACCCGCCCAGCTTCAGGCTGAGGGTGGAATCTTCATGTGGTCGAATGTCCGGTTTCGTTGCATTTCCTCGGAGGTGATGAGACGATCCAGATTTTGATCCAGGCCGTCTGCCTTTTCAATAATATAGTCCGATACGGATTTATGCACGCGGTCAATTCTGCTGTCCGTCTGCCCGGACGGCGGCGCCGATTCTCCTTCCCGCTCTTCCTCCGCGAACGCATACGGGGAAACGGCGGTGAGCAGACCCGCCATCGCGGCCGTAGAAAATCGCTGTCTGAGGCTGCGGATCATACATCCCGCGGAGCTTGCGAAAGGTGGTCAAACAACGCTTCCATCCCGAGCCGGCGCCGGTATCGATCCAGCATCGCTCTGAACTGTGTCCGTTCGGCTTCGCTGTACGTCTGATCCACATCGGAGGCAATGAAAAGGAGCCAGACACCGGAAGGGAGCGTTTTTTTGAATGCGGCCAACTGCAGCTTTTTTTTAATTTCGGTCTGAATGAAGGATTCGCAGTCTTCCGCATTGCGGAAATACACCCCGTTCAGCATCAGGCGCACCTCGCCATTCCGGCTGTATATCGCGGCAATACTGCATAATCCACCCCACTCAGCCAGGGCCGCCTGCTCCGCCGGGAGGAGCAGGTAGCCCGGATTGCTTTCCAGGTGCATCTCCTTGAGAAGGTCTTCATCCTGTACCAGCCCATAGCCTTGGGGCAGTTCATCCTGAACCGGGGAAAGTTCAACCGGAACCGAGGGGGGTAAAATCTCAAAACGGTCACGGTCCTGTTTCAGGAAAACGAGATCGACGCTGATCCACAGGACAAGCAGGATCACGGCCAGTCCGAGCCAGAACCTCACATCGAATTTAAAGTGCGTCACAAATCGATTCATACAGGCCGTTGCGGATGTTTATTACAGGCATTCGGGAATCAGCCCCGGGGCACTGAAACAGTGAAACCTGTAGAAAAATCACTACGGCATGTCAAGTTCCTGAACTCAATTTAAGACGGTTGTTGGCCATATTATATCGCAGATTTAAATACGATTGTTTAGCCGGAAAATGCCTCCGCAAACCCCGGCACAAAAAATACATCGGTCTTTGCAAGTCAATTACAATTATGAGAATGATTTCGAATATGAGAATCATTTCGCAAAGCCTGCCGAAGTCAGCAAATGCCAAACAATCCGATTAGCCGTCACAAAGCCCGAGCCCTCACCATCCTGCTGGGCCTGATGGTGACCGGAATCCTCCTGTATGTGTATCGAGGAAATCTGAACCGGGAATCGCTGAAAGCCTTCAGCGAAGAGTTGCCCGTGTATCTGGTCCTGGCGGCGTTTCTGATTCTTCCGCTCTGCGGGATGCCGATCCGGATCATGCTGGTGCTGGTCGGCTTTCGTTTCGGTTTTCTCGGCGGCTGGATTATCGCCGCTTTCGGACTGCTCTTTCATAATTTCGCGGCCTATTTCATCGCCCGCGGAACCTTTCGGGAGCGGGTGCGGACCTTTCTCAGAGAGTCCGGATATGCAATTCCGTCTATTCCGGCCAAACACCGCGTCTGGTTTACCGCCGTGATCGCGGCGGTACCGGGCCCTCCCTATTTCACGAAACTGTACCTCCTGGCCCTGACCGATCTGCCCTTGCGTGTCTATGCCGGAATCGGGGCTCCGATCTATATCCTCCTCAGTTTTGTGCCGATTGGCGTGGGCAGTGCGGTCACCGATTTTGATATGAAATGGGTGTATCTGCTCACTGCGGGAGTAGTCCTGACCACGATCCTGGGTCTCTGGCTGAAAAAGCACTATTCGGCGGAGCGGATGTTGAAAACCGGCGAATGAATCCCACCATCATCCGTGGGAACACGTTTCCCGCAATCCTTATATGAGACCTCCTAATCCTACTCTTAATCGTAATCTTAATCGATATGACATGTTCGATTAAGATTACGATCACGATTACGATTATGAGGTTGAGTCTCTTTCCTCAATTTTCGACTCCGTCGTTGGCGGGGCTTACCTCCGACCTCCGACTTCCTCTTTTCAGCCGATCTTCGCTCAGCGCATGCGTGAATTCCGCCCCGAAGAAAAACATCAGCATCGAAAAATAGACCCACAGCAGGAAGGCCACCAGCGAACCCGCCGCTCCATAGGCGGACCCCACGGCCGTTTTGCTGAAATACAGGCCGATGCCCCATTTCCCCGACGCCAGTAACAGAGAGGTGACCAGCCCTCCAATCCAGGCCGCACGGGTATCCACCTTTGTATCCGGCAGGAGGCGGAACAGGAGAAAAAACAACCCGCCCACCACAAACAGACTGAACAGATCGTATCCGATCGACATCCATTCGCTCAGTCCCGGCCATTTTTTGGACAGCATATTCTCCAACATGGCAAGGGCGGCGCTTCCCGCCAGCGAAACCACCAGCAGGAACCCAATCACCAGCACCAGGGCCAGCGAACGCCCCCGCACCAGCAACAGCTTTTTCCACATCGGAAGTTCCCGTTCTTTTAACGACGCGCCCCAGACTTTGTTAAGAGCGGACTGAAGCTGCACGAAGACCGCAGTGGAACTGAACAGCAGCAACCCGCCGGCCAGGATGGCCGACCAAATGGACTTATCCTTGCTGAACCGCGCGTTCTCCAGCGCCTGCCTCACCACCCGGCCTCCCTCCTCCCCGGCCAAATTCTCCACCTGTTGGACCAGTTCCGCACGGGCGGCCTCCTGCTCAAAAAACATTCCCGCCACGCTGGTGGCGATCAGTAAAAGAGGCGACAGCGACAGCATGGTGAAAAACGCCAGCGCCGCACTGAGGCGCGGCGCCTCGTCCGTGACCCAGGCACCCCCCGCTTTTAGCAGGAGAATCCCGACATGTTTACTTTTTTCAATTAGGTTCCACATAGTCTTAAAGCATAATCATAATGCACCGAAGGCGCACAAGCTTAATCCTAATCGTAATCAAGGGTGAACGATTAAGACTTGTGCGCCTTCGACGCATTACGTTTACGATGTTGCGGTTAAGTCTCTCTGACCTCCGCGATCTCCGACATCCGATCTCCGAAATCCCGCATTCCCTTTCGACGGGAGTTCTGCTACAGTTCCCTCATGCCTGAGACCTTTGCTTTCATCACCGACGCCTCCTGGGCGCAACCCACGCTGCTGGTGCTGTGGGTGATTTTTTACATTCTGCTCCTGATTACGGGCGGAATCCTGAATCTGTTCGGTCTGCCCGGAAACTGGGTGGTGCTTGGAGCGAGTGTGCTGCATCTGCTGGTGGCCGATGCGGAATCAAGGATCGGCTACGGGTTCGGGGTGCCGCTGACTCTGCTCGTCCTGGCCCTGCTGGGCGAACTGCTGGAATTTCTGGCCGGACTGTTGGGCGCGGGCAAAGCGGGCGGCAGCCGGAGAGCCATGGTGCTCTCCATGCTGGGCGGCATCGTCGGGTCCCTCTTCGGGTTCTCAATCGGAAATTTCTTTTTTCCGCTCGTCGGCGGCATCATCGGCATCTTCGTGGTGGCCGGGCTCGGCGCACTGGCAGGCGCGGTGCTGGGCGAAACCTGGAAAGGACGCGCCCTCGGGGAGAGTATGCGGGTCGGACGCGGGGCCTTCACCGGTCGCATTTTGGGCACTCTGGGCAAAACCTTTGTCGGTTCGCTTATGCTGATGACCGCATTGCTGGCACTGGCGTTTTAGCAAAGCTACGACTGTTGTTCCGCCGAAACCTCGTGATCACATTCTCCCTCTTTTTCGATCTGCTGAATGTTGGCCATCGTGGTATCGACAATTCCGTGCAGGGCCTCATGGGTGAAAAAGGCCTGGTGGCCGGTGACAATCACATTGGGAAAAGTCAACAGCCGCGCCAACTGGTCGTCCTGGATCACCTTGTCTGACAGGTTCCGGAAAAAGAAATCACCTTCCTCTTCATACACGTCCAGTCCCACACTGCTAGAGCGTATGCTCCGCCACCGCATGGGGTGAATAGGCGGGCACCCGCACCACCTTGAGCCCGTGCTCATCGGCGGCCTCCAGATCCACGTGATTGAATCCGGCACTTCGAAGCGCAATCAGTTTCACCCCGTTTTCCGCCAGGCATTGAAGGGATTTCGCCCCGAGATCATCGTTTACAAACGCGCAGATGCACGCATGGTCTTTGGCGAGGCCGGCGGTATCAGGCGTTAACTGTGCCTCCATATAGGTGAGCTCGTGACCGTAGTCCCCGTTGATGTTCTCAAAAAAAGGACGTTCGTACTCCTGGGTGCTGAAGATCATGGTTTTCATAATTTTATGACCGCAGGTTTTATGCCATGACGTTCATTACGCTCCATTTTATGAGCAGAAGGTGATGACACCGCACGAAAGTTGCCCGATCCAGAAACGTATGTGCCATAGCAGGGGGAGTGGCGCATTCGGGTGCCCGGTGGGCGCTGATTTCACCCTGCTTTTGGCGCTTTCGGGGAGAGTCAGAATCAGAAGATTACATTCCCTCCCCGAAAACACCAAATTCAGGGCAAACTGAACGCCCGCCGAACACAGAACCTGAACGGGCAAAAGGGTGGCGAGCCGAATGCGCCACTCGCGGCACGCGGCGTCCCCGCCGCACTACCCATGGGCAATCTCTTAGATTTCGATGTTCAACGTTCGATTTCCTTAGAATTCCCACCCGACATTTTCACTGTGACAGAGTACTAGTACACTGTATAACTTAAAACTTCGCATAGGATTGGTCTATTTTGGATGCTG
>JBBDRC010000082.1:0-8581 GCA_040905625.1 Kiritimatiellia bacterium
ACGACTGCCGGGCGCCACTCCGGATCTGCCCGTGCTTTTAATGACCGCGATCAAACCTCAACATGACTAAGGACCCCTTATGACCGATACACTGAACAAAACCACTGACTACATCATCAAAGATATCAGCCTCGCCCCCTACGGACGCAAGGAAATGGATCTTTCCGAAAATGAAATGCCGGGACTGATGTCTCTTCGCGAAAAATTCGGCAAGGAGCAGCCCCTCAAAGGCGCCCGGATTGCCGGATCCCTGCACATGACCATTCAAACCGCGATGCTGATTGAAACCCTGCAGGTGCTGGGCGCGGAAGTGCGCTGGGCCAGTTGCAATATTTATTCCACTCAGGACGAGGCGGCGGCGGCGATCGCGGCCAAAGGCACTGCGGTGTTCGCGGTCAAAGGCGAAACTCTGGAGGAGTACTGGGAATACACCGACCGCATTCTCGACTGGGGAGACGACGAGTATCCGAACATGATCCTGGATGACGGCGGAGACGCCACCCTGTTTGTGCACCTCGGCTACAAAGCGGAGCGGGATCCGGAGGTGCTGAATGTGGTGCCGGAAAGCGAGGAAGAGGAAGTGCTGCTGGCGCAATTGCGTAAGGCCCTGAAAAAGAGTCCCGGACGCTTCACCAAACTGGCTGAATCGATCAAGGGCGTCTCGGAAGAGACCACCACCGGCGTTCATCGGCTGTATCAGATGCATGCCAAGGGCGAACTGCTGTTCCCGGCGTTCAATGTGAACGACGCGGTGACCAAATCCAAATTCGACAATAAATACGGCTGTCGCCATTCCCTGCCGGACGGTATTTGCCGCGCCACGGATATTCTCATGGGCGGAAAAATCTGCGTGGTGGCCGGATACGGCGACGTGGGCAAAGGATGCGCCGAAGCGCTTCGCGGACAGGGTGCCCGGGTAATCGTGACCGAAGTCGATCCCATTTGCGCGTTGCAGGCGGTGATGGACGGATACGAGGTGACCACCATGAACGATGCCTGCACCCAGGGTGACATCTTCGTGACCACCACCGGCTGCTGCGATGTGATTACCGAAGAGCATATGCTGCGGATGCGCGAAGGCGCGGTGGTGTGCAACATCGGTCACTTCGACAGCGAAATCCAGGTTTCCGCCATGAAAAAATATCCATGGACAAACATCAAAGCCCAGGTGGACCAGATCGAACTGCCGAACGGACACAGGATTGTTCTGCTGGCCGAGGGACGTCTGATGAATCTGGGCTGCGCCACCGGACATCCCAGTTTCGTGATGTCCAACAGCTTCACCAATCAGGTGCTGGCGCAAATCGAACTCTTCCAGCGCACCGAGCAGTATCCGGTCGGACTCTACGTTCTGCCCAAGCACCTCGACGAGGAAGTGGCCCGGCTGCACCTTCCCCGCCTGGGCGTGAAACTGGACACCCTCAGCCCGAAACAGGCGAAGTACCTCGGCATCCCCGCGGAAGGCCCTTACAAACCCGATCATTATCGGTATTGAGAATTCGCTGGAACGGCAGGAAGGCTTCTTCATTTTTATGAAATATCTCACGGATTCAGGTCTTTTCTTTTTTGTTACAGCTTGTATCGGTATCCCATGCATCGTTTTTTTTCTTTGTTGATGATCCTGATCCTGTCGGCAGGCCCGTTGCGGGCATCCGATCCCGCCGAATCGCTGGCCTCCCTGGAGGGGCTGGTGGACACCTGGACCCGGTTGCGCACGGAGATCGCCGCCGAAAAACGGGAATGGGAAAAACAACAGGAATTCCTCCTGGCGGAACGCGGCCTGCTCCGGGATGAAGTGGCGCGTTTAACTGAGGAAATTGAGCGTTTCCGCGAATTCAGCACCGGCGAGGAGCAGGAGCGGGAGGAGGCGCTGCAACAGGTGGAATCTCTGTCTGAAACGTTGGAGGGGCTTGAACCGGTCCTGACCCGGCTGGAGACCCGGCTTGGCCGTCAGTCCGCCCTCCTGCCCACGTCAATGCGCGCGGATTTTGCATCCCTGCTGTCCGGTTTCTCCAAGCCCGGCTCCGATCGGAACTCCCCGCGGGTGGTGGACCGCATGCAGGCCGTGGCTTCCGCCCTGGTCTATCTGGAGGAGCTTCATCCCCGTTTACATGTCACCCGGGAGGTTTTGGAGGACGGGTCCGGTTCCCGTCGGGAAATGGACGTGCTTTACATTGGGCTGGCCAGAGCCTTCGCGGTCTCCGGCTCAAACGACTGGGCGGGAGTGGGAATCCCGACTGAAATGGGGTGGTCCTGGTCCGCCCGCCCGGAATTGGCCTCCACAATTCGAACCGCAATCGGGATCTCCCGTCAACAACAGTCTGCCGACTTTCTTACGCTTCCATTTTCCCTGCGGGACACGGGGGCTGCGGAATGATGAAAGCCTTGGTTTGCCTGTTGATCTGCGGATTCCTGCCGGTTTCGGCCCAATTGCCGGAGGCGATTGCGCAGGTGGAGCGCGATGTGAAGGACAGCACCCGGGAGTTGAATGAATTGAGGGATCGGATTCAGGAGGACCGCCTTCCCCTGGCCCGGGAACTGAACGGGTTGCAGCGCGAAGCCGCCGAATTGCGTCGCCAGGTGCAAACCATCCGCAGTGCCAAGTCTCTGGCGGTCAGCCGTCGCGAAAATCTGCGGCGGGAAGTCAAGCAGTTGACGGATGAACTGGAGTTTGTGGATACCGTGTTCCGCGAATATCGACGGGGTCTGGAGACCCGGGTGCAGGTGGCGGAGGTGGAGGCGCTGCCCGCTCTGTTGCCGTCGATCCGCGAAGAGCGTCCGTTGCCGGGTCAGGTGGAGGAACTGTGGAACGCCACGCTGAATTGGCATCAACTCCGCACAGGCGGATATGATTTTTCCGGACTGGCTCTGGATGAAGAGGGGCGGGAACGGTCCGGTCAATTCGCGGTCCTCGGCCCCATTGCCTATTTTGTAAGTGATTCCGGCGGCGGATGGGTGCACACCCGGGAAAACAGCGCACTTCCGGGAATTTTTCCGTTGTCGGAAGCCGAGACGGGTCGGATACGCGAATTAGTGAACGGGGAGGAGGTGCTCTTGCCCCTGGATCCGTCACTGGGCGATGCCATCAAAGTGTCGCGGGCGCGTCCATCGCTGAAAGAACATCTGCGTCAAGGCGGGGTGGTGGTGGTGCCGCTGCTGATTCTGGGGGCTCTTTCGCTGATCATGGCGATTGCAAAAAGTCTGGATTTGCGTTCATTGGTGGTTCGCGCCGGGCCGGAGATGTTGCGCATGATTGGCGATCTCACGGATGAAAACGCTTCCAAAACCCTTGCCAAAGCTCAGAAGACCCCTCAGGCGGTGGGCTCCCTGCTGGTGGCGGTGATTCAACATCGTCACGCCTCCCGCGAGCATTTGGAGGAAATTATGCACGAGCATGTTCTGGCGGTGGTTCCCCGCCTCGAACGCTCTCTGGGCACGTTGGCGGTCTTCGGTGGCGTGGCTCCCCTGCTCGGGTTGTTGGGAACGGTGACCGGCATGATCAGCACGTTTCAACTGGTCACCCTGTTCGGATCGGGCAATGCCAAGACGCTGTCCGGCGGTATTTCCGAAGCGCTGGTGACCACCCAGTTGGGGCTGGTCATCGCGATCCCGGTGTTGCTGGTGCACGCCTTTCTGGCCCGCAAAGCGAAAGCGCTGCTGGGTGAGTTGGAGCAGGTGGCCGTTTCGCTGGTCAACGTGGTCAAGACGGATCCCGGACCGGAAACATGAGTTGGTGGCAACACAGTGTGAACACCTGGTCCGCGGGAGGCCCGCTGTTGATTCCGCTGGCCGTTCTCTGCCTGGGTATCCTGGGGTACACCCTGCGTTCCAGTCAGGCCGTTCGACAGATCGCACAACAGGCGGATCTTCTCCTGCGGACGTTGGAAGGACAGGGGGACGACTCTCCCGCCTCCCTGCTTTCCCGGCAGAAAAGCTGGCTGTCACAGGCGTATCTTCGGGCGCTGGACGACGTGAAGGCGGGAGGCAAACCGCTGGCCACTCTGGAGCAGGTGGAAATCGGCTGTTCGGAGGCCCTGCGCAAAGACTGGCTGATTCTGGCCGCGTTGACCGCTTCCGCTCCTTTGTTGGGATTATTGGGCACGGTGATGGGCATGATTCAGACCTTTGATGCCGTGTCGGCCGTGAGCGGGGAGACCGGTCAGAGGGTCGCCGCGGGAATCAGCCGGGCTCTGCTCACCACCCAGTTCGGTCTGGTGATCGCGTTGCCGGGAGTGTTTGGCGCCGCCCATTTGCGTAGAGGGGTGCGGGAAGTGGAGGCCCGGCTGGCCGCCTGTCGTTTTCTGTTGGCGGAGGGGTTGTGAGCGGATCCGAGCGGGATACATGCATGCCTCCGGAATGGCGGGCGGCGGTTTGGCGGACGCGTGTGCTGGTGAATCTGGGCTGGATGTGGTGGATGTTTTCCCGGTTGCTGGTGGCGACCGCCGGTGTTTGCGCCTTGTTGTGGTGGCTGTTACGGTTGCGGTCGCAACCGGCAATTCCGGTGTGGATTCTGGGAGGCTTGTCGTTGTTCGCCTCACTGGCCGCCGCCCGGAATTGGGCGGAGCGAAAGTGGATGACAATGGAACAGACCTGCGCGAGACTGGATTCGGGCTGGGGACTGGAGAATCGGCTGGTCAGTGCGCTGCGGGGGGCGGGGGCCTGGCCGATGTATCCGCCAAACCGCGCTTTGCCTCTCCGCTGGCGCTTGGAAGCCTGTGTGATTCCTCCGGCCCTGAGTCTCGCCTTTGTGGGTCTTGCCGCCTTTCTTCCCCTGCCTCCCCCGCAAACGGGTCCTGATTTTAAACGGGCCGAGCCCCCGGAGTGGCGGAGCATGCAGAGCCTGACCGGGGACATGCGCGAAGAACAGTGGGTGGAGGAGGAGGCGGTCCGGTCCATTCAGGAGGAACTGAATCGTCTCCGTGAGAAACCGATGGAAAGCTGGTATACGCCTTCCTCTCTGGAGGCGACCGATCAACTGCGCACCCGACTGCGCCGGGATGCGGAGCGCCTGACCCGGGGAATGGAGCGGACCTCGTCGCTGCTGGGATTGGCGGATCAGGGGCGGTCCCTTTTATCTGATTCGCAGAAGCAACAGATGCAGGAGATGTTTCAACAGTTGCGCGGGCAAATGGCGGAGGGAGGACTGCCGATGAATCCCGAACTGCTCGGGCAATTGCGGGAAATGGACCTGTCGCAACTGCAGGGGATCGATTCGCAACAGCTCCAGATGCTGGAACAACAGTTGGCGGAACGGTCACAGGCCATGCGGGAGGCCCTGCGCGCGGCGGGTCTGCTTACGGACGAAGCGGATATTCTCATGCCCGGCGGAGTGGAGGATGACGCTCAAACGGCTCCATTGACTCTGGAGGATTTTGCGAATCCCGCACAGGCCGCGGTGCCGGTGGCCCTGAACCCCGGCGATCTCACCGATTCCGCCATCGGAGATCTGGTGGAACTGCGTCAGGCGGAACACGAGGAGGATCGTGAAGCGATACCGACCCGGGCGGGTGGACTCTCCAACAGGGGGGGGGACGGGGAGGTGGTGTGGGATCAGGATGTGTTGCCCGAAGAGGAAAAGGTCCTGAAACAATACTTTCAATAAATACAAATCCCCTTAGAGTGAAGTGTCTATGAATACGGAACCCCTGAACGAATCGGAAATCGCCGCCAGCGCCGCCACCCTGAACAGGGTTCGGACGGAACTCAATCACGTGCTGTTTGGACAGGAGGACCTGATTGATCAGGTGGTGGTCTGCCTGCTGGCGGGTGGTCATCTGCTGTTGGAGGGATTGCCGGGGCTGGGAAAAACCGAACTGGTCCGCTCCCTCAGCCGGGTACTGGGACTGGAGGCCAAGCGGATTCAGTTTACTCCGGATCTGCTGCCCGGGGACATTACCGGAAACCCCATGCTGCAGGATGTGGACGGAGTTCGGAGTTTTGTGTTTCAGCCCGGCCCCCTGTTTGGTCAACTGGTGCTGGCGGATGAAATCAACCGCGCCAGCCCCAAAACCCAATCGTCGCTGCTGGAGGCGATGCAGGAGCATCGGGTCACCTGTATGGGGGTGCGGCACGAACTGCCAACACCGTTTTTCGTGATGGCCACCCAGAATCCTATCGAACTTGAGGGCACCTATCCCCTGCCGGAAGCGCAGTTGGATCGGTTTCTGTTTAAGTTGACCATTACCGCCGGTGGACCGGACGTGTTGCAGCGCATTGTGGAGGAGCGACGACTGGGCGAGGAGGCAAAGGGAGAGGCGGTGATGCGACCGGAGGAACTGGTCGGCCTGATGAAACGGACCGGACGCATTCATTTGCCCCCGGTGGTCGCCAATTATATCGCCCGGCTGGTCCATTCCAGCCACAAGGATCAGTCCAAAACCGCGGCCTCCGTTAAATACGGCGCCAGCCCCCGTGCCGCCATTGGTCTGGCGGCGGCCGGCCGCGCGCGGGCGCTGATGCTGGGACGCGAAAACGTCAGTTACGACGATATTAAAGCGGTGGCGGTTTCGGTGTTACAGCATCGGCTGGTGCTGGAGTATCACGCAAAATTGGAAGGCTTTACCGGTGCCTCCGTGGCCGAATCCCTGTTGGAGGAGGTGCCGATACACCCGGATCCTCTGCCGCCGGTGGTCCGGGAGCGCTCCACACCCTGATATTGCCATGAAACAGTCAGTGAAATGTGGTCTGTGGTTTTTCGCGGGAGTGCTTGCGCTTCCTGCCGGTGCCCAGCTGTCCCTGCCGGAGGACTATGTGGCGCCGGTTCGTCCGGAGATGAGGGATCGGGAAGAACAACCGGTGGAGGAACCGATGGACGAGGGGATGAGGCGCATGATGGACCAGATGACCGGCCGGAGTCTGCGCCGGGAGATTCAGGAACCTCCCGACGAAGAATGGAACCGACTCCTCGAACGAATGAAACAGCGCTTTCGAAGCGGACCCGACCGGATTCAGGCACGGGTGATCGTGGGGGATGGCACCCGTATCTCCGGAGAAGTGAAAAACAGCAGTTTTTTCGTGCGCAATGCGGTGGGAAACTTTCCGCTGCGCCTGCACGAAATTGAGCGTATGCAACCGGTGGAGGGCACCGGGGGTTACTTCACCTTTGAACTGCGGGGAGGGGATTTGCTGAGGGGCAAGCCCTCTCTCATGGTGGTGTCTGTGCTGCGGGCGGACGGTGGAGGCCGGATCGTCCGGATCTCACGTGTGGTCAGTCTGATCCTGGAAATGGACGCGACATGACAGTTCTGCTTGCCAATCCGCTTTGAAAAAGGGTATCAGGTGATCATGTTTGAACTGACGCAACGCAAAAACGGATTTGCCCTGAGACTGGAGGGACTGGTTGATCTCGGGCAGATGCGGCGGATAGATTTTCAGCTTCAGGACGAGTGGGCGGGGATGAATTCGGGTTTTTGCCTGTTGGTGGATGCGCGGGCGTTTCACATGTTCACAGCGGAGGCGCAGGCGTTGTTTGAACATCTGTTGGAGGAGGGCCGGGCGCAGGGGCTGCAGCGAATCACCGTTCTGGGCGTGAGCACGGGGCTGGCCATGGTCTTTTGCAACAGTATGATCCGCACCGATCTGATGCCCCACTATCAGTTTATGGACACGTCATATGAACCCAATTGGAAGCAAGAGATCGAAGAGTGGCTGAATGCGCCTTTTGAGGTGGAGGTGTGAAACCATCCCCGGAAATTTTTTAACCCAATTAACCTTATGAACCCAACTGTAACCGACACAACCGAATGGAAAAAACTGGCATCGCATGCGGAGGAAATGTGCACACGACATCTCCGGGAACTGTTTGCGGAAGATCCGGGCCGTGCGGATACGTTTTCCGTGCGGGTCGGGGATTTGTATCTGGATTACTCCAAGAACCGGATCACCTGGACCACTCTGAAACACTTGATGGCCCTGCTGCGTACATCCGGTGTGGAGGAGGCGAGGGACGCGATGTTTTCCGGTAAAAAAATCAACCGGACCGAGGGCCGGGCGGTTCTTCACACCGCGCTGCGCGCTCCGCGGGATGCGGAAGTGATTGTGGACGGTGAAAATGTGATTCCCCCTGTGCATGAGGTGCTGGACCGAATGGCGGACCTGTCGAAACGGGTTCGTTCCGGTGACTGGAAAGGATATACCGGTAAAGCAATCCGCAATGTAGTGAACATCGGCATCGGCGGATCCGATCTGGGGCCGGTGATGGTGACCGAGGCTTTGAAACCGTTCACGGATCGGAATCTTTCTCTGCATTTCGTCTCCAATGTGGACGGAACTCATCTCGTGGAGTGTCTGCGGTCCCTCAATCCCGAAGAAACCCTGTTTATTGTGGCCAGCAAAACCTTCACCACGCAGGAGACCTTGACCAATGCCCACAGTGCCCGCACCTGGTTGCTGGAATCCCTGGGGGACGAATCGGCGGTTTCCCGGCATTTCGTCGCCCTCTCCACCCATTCCGAGGCGGTGAACGCTTTTGGAATCGACGAATGCAATATGTTTGAATTCTGGGACTGGGTGGGTGGACGCTATTCGCTGTGCAGCGCCATCGGGCTGCCGATCATGATCGGGATTGGCCCGGAGAATTTCA
>JBBDRC010000083.1:0-8551 GCA_040905625.1 Kiritimatiellia bacterium
TCAAACCGGCCCAACTGGAGGCCCTCGCCCGCCACTGCGGCATCGAATGTCTGGTGATCGACCACGATACCCGTCTGCGCGAATTCCGCAACGAACTTCGGTGGAATCAGACCTCCTACGGCCTGCGGGGACTGGCCCGATGAACACCCGGGACCTTCGCGAAGCCTGTTGCGCCGCCAACCGACAGCTCCCGGCGACCGGACTGGTGGATCTCACCTTCGGCAACGTCAGCGTCTGCGACCGGGCACTGGGGGTGTTTGCCATCAAACCCAGCGGTGTGCCCTACGACCAGCTCACCCCCGATCACATGGTGGTGCTCGACTTTGATGGACAGGTGGTGGAAGGCACCCTCAAGCCCTCCTCCGACGAACCCACCCACCGTCTTCTCCTCCGCCATCTCCCGGAAGTGATCACCTCCGTGGTGCACACCCACTCCCGCAACGCGGTGGCCTTCGCTCAGGCCGGACGCGACCTCCCCTGCCTCGGCACCACCCACAGCGATTATTTTCTCGGACCCGTCCCGGTCACCCGCGCCCTGACCCCCGATGAAGTCTCCGGCGCGTATGAAGCCGCCACCGGCGAGGTTATTCTGGAGTGCTTCCAAGACCGGGATCCTGTCGCCTGCCCGGCGGTGCTCGTCCGTCACCACGGCCCCTTCACCTGGGGCGAAAACGCGCCCAAAGCGGTCGAAAACGCACTCGCCCTCGACATCTGCGCCGACCTTGCCCGCCGCACCCTCGCCCTCGACTCCGCCGCGAAACCCGTCCCTTCCCACCTGCTCCACAAACACCATTCCCGCAAACACGGCCCCGATGCCTATTACGGACAAAATCCGATAAAAACCTAAACTAATTGTACGTATATTGATGAGGACATCGAGGAGATCCCCCCCGAAGAGCTTGAAGATCCGGCTCCCCGTGAGGAGTTCGAGGCAGACTTCAAAATCGATTTCACTCCCGAAAATATGGATGTGCCCACCGACAGCACCGAAATCGTGGACACTCCAACCCCGGTCAACCAATTGAGCGAACTGATGTCCGATATTGCCGGTCCGGTGGTGATGCCCGGATTAATCTCCGGACGCGCCGGCGCGGCGAGAGAACTGGCTCTGAAAAGGCATGGTGGAAGTCGGCAAACTGAGGATGCCGTGATCAGAGCCTTGAAATGGCTGAAAGAAAACCAACTTGCGGATGGATCCTGGCAGGGTAAGGGAAGCGCCAACAGTAAAACCGGAATGACCGGACTGGCTCTGCTGACCTTTCTGGCCCATGGGGAAACCCCCTCTTCGGTGGAGTATGGCGAGACGGTTCAAAAAGCAATCCGGTTTCTGGTGGAGGCCCAACAGGAGGCGGGCAATTTTCGTCATACCGAAGGCGGGGAACGGGGAGGGGTATACGCGAACGGCATCGCGACCTACGCCCTGAGCGAGGCGTATGCGATGACCCGTATTCCAATGCTGCGGGGACCAATGGAGAAAGGCATTACGCATATCATCAAGGGACAGCGTGAGGATGGAGGCTTTGATTATGACTACGCCAAGACCGGAGGCAAACGTGATCGCTGCACTTCCGTGGCCGGATGGCAAAGTCAGGCCCTCAAGGCCTCGCTGATGGCCGGTGCCGAAGTCCCGGGCCTGCGGGAGGCCGCGCGGAATGCGGCGGAGGGATTAAAATTGAACCAACGGGATGACAAGAAGTTTTTATACGCATCCGGCAGGCAGTCCAGCGAGATCGGGGACCGGAGAATCATGACCGCCATCGCCGTGTTGTGTTTGCAAATTCTCGGCGAGGGGCGGTCTCAGGAAGCCCAGCAGGGAATGAGGGCCATCAACTCAGCCAGCCCCGAGGATTATCATAATGAATCGGAACCGGTTTATGCTTGGTACTATGCCACCCAGGCCTATTTCCACACCGGCGGCACCACCTGGAGCCAATGGAACCGCCGCTTTGCACCCATGGTGGTGAAAAATCAGAACCCGGATGGAAGCTGGAACTGGCCTCTGGGGCGTTCGAATGAATACGGACCGGTGTATCACACCACCTTCAGCGCTCTCAGCCTGATGGTCTATTATCGCTACCTGCCCACCATGCAGACGGATCTCATTGCACCTCCGGTTGCTCCCGATCAGCGGCAGGAAGCACCTGAAGACGGCCTTGAATTCAGGATATGAGTGGAGAAGGTGACCCCGGGAACGCGGGCATCCTGCCCGCCACATCCGAAGAAGCAGGCAGGGATGCCTGCGCTCCCGGGATCACACCGGCGGCACAGGGTCGTGGCCGGAGCCGCCCCAGGGATGGCAGCGCCCAATGCGGCGGAGGATGAGCCACAGGGCTTTGGGGAGGGGGTGAATGTGCAGGGCTTCCAGAGCGTATTTGGAGCAGGTGGGCTGAAAGCGGCAGCCACCGCCGAGCGGTCCGGTGAGGGCGTGCAGTACAGGGGATAAAATCAGGCGGTAGAGGTGGATCAGCAGCAGAAAGGGAGAGGCGAGGATTCGGTGAAAACTATGCGTGTTGGACGACGTCCGACCCGACTTCTCCCCCTTCGCCCCGCCAATGCGGAGATTGGCGCTCCCAGGCGTTTTCACCAGTCCAGATCCAGGCGGGTGAGGTCTCCCTCGTCCGGCAATCCGGCCAGAATCTCCGCAACCGTTCGCTCACGGCCGGGCAGGATGCGGTCGGGTTGAATCTCGGCCAGAGGCTGCACCACAAAGCGCCGCTCGGCCCAGCGGGGATGCGGCACAATCAATCCGCCGGAGCCGATGAGCTGATCCCCGACAAAAATGATGTCCACATCCACCTCGCGGGGCGCGTTTTTGTCGTCCTCCTCGCGGCGGCGGCCCAGGGTGTATTCCACCTCCCCGATCCGCTCCAGCCAGGTGCGGGCGTCCCGGGAGGTGCGGATGACCATCACGGAATTCAAAAATTTGAGATGACGGAACTCGGGTTTCACATCCACCGGTTCGGTTTCGTACAACGAACTTTTGGCCACCAGTTCCGCGTCCGCCTGTTCCAGAATCAGGGCGGCGGCTTTGCGGATATTGGCCGCTTTCTCTCCCAGGTTGCTGCCGAGAGAGAACCCAATTTGAACGGGTTCGCCCATGCGCTTACTCCAATCCAAGCACGTCTTTCATGCTGTACAGCCGACCGGAGGGTTTATCGCTCAGCCAGGCGGCGGCTTTGAGTGCGCCGATGGCAAAGGTCTCCCGGCGGGTGGCGCGGTGGGACAGATCCAGGAGTTCGCCATCGGCGGCAAAACGGACGGTGTGATCGCCCACCACGTCCCCTCCCCGCAGCGCATGAAATCCGATTTCGTTGGCAGGTCGCTCACCCTCGATTCCACGGCGGCCGTCTTTTTGAACCTCGGGAAGGGACCAGCCGCTTCCTTTGGCGGCGGCCTCGCCCAGAAAAATCGCGGTTCCGCTGGGGGCGTCTTTTTTCAGGCGGTGATGCATTTCGGTGATCTCAATGTCGTAGCCCTGGTCTTTGAGCCGGGCGGCGGCCTGCTCCACCAGTGCTGCCAACAGATTCACCCCCAGACTCATGTTCGGGGCATACAACAGGGGCATCCGCTGTGCCGCATCGGTCAGGGCTTCTTGCTCGGAGTCGGTCAGGCCCGTGGTGCCCACCACCGCCGATTTCCCGGCTTCGGCGAGGAGATTCAGGCGTTCGGTGATCCCGGTATGGAAACTGAAATCGATAAACAGATCCGCTTCGGTCAGGGCATCGGACAGGCTGGAGGTCAGTTCCACTCCCGCCGGGGCTCTGCCCGCCAGCACACCCACATCCTGTCCCTGACTCGGATTGCCGGCCAGATCCACCGAGCAGGCAAGCTTCATTCCGGGCACCAGTTCATCCAGAAGACAGGCCGACAGGGCATGGCCCATGCGTCCGGCACCGCCGATAAGTCCGATCCGGGTCATGACAGCACTCCCGAGCGGGTGAGAATGTCCTCCAGCTCTTTCCTTTTCTCCTCCGAAAGAGGACACAGGGGCAGGCGGAAAGTTTCTTCAATCAGCCCCATCATCGCCACTGCGGTTTTGACCGGCAGCGGATTGGTTTCCAAACTCAGCAGAGTGGTGAACAGGCGGTAATTGAGCAGGTGCAACCGACGGGCGGTGGCAAAATCCCCCGCCAAGGCCGCTTTCACCAGTTCGACCACCCGTTCGGGCACCGCGTTGGAGGCGACGCTGACCACGCCTTTGGCTCCCACCGCGATCATGGGCAGGGTGAGGGGGTCATCCCCGGACACCACACACAAATCGGGTTGCATGGCCAGAATCTGGCTCACCCGGTCCACGCTGCCGCCGGCCTCCTTCACCGCCACGATTTTGGGGTGGGCCGCGCACTTCTGAATTAACTCCATCGATAAAGCTTTGCCGCTGCGTCCGGGCACATTGTAAAGCATCACCGGCAATCCGATATCGGCCACGGCCATGAAATGCGCCAGCAAACCGTCATCAGAGGGTTTGTTGTAGTAGGGGGTCACCTGCAGAGTGGCATCGCAGCCCAGGTCCATCGCGGCCCGGGTGAGTTCCAGCGCTTCGAGGGTGGCGTTGGCTCCGGTGCCGGCAATCACCTGCACCCGTTCGTTCGCGCGTTTTTGCACCCGGCGGATCACGTCAATATGCTCCTCGGTGCTGAGGGTGGGGGATTCACCGGTGGTTCCAACCGGAACCAGTCCGTTAACCCCCGCCTCGATCTGGATATCGACCAAGCGCTCCAGTGCGGCCGTATCCACCGCGCCTCCGGCGGTGAAGGGCGTGATAATAGCTGTATAGACACCTGAAAACATTCGCGTCAGTCCTTTAAGTGGGCGCGCATGCGCAGTCGCAGTGAATTGAGTCGAATGAATCCATGCGCATCTTTTTGATCGTACACCTCATCCTTTTCAAAGGTCGCCACATTCTCATCGTAAAGAGAATAGGGGGATTTTCGTCCGGTGACGGTTATGTTCCCTTTGTAAAGTTTCAGACGGACGGTGCCGGTGGTGTGTGAGGCGGCCTCGTCAACAGCGGCCTGCAGCATCAGCCGTTCCGGGGCGAACCAGTAGCCGTTGTACACCAGTTCAGCATACTTGGGCGCCAGGCTGTCGCGCAAGTGCAGAACTTCCCGGTCCATGGCCAACTGCTCGACCGCCTCCCGGCCTTTGTACAGAATGGTGCCGGCGGGGGTTTCATAGACTCCACGGCTTTTCATTCCCACATAGCGGTTTTCGACAATGTCCACCCGGCCGATACCGTGTTTTCCGGCAATGACGTTGAGTTTCAGCATAAGATCAAGCGCGGACATGGATTCCCCGTTGAGGCTGACCGCATCGCCTTTCTCGTAGCCAATTTCGATCTCCTCCGGTGTATCCGGCGCATCCTCCGGATCGGTGGTCAGCATGAACATCTCTTTGTCGGGAGCGCGCCAGGGATCCTCAAGAATGCCGCCTTCGTACGAGATGTGCAGCAGGTTCCGGTCCATGGAATAGGGTTTTTTGGCGGTGACCGGCACGTCGATGCCCCGCGATTCCGCGTAGTCCATTAGTTCAGTCCGTGATTTGAATTTCCAGAAACGCCAGGGCGCAATCACCTCGATGGAGGGATCCAGGGCGTAGGCGGTCAATTCAAAGCGGACCTGATCATTGCCTTTGCCGGTGGCCCCGTGGGCGATGGCGGTGGCGCCGTGTTCATGCGCGACCTCCACCAGGCGTTTGGCGATGAGGGGACGGGCGATGGAGGTGCCGAGCAAATAGCCGCTTTCGTAGACCGCGTTGGCCCGAATCATCGGAAACACGAAATCCTTGGCGAATTGGGCCCGGACATCGTCCACAATGCATTTCGACGCGCCGTGCTTGAGGGCTTTCGCCTCCATGCCGTCGAGTTCCTCCTGCTGTCCCACATCCGAGGCGTAGCAGATGACTTCCGCATCGTACTCCTCCTGCAGCCATTTTAAAATAATGGAGGTGTCGAGCCCCCCGGAATATGCCAATACAATTTTTTTCTTCACGTTTGTTTTCCTGTTTCTAGCTGTCTTGTTGCCAAAGTGCGCATGCCCGGTCGATCAACCGCACCGCCTCCCGGATCTGTTCCGAATTCACAATGAGCGGCGGTAACATGCGGATCACATTACCCGCTGTACACACCGTAAGCAAACCCTGTTCGGAAAGAAGTTTTTCCAGATCCCTGGCGGGCCGATCGATGACCAGGCCCTGCAGGAGCCCCTGTCCCCGGCGTGTCTCAATAAAGGGGTATTTCGCCACCACCGGCTCCAGTTCCTGTTCCAGCAACGCGCCCATTTCCTTTGTGTGCAGACACAGGTTTTTCTCTTTAAGTTCTTTGAGCACCGCCCGGGCCACCGCGGCGCCAAGAGGCTGTCCTCCAAAAGTGGTGCCGTGAGAGCCGGGGCCGAACACGTCTTTGAGTTTGTCTCCGGTGATCACCGCCCCGATCGGAAATCCTCCGCCCAGACCCTTGGCCAGCGAGATGGCATCCGGTTCAATATCAAAGTGCTTGTAGGCGAAACAGGCCCCGGTGCGCCCGATGCCGGTCTGAATCTCATCGATGAGCAGCAGCAAATCATTTTCCGTGCACCAGTGCGCGAGCCCCCGAATAAAATCAGGATCCACGGGCAGCACGCCGCCCTCCGCCTGCACCAATTCCAGCATCACCGCCACGGTTTTGGGAGACTTGCAGGCCTTCACCGATTCCAAATCGTTGAAAGCGGCGTACACAAATCCCTGGGGCAAGGGAGCAAAACCGGTTTGAATTTTGTCCTGACCGGTGGCGGTCAGCGTGGCCAGGGTGCGTCCGTGAAACGAATTCCGCATGGTCACGATTTCAAAGCGGTCCGTGTCCGATCCCCATTTCCGGGCCAGTTTAATCAGCCCTTCATTGGCTTCGGCCCCCGAATTGCAGAAAAAAACCTTGCCGCCCAGAGACATTTCCGAAAGGTCCCGGGCCAAATACGGCGATTGATCGTTGTAATAGAGATTGGACACGTGCATCAGGGTTTGACTCTGCACCCGCAGCGCCTCCACCATGACCGGATGACAATGTCCCAGCACCGCCACCGCGATTCCGGACACAAAATCCAGGTATTTTTTGCCCGTATCGTCCCACAAATAACAACCCTCCCCCTTCACAAACAGGTGACCCGGGGCGTAGTTGGGGGTGTGATACCGTGCGTGCAGGCCGGTGATGTCTTCCCTTAACGTTGAATCAAACATGACAGCCCTCCCCGGCCACAATTTCGGTGCCGACCCCCTGCTCCGTGAAAAGTTCCAACAGCAACGAGTGCGGCAGGGACGAGTCAATAATATGGGTTTTCCGGATGCCCGCCTTCAACGCCTTCAACGCGCCGGAGACCTTGGGCAGCATTCCGCCGGCGATCACGCCCTCCTCGATCAGTTTTTCCACGTCCGCGAAGGTCAGCGAACGGATCAGACTGTCCGGGTCCGCAGGATCCCGCAGGATTCCCGGCACATCCGACAGAAACACCAGTTTCCGCGCCTTCAATTCGCGGGCCATCGCCCCCGCCGCCTCATCCGCGTTGATATTGTAAATTTGCCCCTGTTCATCCGAACCCAAAGGGGTGATCACCGGCACTTTTCCCGCCCGGACCGCCGCCAGAATGGGTTCCACGTTCACCGACACCACATTTCCGACGAAGCCCCAGTCCAGATCTTTGCCCGTTTCCGCGTCGCGTTCCCTATGCCGGACCACCCGGAAGATGTCCTGCCCTTTTATACCCACGCTGTGGGCGTTGAACCCCTCCAACACCGCGCACACCTGCGGATTCACGATATTGTTCAAGGTGTTTTCCACGATAGAGATGGTGTCCGCACGGGTGACCCGCAGACCTTTCATAAATTCCGGCACGATACCCGCATCCTCCATTTTGCGGGAAATCGCTTTGCCGCCCCCGTGCACCACCACCGGCCGCAGGCCGATAATCTCCATAAACGCGATATCCCGCAGGATGTCCGCATAATCGTCCTCGTCGTCAATCAGACTCCCCCCGAATTTGACCACCATGGTTTCCCCGCGAAACGCCTGAATATACGGCATCGCTTCAATCAGTACGGCAGCTTTCTGGATGGCATCTTGAATCATGGGACATGTAAAATTTAGAAGCAGGTCCCTTAGCACGAACCGCTTATACGCGTCAATCAAAACTGTCTGATTCCTAAAGCCGAGAGCGCATCCCCTAATTGGTGTATGTTTTTAATTTTGCTAAGATAAAGGATAGTGAGACAGGCATTCCTGCCTGTCGCTCCGGATGGCCCATTGGGACTGCAACGTAAGCCCTTTAGTTTGGGACGAATGCGCCATCCAGAATTAAAAATAAAACAACAGGTGATTTATTTTTCCCGACTTCGTAAAAAAGGTTGAATTTCCTATTCTAACGATACCCGTAACCAATAGATCGCCATATCTATCTCTTCTGCCTGGGGATCCTGCCAGTAAAGAGTTTCTCCGGTTCCGGTGATGTCAGTCGCCACCTCCTGATGCATCTGTCCGGGACCCGGAGCCCGACAGACCGTATACACCCTGCCCACTTTGGATTCC
>JBBDRC010000084.1:0-8492 GCA_040905625.1 Kiritimatiellia bacterium
GCATCATGTTCTGGCCGCAGGATTTTTATCTGTTCGCCCTGGCCATGATCACCGGTTTTATGATGATCGTGTTTTTCACCGCCGCCTGGGGGCGCATCTGGTGCGGCTGGCTGTGTCCGCAGACCGTGCTCATGGAAATGGTGTTCCGTAAAATCGAATACGCCATCGAAGGCGATGCCCGCGCCCAGAAACAACTGAATGAGCAGGAGTGGACCCAGGATAAAATCATCAAAAAGTGCATCAAGCACGCGGTGTTTTTTCTGCTGTCTTTCGGGGTGGCCAACCTGTTGCTGGGATACGTGATCGGAGGCGATGCCCTGATCGACCTGATAACGGATTCGCCCACCGAACATGCGAAAGGCTTTTTTGCCCTGCTGCTGTTCACCGGACTCTTTTATGCGATTTTCGCCCGCTTCCGGGAGCAGGCCTGCACCTTCATCTGCCCCTACGGACGATTCCAGTCTGTTCTCCTAGACGACAACAGTCTGGTGGTGGCCTACGATCATGTGCGCGGTGAAAAACGGGCCCGTAAACTGAGAGGGGAAACCTGGGAGGAACGCCTGTCCATCGGCAAAGGCGATTGTGTGGACTGCGATCTCTGCGTGGCGGTGTGTCCCACCGGGATTGATATCCGCAACGGCACCCAGATGGAATGCGTCAACTGCACCAACTGCATTGACGCCTGCAATTCGGTAATGCACAAGGTCGGCCGCGATCCGGGTCTGATCCGCTTCGCCTCCATCAACCAGATCGAGAAAAAAGACAGCAAACTCCGGTTCACCCCGCGTCTCAAGACCTACGGAATCATCATGTCCGGCCTGTTTCTACTGTTATCGGGTCTGTTGATTGCCCGCAAGCCGGTCACCATGGATTTGCTGCGGGTGCGGGGGACCTACTATCAGGTGATGCCGAACGGGGATGTCACCAACTTTTTTGAAGGACGGTTCCTCAACAAAACCGGAAAGGAAATAGATGGGAGCCTTGATCTGCTCAATGTGGACGGGCAGATGTTGTACAGCGATCAGCATCTTTATCTGCATCCGCAGGAGGATGCAAAATCCATTATTGTGATCACCCTGCCCAGAGATCAGCTCACGGGAACCGAAACCAAACTCAAGCTGGGATTGATGGTGGACGGCAAACGCATTAACACCACGACCACCACCTTTCTGGCGCCCGGGGGCGGATCATGAGCCGCTCCCGATTTAATCCCTGGCCCTGGACGATCCTCACCTGGTTTCTGGTGATGATCGCGGTCTGTGTTGGATTTGTCATCAAGTCTCTGGGCATGAAACACGATCTGGTGACCCCCGAATACTACGCGGAGGGACTGGATCATGACCGCCGCCAAACCGCCCTGAGCCGGACCAAAGCACTGGAGACTCCGCCCCGCATCGAACTTGATTTCAAGGAACACAGGATGATTGTGCGTCTGCCTGATTTTGCCAAAGGCGCGGTGCTCAGTATGTATCGTCCCTCGGATGCCCGGCTCGATCTGAAATACGCGCTGCAGGACGGAGTTCCCTCGGTGCTGTCCACTCTTGATCTTCACACCGGCAAATGGCAGGCGAAGATTTCCTGGGAAACAAACGGAGTCCCCTACTATTATCAGGAGGAGGTGTTCATCCAATGATGACCCTGGCCTCCATCGGATCCGCTTTGGCACTCGGACTTGCCGGCAGTTTGCACTGTCTGGGCATGTGCGGTCCGCTGGCCCTGGCGCTGCCCGCGAACCGGGAGGCCACCAAAGCCCAAAGAGCCCTGGGCCGACTCCTCTACAATCTCGGGCGGGCGGTCACCTACGCCGGCATGGGGATTTTCGCCGGGCTCTTCGGACGGGTCCTGCAGGTTGCCGGATTTCAGCAGGCCCTGTCGATTGTGCTGGGCGTGCTGCTCATGGCCACCGTCTTTTTGAACACCCGCCACATGCCGGAGTGGGTCCTGAACCGCTTCTATCGTCCGGTGCAGCGTGGACTGGGACGCATCCTGAAGCGCGGGAGTTACGCGGGGCTGTTCCAGACCGGACTGCTCAACGGATTACTTCCCTGTGGATTGGTCTACGCCGCGCTGGCGGCGGCCTCGCTGCAGGCGGGGCCGGTTCAGGGCTCGCTGTATATGTTCCTGTTCGGGCTCGGTACCCTGCCGCTCATGTTCGCGCTGTCGCTGGGCGGGCTCCGGTTGCATTCCCCACAATTTCAGCCTGTACTCAATCGACTGATTCCCGTCGTCACCTTTACCGTGGCCGTGCTTTTAATTTTGCGGGGTTTATCGCTCGGTATCCCTTATATCAGCCCCGTTTTAAGCAGTGGAAGCTGCTGTTCCCACTAATTTATTCACCCGGAGTCCATTATGTTACTCACAAAAACCACTGAAATCGCCATACAATGCCTGGTCCTGCTGTCCCGAATGCCCAAAGGGACGCTGATCACCCCGCAACCGATCTCTCAAACCCTGGGATCTTCGGAATCCTATACCTCCAAAATTCTACGCACCCTGGCCAAAGCGGATCTGCTGGAATCCCATCGCGGAGCCAGCGGCGGATTTTCCCTGGCGCGGGAGCCGCGGGACATCACCCTGCTGGCGGTGGTGGAGGCCTGCGAAGGCGCCATCATCGGCAATCACTGCCGCGAATTCCCCAATCCCGAGATGTTGAAACGCACCTGTGGATTCCATCAGGCCATGGTCCAGTTTCAGGAGGGGGTCAAAGACCTGCTGCGCCAATGGAGCATCGAGGACGTCGCCGCCAAGCCCCTGTCGGATGCCAAAGACGCGCCCGACTGCAAACTCCGCCGAATCCTGGATGCGGAAAAAAGTGTGCCCAAACGCGGATCCGAGGTGCTTGGGGCTCCGGTCATCACGTCGCTGCGGGACTCCTAAATAAACCGAACCCTCCTCGTTTCGCGCAACGGCTCCGGTAATCTGCGCGGACCTACAGCCCGCGTTCCGATTCTGTGGATTCCCCAAACCCGGCCCGGCCACGTGTCCCGCTGGCGCGGTCTCCGTGTCCGGACCGGGCTGGTATTGGCTCGGACCTACGGCCCGACATTCCTCGCAAATTATCTTCTCTTCGTTCTCAAAGAACCAAATAACACGAAAAAGAAAGCCCAAGCCAAGGTGTCGCGTAGCCGCAGCCGTGCTACAACGGATGCTTGATTTTTTGAGTGGAATATGCAGAATCAAAACCATGGCGTATCGAATTCATGACAGTGTACTTTCGGGGGAACTCGACTTCCGTGAAAAGGGGAAGGTGACCGGATATCTTGATCTCTTTGGTTGTGATGTGCCGGTGCATCTGGATTTGAGGGGGTTTCCCAATCCCGATTTGGCGGGAGTGGTCATGCGTTTTAAGAATCCCAAAGCGGATCAACCCTTACCCTGCGGACTTCACCCGATTCAGGAGGGCAGCACAGGCGATTTAACCGCCTCCCGTAAAAACCGTATCCTCGATTGCTCTGTCGAGGAGGCCATGGCGCTTGCAAAACAAAAACTTCCCTTTCCCGAGCATTGGGGCAATACGCTGTATTTAGAGTGGTTCAGTTCGCACAACGGACGGGTGGTGGTTGAAATCGGCGATGCGGAGATTCAGGTCGAAGGGACACCCACGTGGCGGATGACCGGGGAGGATCAGAACCAACAACAATCGGGAATGTTCGATGCCTTGGGTGATTTCATGAACCTCCTTAAGGACGCGATTGACGAGGATCCCCCTGAGGAGGATGGGGAAGAGTGAATTGAGGAGGCAAATGGTCGGTTCCGAGGCTCGGAAGCCGGTTTTTATGCTGTTCCGACGTTCGGAAGACGGGGGGTGAACCCCCCAGGTCCGTGAACCGTCACTACGCGACGGAAACCCCTTCGGAACGCGATTCCATGGGTTGAAAACCAATCGAACTTGACTTCCTTAAAAAATTCCACATAATTTCTCTATGAAAACTACGTATACTATTACACAGGCGCAACAGCAATTTCCCGCCATGGTCAAGGAAAGCGCTTCTGCGGGGATGATCCCGATTACCCGGCATCAGGAAACTGTGGCCTATGTGGTTTCCAAAGACCGGATGGACGCTATTGTGGAGACCATGGAGCTTCTGTCCCAGCCGGAAACCATGGCACAGATCCGTGCGTATGAACGCGGGGAGCTGAATTTTCATTCCGTGGATGCGCTGGACGATGAAGGTTGAAGTGTCCGATCAGGTCATTGCCTATGTGAAAGGCCTGCCCCCCGCGCCGCGTCGTTCTCTGCGTCAGGCGATCCGGAAACTTGAACGCCTTCATGGGGACATTCAGAATCTGGAGGGAGTTTTAACGGATTACCAGCGGCTCCGCGTCGGGGCTCACCGTGTGATCTTTCAGGTGAGGCCTTCTGCAAGCGGGCCCGTTATCCGTTGTCTCTTTGCCCAGCACCGCAGTATCGTCTATACCATGGTGGAGGACATCCTCCACAGCTGATTTCAATCCCATGATTTATTGTGGGTGGATTGAAGGTCCTGAAGTTCATCTTCTGAAAGTTCACTCCAGGCTCGTTCTGTTTGGGTTTTCATGGTTTTGAGGTGATCCCAGACAGGATGGCGCGTGTTTCAGAAAACTTTTCGTTACTCCAGTCAAAGGTAAGGTTTTTGAGAATTCGTCCCATGGACAATCTCCGCCGGGGAGCATCAAATGTCTGCGCCGCAATAGTCCAGATGGCGAAGCGTTCTTTGTGATGCAAGTCGGCCTGATGTTTGGACCTCAGACATGCGGCATACTGGTCCAGACACTCAAAAACCTCTGGCTGTGTATCACGTGCAACCTCGAGGCAAAGTGTTTCGATCATCCCGGTCTGTTCTTTCCCGGGAAAGATCCATGCGGCCACCTGGGTATCTTCGTTGATTGATCCCCATTGATTCACATCCTCAAGCCGTATGTCGAATTTTGCTTCCACGGCATCACGAACGGATTGCCATGCCGCCGACCAATCCGCATCCGCATCACGGGTCACGAGGATTTTCGAGTAAATGCCCTGGGCAAACTCAGGACTGTTTTTAACCTCATCCAGCTTGGACCGGAGGTTATCCTTTCCATTGAAGGCTTCAACCTCAACATTTTCAGCCCCTATCTGTTCAAGCAAACACTCCACGACACGCCGATCTTCCGGGCCTTCGCAGAGGACCAGAGCTCTTTCTATCCCTTCCACCATCACCGCATCTCCCTTCCGGACTCCAATGCGGCGGCCATGGTTTCATCGTTGAAAACCGTTCCCACAATGGTTTCCGGGTCTTTGGCTTTCCGGTCCAGCCGGAGGTATCGCAGGGACGTTTTATCGCCCTGGTTGGCTTTGCAGGCGGCTTCCATGCACTCACGGCTGTGGGTGGTGGCGAAAAGCTGCACGTCCTGATCCTCCAGCACCGCGATCAACCCCTTCCAGAAATCCTCCAGCCCGCCATAGTACAGTCCGTTCTCAATCTCGTCCACCAGCAGAATATCGGGCTGCAAGGCGAAGATCTCGCAGTAGATATGCAAGGCCCTTGCAAACGCCTGGCCCATCTGGGTGAAAGGGACCATGGGGCCATTGCCCAAATCCGCGTAAACCAAATGCTCTTCAGCTCCTTTGGGTTTGGCATAACGCAGACGCCGAAGCCGAGGTTCAATGGATGCGCAAAGCAGTTCCTCAAGCTTGGTCTCGTTCTCCGGGTTTAGCGGTGCGATCTCATTGAACAAGCGCGAAGTGGTTAAGGGATCAGGTTGGGTGGTCGGCAGGACGGAGAGCTTCAAGACAGACTTCGATTGATTTGCGTCGATATGTCCTCGATTACTTTCCTGGAAAAGTATGAAAGGATGCTCTTGGTTGAACTGCTCATTTGCTTTCGTCCGAAATAAAGCAGTCTGTTTTTTTCGATTAAATTTGGCTTCCACTTTGGTGGCATTTGACGAAATCATAAATTCATCGAATTCACCTCGAAGCCCCAGAAGCCTCCAAAACGCCTGCCAGTCATCTTTTTTCACGTTCTGCCGGAAGGTGCCCGGAAGAGATTGAACCTGCGCATGATCACCAAATAAAAGACACAGCGCCTCCAGCACCGAGGTCTTCCCGGTGTTATTGCCACCCACCACGAGGTTGATGCGGCCAAGGCCATCAAACCGTACCGATTTGAGACCTCTAAAATGGTCCAGTTGTAAGAAATCAATTTTCATTCTAAACTCTCCGGTTTAATGCGATCCCAAAACCGCCAACCACCCCAAGTCTCCGTCAGGGCGCGGACACAGTGATTGATGAGGTCGGCTTTCATGGGTACGGTTCTAACTCAATCCGCCGGGAAAGCCAATGGGAAAGAAGAGCCTGTGAGACCTTTTTCCGGCAGCAAACCACCCGTTCCGACGCACGGAAGCCGGTTTTTCAGGTGTTCCGACGGTCGGAAACATGATGTTTCGGGCCGTAGGTCCGAGCCGATATCAGCCCGGTTCGTCCAAAGGGGACCGCGCGAGCGGGATCCGTGGACGGGCCGGGTTTCTTACGCCGGAGAACGTGATGCGGGCTGTAGGTCCGCACAGATTACCGGAGCCGTGGCTCGGGGTGATTTGCGCGGACCGTTGGCCCGCGTGGGTGATGGGGGAAACGCATTCCCGGCCCGCAAACGGACCCTCAGTCCGTCTGCGGACCGGGCTGGTATCGGCGCGGACCGTTGGCCCGCAATACTTGCAATGAGACGCAAAAGATTCTGTGGGAGTTTCGATGATTACGCTGCATCACATGGCGTCGCGTAGCGACGGGCCGACGCATAGCCGTGGATTTCAATCCACGGTCCCGGTTACCCCAGCGGATGTGCGCCGCGTAGCGTCGCCTGACGGACCCGGGGATTTTAATCCACCGCATATAAGGGGACAGGAGCACCGACGGTGTCCGCCGTCTGTGTCCGCCGTAGCTTGGGCGAAGGAGGAAGCCGCGGAACGTGGAGGAGGATCTCCTCAATCAGTGGTGGAAGTGGATATTTTGACCTATAGAAAAGTCTGTTTTCTGTGTGACCTCTTCGCCCGCGTTCTCTTTTTCCGGATTTCTTATTTGCCAACTATGGCACTTAGTGCTATATTCAGTCTGTGAAAGATCTCATGACAAAACAGTTCGGCAAATGGGTATCAAATCAATCCATAGAGCCCGGCGAATTGAAAACCGCACTGGAGGAAGTCAGACAAGGTGTCTGTGAAGCCGAACTCGGTGGCCACCTGTACAAGAAAAGAATCCCTTTTAAAGGGCAAGGGAAAAGGGGGAGCGGTCGAACGATTGTGTGTTTCAAGAAGGAGCAAATCGCTATTTTTATCCACGGTTTCGCTAAGAATGAAACCGACAACCTTTCACCCAAAGAACTCAAAGCCTTAAAAGCCTTTGCAAAAATATTGACCGGACTCACCCCCGATCAGATTTCAACCGCACTAAAAAACGGAGACTTCAAAGAGGTAACCCAATGAGAAAATCAATGATCGAATCCATCCAAAACACCGTGGCTGATCTAAACAAGAGCGGGATTGTCGATGACATAACGATGAAGAACATCGAAACACTTTGCCTGCCCGAAGTCCATGACTACTCACCGGAGAGCATTGTATCCCTCCGGCGTAAAAATCACCTCAGCCAAGCCGCGCTTGCCGCAGTGCTCAATATCAGCCCCTCCACCGTACGGAAATGGGAGCAGGGCACGAAAAAGCCTGCGGGAGCATCCAAAAAACTACTGGACCTCGTGGAGCGAAAAGGGATCGAAGTGCTGGTGTAAATTGAGACCTCCATATGAAAGACCCTACAGGATTACGATTAAGATGACGAGGGTTCATTGGTTGTAGTCTGTGAGTTTTCATGCCTGGTAGTGTGGGTCGGGTTCGCGGACGAGGATTTCGGCGGGGATGCCGAGGCCCTGATGGAGTGTGCGGATCATGGAGAGGCTGAGGGGACGGGGTAATAAGTATCTTCGAAGTTTTCAATGAGCAGGGTCCACAATTCCAGTTCCGCTTCTTCGGGGGAACCGGGATCCGCGTCCATCAGGTTTTCCACATGGTGGAGCGCCGCTTCGTATTCCTCTTCGGTATGAATAATTTTGGGGCACATGGTCTTTTTATGTACACAGGGATGCTGCGGGTTGTACTTTTTTGATGAGTTTTGATTTTTCTTTGCGCAGTGCGCGGAAGTCGCATTCGACCTGGATTCCGTGCCAGAAGTCCTCCGACTGGCCGAAAAATGCGCCGAAACGGATGGACATGGATGGCGTAATGCCACGTTTACCAAGCACGATTTCGTTGATGGCACGAGGAGCGACTCCAACGGCCCGCGCCATGGCATTCTGGGAGATGCCAAGGGGTTTGAGATACTCTTCGAGAAGGATTTCGCCGGGGGTGATGGGTGGGTTCATGTCTATAAGGTATGACGTTACAGGGGTTATGTCAATCGCTGCAAAACTGAGGATCATATTTTTCTCATGCAGGCACCTTGCCGTTGAATTCGTTGAGGTATTCCTGCATCACCAGGGTGTTGA
>JBBDRC010000085.1:0-8490 GCA_040905625.1 Kiritimatiellia bacterium
GGCGGTCGTCGTGCTGGTTCTGCAGATAGCGCTGCACGCCTTTGGGACAGAGGCGTCCCTCGTTGAAGGGAAACTCCATCCAGGGTTCGAAGCCCACCACGTTGTTGTTCTTCACCAGCAGTTTGATGCCGCACTGCATGCCGCAAAAACAGCAGTGGGTCTTCACCACCTTGTCGGGTTCATCCCGGCCGTGGATTTGCTCCGGCTGGGGGAAATGCAGATGGGGACCGTAACGGTCGATCAGATCTTCAAGAGGGACGGGAGGTGTGGCCATGAGAGTGAAGGGGTGTGGGGTTAGCCGAAGTACGATCCTGATTTCTGACGCGCTTTCATGTGGGCTTTGGCGAGCAGAGCCCGCTTGCCGCGGGGACTGTAATCCAGATGTGAGCTGCCGTCGGCGCGGGTGAAATCCATGCCCAGCTCTCTGGTGAGTCCTTTCAGGTCGTCCACCTGCAATTGGGAGGTGAAGGTTTCGCCGGTGTGGGGGCAGACGGCCTGCGGTCCTTTCGCCCCCGCTTTGCGGTACACCGCGATGCCCAGCTGGGCGGGGCGCTGGAAGATGTGGTAAAACTTTCCGAACGGCATCCAGATCAAAAACAGAATCACAGTCATGGCATGGGTGATGGCCATGAAATCATGCGCTTTGCCGTCCATGAATTTATAATCCAGACTGATCCCCAATCCGGTCACCGAAATCGCGAGCAACAGGATCAGCGGCAGCCAGTCCCCCTCGAAGGTCTGCAGGGCGATCTGCCCCGCATCGGTGAAACGGCGACGCATCAGAATCATCACCCCCGCAATCACAAACACCGAACTGAAATTCAAGGTGTTGAAGAGGAGAAACGCCACTACGCCGTGAACGGGAAAATGCATCGTCTCGAAACCGAACACATGCATGGAATAGGCGTGGTGGGAACCGGGCACCAGATCGAAATGCACCCAGCCGAACACCAGCGGAAAGGTCATGGCGAAGGCCAGGGTGCAGCCTCCCGCCATAAGCATGTGCCCGTATCCCCGCGCCTTGCCGCGGTTGCGGATAAAGCGCTGCTCCAGAAAATTGACCCGGAAGCGGGTCAGCACTTCTTTCAGATACTCCCGGGTGTCGCCTTCCTTCATAAACTGCAGACTTCGCCGCCAATACAGTTGCGTGGGCGGACGCTGCAGCCACACCGAGTAGCGATAGCTCACCCCGAAGGTGGTGAAAATACAGGCGAACAGATAGGCGATCAGCGCCGGATCGAAATCCCCCAGATTGCGTGAGCCCACCAAAATCAGCGCCACCAAAACGGCGGTGTTGATGCAGGCCCTGCGCAGGGCCCGGAAATTGAGGGTCTGCACCAGTGACCGGGTGGTTTGACGCAGATTCAACTCGGGGCGATGCAAAACCCCGCGTTTGCTCAAACCTCCGAGGATGCTGTGAAAGTGGGACGAAACATTCATTCCAAATAAAAAACCACGGATGAAAACAAAACGCAATGCATAAATCAGACAAAATTATATGAATTTAAAAAATAACAAAAAATCAGGTTTTAAAGAGGAGGCTACCCCGGGATCCGCACGGAGATTTCCTCGAATCCGGCCGCGGGCGGTTGTGCGGGCCGCCGCTGATCTCCCGGCTCCCACCGGGGCCAGTGCCGCAGCAGGGCCTGCACCAGCATCCGCAATTCCATTTTCGCCAGCGGCGCGTGAGTCATCGTGTTCCGCCTCGGAGGCTCCGTCGATGCTGATCGCCAGTTGGTGCGAGCCGGCGGCCTTGACCGAAACCAAGACACCTGTCTCTAGCGGTTTTGCCTTTGACAAATTTTGTTTATTCCTATAGATTAAAATACTCTGCTATCAATATGTCGCAAAGTCCGCAACCAAATATTTGGAGGATCCAAATTATGAAGGCCCCTGAAATCACGCAATCCCCAAACGCGCTTCACCGTCGTCCGACCCGTTCTCTGACGATGATCGCCCTGATCCTTTCATTGTTCACGAGCCTCGTTATGGCGCAAACAGAGGCGGAAATGAACCCGACCGATGTCTTGCGAAAGGAACATGAGATCATCCGGAAGGTGGCCGACGCGTTGAAACGTGAAGCCGGGAGGATTCAGAAAAACGACACAGTGGAGGCGGAACGTATCGCGAAATTTCATGATTTTTTCAAAAACTTTGCAGACCGATGTCATCATGCCAAAGAGGAAGACGAGCTTTTCCCCGTGTTGCGTGAAAAGAATGTCGATCCGGTCATTATCGATCTGTTGGTCAAACAACATGCGGAGGGCCGCATCCTGCTTGCGGGTATCGAAAACACACTCAGCCGCCTGACCGGGGACGGATCCGAACCGGATACAAGAGTCCTGGCCCGCTATCTCTTCGAATACGCCCAGCTCATGGAACGACACATTCGTTTGGAAAACGAATACCTCTGGCCACGGGTGAGCGAGCGACTCGACGATTCTCAAAAGTCAGATCTTGCGAAGGCCTTCCATAAAATAGAGACCGAAGAACTTGGGGAAGGCTTTCATGAGAAATACCACGCCCTGGCCATGGAGCTTCTCGGGAAAAAGAACACGCCCTGACCGCCGATACCCACACAAGTCCTTAGCCTGCTGCGAGAAAGACAGCGGCGTCCGGGGACTGGGTCTATGAGCGATATTCGGCATAGTGAGGATCCAATCGGGCATCCAATTTGTCAACCGATTCAATCCAGCCGAAGTCGCCGAGGATCATGTACATGCAGGGCAGGCCCAGCAGAACGAGCAGGGTCGAGGCCATGAGCCCGAAAGCGGTGCTGATGACCAGAGGCTTGAGAATTTGCGCCTGCAGGCTGCGCTCGAAGAGAATCGGCAGCAGCCCGGCGATGGTGGTGCTCGAGGTGAGCAGGACCGCCCGGAATCGGTCGCGGCTGGCGCCGGCCGCGGCATCGTGCAGGCTTGTGGCGGTGGTTCGGGCATTCTTGAGGAAAATCACCAGCAGGATGGAGTCGTTGACCACAATACCGGCCAACGCGATGAAGCCCAGCAGGCTCGGCATGCTGATGGGCACACCCATGAGCGCATGCCCCCATACCACGCCGATTAACGAAAAGGGAATAGCGATCATGACGATCAGCGGCTCAGTATAGGTACGGAACTGAAAGCTGAGCAGGACGAAGATCCCGATCATACCGATGCCCAGAGCGGCCAGCATGGATTTTCGCGCCCGGTCGGTCTCTTCGAGTTCACCGGCGATGGTCAGCTGCACCTCCGGGTATCTTTTCTGGAAGTCCCGCAGATACGTTTTATGGAATTCACTCATCAGTTCGTTGGTATTCAGCAACCGGGTATCGATATCGCCCTGAAGGGTAACGGTCCGCATGCGATTGAAGCGGGCGATTCTTGCCCAGCCGCGCCCGGCCTCCCGGGACACCACATTGAGCAAAGGCGTTTCGGTTCCGTCCGGCAGCACGAGCATGAAGTTATCAAGGGCGGGCAGACTGTCGCGGTCGGCATCGGAGAGGCGCACATCAATTTCATAAGACTCGCTGCCGATCTGAATTTCATCGGCAATCAGCCCCTGGAAGGCACCTCGCAACTGGCGCGCGACTTCCGTTGCGGTGATCCCGATGCCGTGTGCGTCCCCGCGCATGCGCAGTCGCAGCTCGGGCTTGCCCGGGCGCAGATCATCGGCCAGATTGACCACGCCCTCGTATTGACCGAACCAACCGTGCAAATCCCGGGCGGCGGCCTTCAGCTCCTCAAGATTCCGTCCGCGCAACCGGACTTCAATGGGGCGCCCGCCGGGTCCAAACCCCGGTTCGCCGAGGGTAAGGCTTATGACATCGGGCAACGTACCGATCCGTTGCCGCCATTCCGCCAGGTATGCGTCAATGGTTCCGGATCGCTCCTCGGCACTGAGCAGATCGACGGTGAGGGTGGCGACATGTGGTCCGCTCTCGAACGCTTCCGTGTTGTGGCTGTATTGAACGTAGGCATTTTCGACCAGGTCGCGCTCCCCGGGCTGCTTCGGAGTGAAGGCTTGATTCGTGCGCTCCAGGGCATCGAGAATACGGCTCACGGTTTTTTCTGTCCGCGCCAGCGGCGTCCCCTGGGGCATGAGCAGTCGCGCCACAACCACATCACCCTCGAGTTCCGGAAACCCCTGCACCTTGATCCGCCCCGAGGCCAGCATGCCGACCGAGAGGATGAACAGCGCCAGAATCCCCGTAAAAACGAGATAACGGTGCGGCAGCAGAAACGCAACCGCGTTTCCGGCCACATTTTTCCGCAACCATTCAATGAACGCATCGAAACGGCGGCGAATGCGACCGGCCTTGCCCGGTTCGAAATGATGCATGGCGTGATTCAGGTGGGCGGGCAGAATGACGAAGGCCTCGATCAGGCTGACCGCCAACACCAGCAGGAGCATCATCGGCACGACACGTAATACCCGCCCGATCTGGCCGCCGATAAAGGCCAGCGGACCCAGCACACATATCGTGGTGATGAAGGAGGAAAAAACACCGGCGGCGACTTCTTTCGTTCCGTCAATCGCGGCCGTGAGAGCGCCTTTGCCCTGCTGACGGTGAGCCGCAATATTTTCGGCAATGACAATCGCATCATCCATCAGCAGCCCGAGTGCCAGCAACAGCCCGACCATCGTGAACAGATTCACACTGAGCCCAAGCTGCGGCGCGATCAGAAAAGCACCCAGAAACGAGACCGGTAAGCCCATGGTCACCCAGAATGAAACCCGGATATTGAAAAACGCCCACATGACCAGAAAGACCAAAATCAGTCCCTGAACGCCGTTGGAGACCAGCATATTCAAGCGATCCACCAGAATAAGGGATTCGTCCCGGGAAATGGTGAAGTTCAGTTGCGGATGGCGCTGACGCTCAGCCTCAATAAACGCTTTCGCACGGTTCGCAATGCGGATCGTATCCTCGGTTTTGGTCTTGCGGATGTTCAGCAACGCACAGCGGCGGCCCTTCGAGGTTATCTTCTGCTCTTCAAGCTCGAACAGATCCTCGACCTCGGCGATCTCGCCCAGTCGAATCTCAGCGCCCTCCGGCCCGGCCCAGACTACCAGACTCTCGAGTTCTTCGGGCGTCCGGCGCTGATCATCAAATCGCAAAAGGAACTCCTGCTCCCGGGTCTCGATCGTGCCCAGCGGCATATCCCGGCTTTGTGCCGTAATCGCATCGGCCACCATCGGCACGGTGAGTCCGGTTCGCCGCAACCCGGCTTCGGACAGCGCCACGCGCAATTGGTGTTTGGAAAATCCCTCGATATCAATCAGCGCCAGGCCGGCTTCCTGTATCCGGTCCTTGAGATCTTCACTGTACGCCTTGAGATCCGGCGTGCTCAAAGGGCCGGAAACCAGCAGCCCCAGCACCAGATCCGTGCGCCCAAGCTCCGCGATGATCGGTTCCTCGACCTGATCGGGAAAATCATCAATGGCATCTACGCCCCGCTCAATATCGTTAAAAAACGTCTTAAAATCGCCTTTTTCAGCCATTTCAATAATGGTTATGGAAAGTCCTTCACGTGAGTCCGAACGGATTTCCTGGACATAGTTGACATCGTCGACTGCGTCTTCGATGCGCCGGGCAATAACGTCCTCGACATCCGCAGCCGTCGCCCCGGGGTAGAGAATACGGATTTTAACTTCACTCGGCGCAAAATCCGGCATGGTTTCGCGCCGCACCTGCGGCAGTGAAATCAGCCCCACGATCATGAAAAGTGCCATAATCAGATTGGCCGCAGTGGGATGGCCGGCAAAAAAACGGATCATCGGGAGGCCTCGCTGCCGTTTTCTGCCTGCTCGACGATGTGCTGCTGCAAGTCGGCATCCGTCACTGCTTCAATTTTCATTCCCTCAATGGCGGGGGCCGGATCGGAAACGACAATGGTTTCGCCGCCGGTCAGTCCCTCTTCGATCACCATAAAATCATCCTGGGCAAAGCCCAATGAGACTGTCCTCGACTGCAGGCGTCCCGCGGAATCAACAACATAAACGAGACCGTTTCTTATTGCACTGCGGGGTACCACCACCGTGTTGGGGAGGGAGGGGGCCACAAGTTCCATTTCACAGTACATACCGCGCACCAGTGCCGGACGGACACCGGGAATGATTTTGTCATACGGCTTATCAACCGCGGCCACTACATGGATGGCGCGGGTCCGCGGATCCACCATCTCACGGATGCGTTCAAACCGGGCCGGCCAGGTCGCCTGCCAGCTTCCACTGCTTACACGGATGATGACTTCCAGATCAAAAAGCTCCTGAAGATTTTGCATCGAAAGGCCCGGCTGAAACTGTTCACGTTTCTCAAGGGGCAGAAGATTACGCATCTGCTCCGGGCGGAACATGGCTTCGATCTCCACGATGCCGGTGCCATGCGCTTCGAAAAGCTGCTGGCCGGCATTGAGATACTGCCCCTTTTCAATTTCAACGGCACTCAGACGGCAATCGAAAGGTGCTTTGATAATCGTCCGTTTGAGATCGATCCCCGCCTGCTCCAGATGAGCCTTTTGCGCACCGAGTGCAGCCTCGAGCGCTTCCCGTCGGGCGGGTATCAGAGTCAGCGCGTTTTCAAGTTCCTGGATTGTCTGTTCCTGCTGCAGCACACTGCGCTCCTCACGATCCACTTGATCTTGTGGTACAGCATCTTTGGCGAGCAGTTCACGCAACCGTTCCAACGATTTCCGGGCAAACTCCAGCGACCGTTTTTCGATTTGCAGAGAACGGTGCCTGTTTTCCTTTTCAGCGGTCAGTTCATCCAGTTTCGCCTGAGTTTCCGCGATGTTCGCTCTCAACCGCGCCACCGCCAGTTCGTAATCCGCTGGGTTGATCCTGAGCAGTTCGGATCCTTGATCAACCAGTTCTCCCGCCTTCAACTTCGGATGAACCGAAACCACCTCCCCTTTAACCTGTGCCACGGCCCGCCATACCCGGCCGGGTTCGGCCAATCCATATCCGACTGATCGCGGCCGCAAATCAACCGTCGGCACCGTGATTACACGCAGAGACCGACTGACTTCGCCTGCATCCTTTTTCGAGGGACCCGGGCGGGTGCGAACCAGAACCACGACCACGACCATGGCGACAACCACCGGCAGAAATATCAATAATCGCTTTTTAAATGCCTTCATGTTCTGTCTCCTTCAATGCCGCGACGAAAAATCGCGAACGTCGCGTCCGCTTGCTTGCGAGTCCTCTCCGGCTTGCCTGAAAGCAGCGACTGCATCATCAATCCCTGAATCAGACCGATCATCGCCATCGCCGTCACCCGCTCATCCAGTTGCGCCCCGATCTGCCCGGTTGCCTTGCCCTCTGCAATCCAGTCGCAAATCATCCCGCTGTACTGTTTCATCAGATTACGGGCGGCCAGCTTGACCGGAGTCCGCTCCTGCTTTTGCAACTCGCTGAAAAGAATGCGCGGCACGCCTGGATATTCGAATGTAAAGGTTAGATGCGCATGAAACGCCGCTTCCAGCGCAAGCAGCGGATGGGTCACGCCCTCCGTCGCGGTGCGAACCGCCGCCAGCAGATGCTCCGCCGTCCACCCCATCACTTCTTCGCGAATCGCTTCCTTCGTCGGAAAATGACGAAACAACGCTCCCTGCGTCAGCCCCATTGCTTCCGCCATCGCCGCCGTCGTAATCTCCTCCGGATTACGCTCCGCCGCCAGGCGAATCACCGTCTGCACAATCATCGCCTTGCGTTCCGCCGCCGGAACCGGATTTCTTTTTTTCATCATGACCACTCCATATAGGTAGTATTTAATTACTACCTTACATCCCCGTTTTCATCCGTCAACCTTTTTTTATCCGTTGGATTTTCGGGCCGCCCAGCCGCCTGGAGTGACCGCACCTTCGGCTTGACTTCAGCCCCTCATTTCCCCAAAATTCCCCCATGCCCGACAAACGGATCCACTTCATCCGCCACGGACAATCCGAGCACAATGCCCGGTTTGAAGCCGCCGATGACGAACTGGCCGTGCGCCACGACCCCTGCTTGCGCGATGCGCCCCTGAGCGCGCTGGGACAGCAACAGGCCCGCGCACTAGGCGACGAGGTCAAGGCGTTACGCGGGATTGAACTTGTCGTCGTCTCGCCGCTCAGCCGCGCGTTCCAGACAACGCTTGCCGCTCATTTTAACATTCACCCGGACCACCCGCAAGACACGCCCCTTAACAACCTATTCCGTTCTGGGTTGATGGATCGCAACGGATGTTTTGTGGCGAATCTTCAAGTTTCATTGCACTCGCTGCACGCAGCACCCTAAATCGGATTCTCTCTTGAAGAGAATTTGGATTTTTGACTGTACCTATTGGCTGTGCATTCGTTACCGCACTGAAAAAATCAGCCGTAAGCAGAGGTTTTACCCCGGGATCCGCACGGAGATCTCCTCGAATCCGGCGGCGGGGGGGTGCGCGGACCGCCGTTGATCTCCCGGTTCCCATTGGGGCCAGTGCCGCAGCAGGGCCTGCACCAGCATCCGCAATTCCATTTTCGCCAG
>JBBDRC010000086.1:0-8490 GCA_040905625.1 Kiritimatiellia bacterium
GGGCTATGAGAGAAGAAAAAAAAACGTGAAGATAGCTTAGCTTTTCTCGTTTTTTTGGTTTAGTCACCTTACACTTAAATTATACCTCATTCCTTCATGACCTCTTCTTTAATTTCCACACTCGCCGCCAGCCGATCCATACCCGCCCGAATCCTGGATTTACCCAGCGCCTGGACCGGCCACATTCCGTTTGCCCACTGGCTGGGCACCACCCTGCAACCCGGGCAATTCGTGGAACTGGGGACGCATTACGGTCATTCCTACTTTAATTTTTGTGAGGCAATAAAAACCGGGAGGGCTCCGGGCAGATGCTTTGCCGTGGATACCTGGGAGGGTGATGAGCACGCCGGACGATTCCGGGAAAATCTGTATGAGGAGGTGAAAGACTTCAATCAGACGCACTATGCCGGTTTCTCAACCCTGTTGCGAATGACGTTCGATGAGGCGCTTGAGCAGATTGCGGACGGTTCTGTCGATCTGCTTCATATCGACGGCTATCACACCTATGAAGCGGTGAAACACGATTTTGAAAGTTGGCGGCCCAAACTCCAAGCACATGCGGTTGTTTTATTTCATGATACGCGGGTGCGGCAGCACAATTTCGGGGTCTGGAAATTGTGGGAGGAAGTGTGTGCCGAATATGATCTGACGTTTGAATTCACGCATTACTCCGGCCTGGGAGTTTTGCAGCTTGAACCGCAGGCGAATTCAGCACTTTCAGATTTCTGGCGGGAGGTCAAACAGTCTCCTGAGTGGCTTCGCGACTATTTCAACTTCCTGGGGAATCGTGTCGCCGAACGGTCGGCTCTCTATCGCGAACGAAAGGAAAAAGGGGAAACGCTTCCTGAAGATTTCAATCACGCAATGCTCGCCACCGGCACCTCTCCCGACCAGCTTATGCTGGAGGTGGTCCGAAACATATACGAAGGCAAAGAACCGGACACCAAACTTACGGATGAGATCCAAATCCTCAAAGAAAAGCTGATGGAGGAAAAGGATCGTAGAGCCGCGGCGCAAAGAAAACTGGAAGCCGTTTCGGGTGTGGTTGCTGAACAAAAGCTGGAACTGCATGACAAAGTTTTTCAGATTCAACAGCTCGCCTGTCAACTTCAAGAGAGGGAAAAGTACTGTAAAAATCTTTCCGCGGGCATTCGCCCGTTTATCCACTACTCATACCAACAGCGGGCAAGCTCATTTTATCTCTACTTTCATCTTCTCCAAAAACTGGAAGCCCGTTTCCCTCGTCTGACCCTGTTTCTGTCCACTCCGGGTAAACTCTTGTGGTGGAGTTTGTCCGGGCAGATCGTGCGCAAAATCAAAACCTGCCGGGATGCCAAAACACTTCTCGATTCCGAATGGTTTGACCCCGTTCAGTACCTGGAAGAAAACGGAGACGTTTATTTATCCGGAATGAATCCGGTTCATCATTGGTTGGAAATCGGTTGGAAACAAGGGTATCTCCCACACCCCGAGGTGGATGTGAACGCCTATATGGAACTAAACCCGGATGTGGCCGCCGCAAAGGTGAATCCCCTGGTTCATTACATACAAAACGGGCGCGCCGAGGGCAGAAAGTTGCCCAAACCCAAACCGGTCATGCCCATCTACTCCGACCTGGACCTCTCTCACTTGTCTAAAATCCCCAAAGTTTCCGAATTGATCCGGGAGCGTTTCCCTGAGGAGTCCCCAATTCCCATTTATCGAGGAGACCTCCGCGAACCATGCCTGACACTGGTCACCGACAGCATCAATGCCGGATCTTTGTTCGGCGGAGTGGGCACGGCCATTCTTCTGGGAATTGAAATCTCCAACCGCTTGCATATTCCTTTGCGAATACTCACCCTGACCGAGCCCGCGCAATCCGAGAATGTGGCCATGCTGTTGGAAGCGCACGGCCTCGAAATGACCCAACCTTTGTCATTTGACCATGTTGCATGCCCCGACCGTTCCATCCCGGTTCATCCAGAGGATCTTTATCTGTCCACTTCCTGGTGGAGTACTCGGCGGTTACTGAATACGGTGGCCACCAAGAACATCCTCTATCTCCTGCAGGAGGATGAGCGAATGTTTTATGCACATGGGGATGACTGGCTGCGTTGCCACGAAGTATTGAACCACGCGGAATTAAAAATCCTGGTCAACAGCCGAAACCTGTATATGCATCTGTGTGAACAGGGTTGTGAAAATCTTCGAAGAAACGGATTCTCCTTTGAACCCGCATTTCCACACGGAAAATTTCGGAAAACACCAAGACCAGTGGGAGCCAAAAAGAAATTCTTCTTTTATGCCCGGCCCCATCACGACCGGAATTTGTTTTATCGCGGACTTGAAGTGGTAAACGAGGTGATGGCCCGGAGTATTCTGTCTCCGGATGAGTGGGACATTTATTTCGCCGGGCACCATATTCCGGACATGGTTCTCCCTGGCGGGGTAAAACCCAAGGTCTTGGAGAATTTGAGTTGGAAGGCCTATTGTGAAGAAGTTTCCGATATGGATCTGGGTCTCAGTCTGATGCTCAGCCCTCATACCAGTTATCCGCCGCTGGATTTGGCCGCTGCCGGAGCGTATGTCGTCACCAACCAATTCGGACTGAAGCGGAATTTATCGACGTATTCAAACCGCATCCTTTGCGTACCGGTCACCAAAGAGCATCTTGTGGATGGATTGCGCAAGGCTGTACAGCTTTCACAGGGGAATGAAGAATTCTCCACAGAAAACTCAACCTTGCCACACAACTGGAAAGAGGCATTCGCACCCGTTATCGATTGGGTCGGGGAGAGTGTCTGAATGTACGTGTTCCCCAAACCGGACATACAGTACCTGGCCCCCTGGGAATCAACTTTTGAGCAAAGGCTGTTGCGCTTATGCCAAAAAGAAGTGCGGGTGGCGTATTATTACAGCTTACCCGATAACAGCACCTTTCGCTATCGGGTGCACAATATGATCGAAGTTCTGAATGAACTCAGTCCCGACATCTCCGCAGCCTGGTTCAGCGAAGAAGATTTTGATGCGTTGGAGGCCGTGTTCAGGGAGATTGATCTTCTGGTTATCTGCCGGGTGCAGTGCTCAGGCATCTCGGACGCCCTTCTGGCCGCTTCACGTCGGCATTCATTCAAAACAGTCTACGATATTGATGACGGTGTTTTTGATCCATCCACGACAAATTTGGTGATGCAGACCCTCGATCAACCCTGTAACGAAGTTGAATTGGATTTTTGGACTGCCTATATCACCCGACATGGTGAAGTCCTCAAACAGTGTGACTCGCTGCTCACGACCAATCGGTTCCTTGCCCGTAAACTACATGAGTTTTCAGGCAAACCCGCCACCGTGATTCCGAATTTCATCAACTCGGTTCAAGCCGAGATCTCGCACGATCTCTGGCACAGAAAGCGGGAGACGGGATTCGCCCGGGATCATAGGACTCACATCGGATATTTCAGCGGTTCCCCCACCCATAACCGTGACTTTCAGACAGCGGCAAGTTCTCTGGCACATTTGTTAAAAAAAGATCCCGGGTTGACACTTCGAATTGTGGGTTTTCTGGAGATCGGTCCTTTATTTGCCGATGTAAAGGATCAGGTCGAATTTTTCCCGTTTCAGAATTTTCTAAGTCTGCAAATCCTGAAGTCCGAAGTGGAGATCAACATTGTTCCCCTCCAGGAAAATGACTTCACCCATTGCAAATCGGAACTGAAATTTTTTGAAGCCGCCGCCGTGGGAACCATGACCGTCGCCTCTCCCACCTACACATATCAACAGGCCATACGCGATGGGGAAAACGGCTTTCTGTCCCCCGCCCATCAGTGGGTGGACAAACTTCAGGAGGCCATCCATCATATCGAAAGCTGGCCCGCCCATGCCCCCCGGGTGCGCCAACAGGTATTTGAATGCTATCACTGGCAACATCAGTTGTCCGCTATCGAAAACTCTCTCACCTCTTTATTGAGTTGAAAAATCTCCAACCAGCTCTGATAGGTCCGTTGCTTACAGGCATCGCCTCCCTGCTGCTGTTTATGTGGATCAGTTGGCCCCTGCCCCGTTTCTGGAGTCAGGGAATTCCATCCTCCTCTCAGAATATTGAAACCCCCGCATGGAGAACCTCCATCCCGGGCGACCACCTGCAACTTCTCTACCATTTTGACTTGGTGGACGACATGTTTTCCGGTCGGGCTCCGTTTTTTCACAACCTTTGGGAATTTAACACCGGGGAGGATGCCGACCGCTACCGTCCCGGGGCCTATTTTTTCCCCATGTCCGGGGTCTACGTGTTGCTCAAACAGGTTGCGGGTCAGGCCGCCGCCTGGAACACCACTCTCTGGATCTCCGTCTGGCTGAGCGGCCTGTTCAGTTGGTACTGGCTGCGGCGGTTCACAGATCAACCCCTGGCCATCGCATTCGGGGTGACCCTGATCGTCATGGCTCCCTTTCGCTGGGCCAGCCTCATGGGAGGAAGTCCTGCCGGAATCGCCCTGATGTGGGTTCCCCTCTTTGCCCTGCAGGTGGACCGCGCCCTCAGTCGCCCCCGCTTTCGCGAAGGCGCTCTGGCCGGAGCCCTGTTGCTCATGCTGTTCTGGGCGGACCTGCAGGTGTTTTATCTCTGTGCGCTGACTTCACCGCTGCTGGTGCTGATTTCGCTGGCCTGGAAATGGGAGAGCCGGTCACGCCTCTGGAAACAGTACTGGAAACTTCTGCCGGGCGGAATTCTATTCCTGCTGATCATCGGCATATTTTACCTGTGGCGAAAGTCCCATTTATCCTCTTCCCTGATGGAGGGTGGGCGCTCATGGAGGGAACTGGCCCTGTTTTCCCCCCGTCCGGGCGCGATTCTCCGACTGACCCCGGGCACAGGGGAAACCATTTACATCGGCTGGATCGCGTTTCTGTTTCTGCTCGTGGCTTCGATTGCGTTTTTGATCACCGCTTTTATCCGGAAAGATCGCAACTGGAGCCGGATAGCCGGATTCGGGATGATGCTGGCCGCGGTGGGTATGGGCGTTTCTCTTTCTCTCGGAGTTCGCGGGCCATGGGGCGGCCGCCTTATCCAGGAGGCGCGGGAGTGGATTCCCTACTATGAGATGATCCGCCAGCCCTTCAAACTGTTTGCGATTATTCCCCTGTGGCTGGGCTGGATTCTGTGTGCGGGAGTTGCCGGAATCCTGGAACGGGTCCGCCTCTCCGCCCGGTCACACTACCTGATCGGACTTCTGGGCATTGGACTGCTGGTCGGATCCTACAGCCGACATCTCCATACGACGGTCAGCTTGTTTGAATCGCCTCAATCGGCGTATCAGGCGGTGGCAGAGCACGCAAAACACAGTGGAAACATCCAGCCTCACATTGTGGTCGTTCCCCTTTGGCCCGGAGATTCCGCTGAGACCTCCATCCCGATGCATTTTGCCCAGCAGTATCAACTGCGCATGCTCAACGGATACAGCCCCGTGGTCAGCCAGGACTATATGGAGACGGTTTTCCGCAAACTGGAATCCATCAATCAGGGCAGGCTGACGCGGGATCAACTGGAACACCTCACCGAAATGGGGGTAACATGCCTGATCGTGCATGCCAACCAATTTCCGGAAAAGGTGAGTCCTTTCCCCATTCGCGAAACCCTCGCCCGCCTGGATGCCCACCCGCGGCTTCGCCGACTCGCCCAATCCGGCCCCGTGCATGCCTACGAAATTCTCGACACCCCCGACCCTGAGGAAGCCTCCATTTGGTCCTCATCCGGCGGCCTCCGTTTTCCGGCCCGGCGCTGGGAACTGGAGCATCAGCCGGAGCGGGATGGCGGAGAGATTCTACAGGAAGCCTCGGCCAGTGGCGGAGCCTATGTGCGGGGTAAGAGTTCCGAGGATTTCCGGCTGGAAACCCGGGCGGCCCGCATCGCTCCCTTCGAAGGCAATCGCTGGCGGATACGGCTGCGCGGAACCGGAACGCTGGAGGCGGGCGGTCACACGTATCGGATTGCATCCGAAACCTGGGAGTGGGTGGAGGTTCCCTTTGTCCCCCCGCCGGATCCCGGCGACCCCACCCGCCTCCGCCTGAGGGTGGAGCAGGGTCAACTCGATCTGGATACAGCGCTTCTCACCGGACCCTCGGACCTGTTGAATATCGGGGAGAACGGCATTCGCCTTCCCGCCTCCCTCTTTTTTCATGCCGGTTTTGCGGATCCCGCGACCGACGCGGTGCATTTCCGTCCCGGGTTTGATCCGGATCGTATTGTGTTCTATGGCCCCCTTCTCCCCGTGAACCCGGGACGCTATATCTTCGAACTTCACCACAGCTCCTCATCGCCCGCGGGAACGCATCTGGGTGATTTCAGAATTCTGCTTTCAACGGACGAAGTGACACCATGGCTGCCGGTACAATCCGGAGAACCCACTTCCACCACCACCGTCATCCCGGATAACCGCCCTCTGCGGGTTGAGTTTCGCTACAACCGACAGGGGCCGATTCAGATACAATCTGTGGAAATCACCCCGGGACCGCATCCCGCATTAAGATCTTCCAACACGTTTTGAATTGATTTATACCGGAATGACAGTACCGGAAAAAAATGATGAATAAACCATACACACGCACAATAATCCGCAAAGCGCTTTATCGCATTGGGCTGCTTCTTTTTGCGGGAATACTCTGCTCCTGCAACCCGTTTGACAGCGGCTCCGGAGGCGGATCCGGTTCCGGGCCCCAAACGGTTTTAGTGCTTGGTGACAGTATTTCCGGGGTGACAAATTACCCGGGCGTTCCTCCCTGGCCCACTCTCATTGCCGGCATGCAACCCGAGTGGACCCTTGTGAATCGGGCATCCTCAAGAGAGCGGATTGCCGGAGGCCGGGCCAAAGTACAATCCGCTTTGCAATCCGCGCAACCGGATGTCCTGGTGGTTTTTTATGGCACCAACAATGCCATCATGGGGGACACCGCCGGCTTTGAGGGCGATTTACGCGCCATCATTCAGGCGGGCAAAAACGCCGGAGCCCGGGTGGCGGTATGCACCGTGCCAACCATGTACGGAGCCCGGCGCATCTACAATGGCCGGATTTCAGAAATCAATTCAATCATCCGGACAACCGCTCCGGCCGAGGGGGCGACCGTCGTGGATATCTTCAAAGAATTGGGCACTGACAATCCAGACATGTTCCCAGACGGCATTCATCCCGATCTGGACGGCCAGCGCATCATCGCGATTGCCGTGGCCGAACGTATTTAAGTTGATTCTTACTCATCCAACTCAAGTTGATACAGTTTGAACGCGCCGCCCCTGGAACGGGTGCTCAGCGGAACCTTATGCCGGTGGTGCGATTGCATGGACGACTTCAATGGGATATCCTCAAGGAGTTTCCAGCCCTCCTCCGCTTCCACTATCGAAGAAGTGGTCAACAAAAGAACGGGGTGTTCCCCTGGATTTTCCCGCACTTCATCCAACAAGCGGCGCAATAATTCCGGGTGTTGCCGACGGAGTTCAAATGCTTTTTTATCCCAAATAAACCGAAAAGGAGCACCGAATCCGGGTTGATCGGTATAGAGCACCGCCTCCTCCGGTATCCGTTCCGCAACCGATTCAAACCAGGAAAGCGTCCCCGGCCACTCACGATTGCGGGCCATAAACCGGGTTGCCGGAAACTGAAGACCCACCAGTAGCAAAACCGGCAGGGAAACGGCGATCCCTTTTATTCGGTCACGGAACTTCCGGCGGTCCATCCACTCCCAGACCTCCCGTATCCCCAGCACAGCGGCTGAAATCAACCAGGGAGTCACCACCGGTATGAACCGTCGCGCCACCCACATCATAAATAAATCATTCAGCGGTTCCCAGGTCAGGACCACCATCACCGCCAACCCGCTCAATCCCCATGCCATCATCGCGGGCCCCTTCGACTTCCACCAGAGCAGGGGCACACACAGCACCACCCAAGTCAGACCCAGCGGGTGCCAAATACCTTCCATGTAGAGCATGGACATACGGGCGGGACCCAGAAAGGTGTCTACCAACGATCCCGCTCCCAACGTGTGTCCAATACGGGTAAGTCCCGCCACTCCGGCCGTCCATGACGGAAATTCCGGACGCACAAACCAGCATACTCCCACCCAGACAAACCAACCCAGGGTTACAATACTTAATAATGGAACCCTGAAGTGCTGCAATTTCTCAGGAAGCCGGGTATACCGGGCAAGCAAATACGCGGCCAGGGACAGTCCCAGACTCAGCATCACCACCCGGGAGACCATCGGGCCCAGCGGACGGTAAAAAGGAGCAACCTCTTGATGCAAATACCAGAGAGCCGCCAGGGGAAGCTGTGTCAAGAGGAATGCACTGATCCCCTTTCGGTACAACAGGTCAGCGGCATAAAAACCCAGAATCGGCAGCAATACCATCCACAGCATCAAGGTATCGTACCGGGTAAGAAACGCCAGCCCCAGACTCAACCCGGCCAACACCGCTTCACCTGTCCGACCGGCGGGATTGCGGCTCCACTGAAGCAGAGA
>JBBDRC010000087.1:0-8482 GCA_040905625.1 Kiritimatiellia bacterium
TGTTTGCGGAAGTGGTCGATGATTTTATGCTTGAGAATGCCAATCAGCCAGGTGCTTTCCTTGGAGCGGCCGGAAAAAGAGTCTGAGCCTTTCATGGCCGCAAGAAAGGTGTCCTGCACCAGATCCTCCGCTGTTTGGGGATCGCGCACCCGACCCAGCGCGAATCGGTAGAGAATATCCCCGTACTCTTTAAGCCAGCGGGACGGATCAAGATTTCGGTCATTTTCCATGGCGCTGATTCTAAGGGCCAAAAGTGGCTTGGCAATCCTAAAGTGGCACAGGCTCCTGACGACTGATATACACATAAAGAATGGGCTTCATAAAGATTCCAGACTTCTTCCTGGGCGACGCGGTGGAAACGGCTGACTTCCCCCTTTTTCAGTTGAATCCATATCAGGTGTTCTCCGTGGAATGCGAGGTTAACAGGTCTTGTAAAAGCCGGCGAAGAGACTGGGATGTCATCGTGGTTTGGGGGTTTTCGGGAGATGCATGGGCGCGGATCCAGCGGGTGAGGACTTTGCGTTGGGCATCCGACCATTCCCGAACCAGACCGGACTCTCTGCTCATTTCCGCCAGGAAGGCCTCATGATCGCGGCGTCCGTGCGCCCAATTCATTAGCCGGGTAAGATATAACAGGGAGCGGTCCAGCAACACAAACAGCAATTGAGGATCTTTGACGGGACCCACCACGATTTGTTCTCTTGCCCAGGTGCGGTTTCCCGGGAAGGGCAGCCGCTTTGCGCCCAGCTTCGGGCCGCCCATCCACCCGCTCATACCGCCCAGTATCGCCGCTCCGGCAGTGAAAACCCCAAAGCTGATGCCTCCGGTGGCGAGGTCGGCGCCCACCCCGGCCGCGCCCGCGGTCAGGGCGCCCACGAGGGCGAGTTGATGGCGGGAGAAACCCAGCAGGTGCCAGACTTTCTCCGCGAACAGCTCTTCCTGAAGCAATTCCCCCGCTTCCCCGGAACCGGGCAACTCGGTGTGCTGATACAGATTCCGCCATTGGCGGCGGGATTTTTCCTCCAAATCGCGAATTGCGTTCCGGTAGGCTTCTCTTGCCTGTTCAAACTGTTCTTTCTCGGGTTTTCCAGGGTCATACTGGATGCCGGTCCGGTGTCGGAGAACCTTCAGCAGCAGTTCTTCGAGGATGAGCACCGCTTCCTCGATGCGTTGCGCCCATTGCTGCTCAAATTTGGATCGAATGGATTTCAAGGCCGCTTCCTGTTCGGGAGTGAGCGATGCGAGGGCTTCAAGCAGACTCATGCGCTCCTGAAACGTGGCGTGGTGGGCATTGAATTCACGGACCAGATTAAACCGTCGGTTAAGGGCCTCCTGCCATTCAGTCAGATACTCCCGGTTGTCCCGTTTAAAATTGAGCAGGGCGAGTCGGGGAAGTCCGATCAGGCGCAATACTTCCATTTCCTGGCGATCCGCCTCCCGCAGGGGGCGGGAGGCATCGGCGACGTAGAGAATCCCCGCCCGTTCGCGCAGGGGGGTCATTAACTCCAGATCATGATGGAAGGACTCCTGATCCCGGTGCGCCTGCATAAACGCGTCGACCATTTCGGATTCGGGACCCTCCCAGGCCTCGAACCATTTCAAGGTGGCGGCGGGATTCTGGAAGCCGGGGGTGTCGATGATCTCCAGAGCGGCCTCGCCCTCGAGGTGGATCACGAAGCGTTTGCAACGGAGGGTCTCTCCGGGGGTGGTGCTTACCTTGACCCGTTCATTTTCGGTGAGGGTGGATACCACCGAGGATTTTCCCTCGTTGGGATGGCCGAGCACGGCATAGGCGGGGATCTTCTTCATAAGGAGTTCTCCCGCCAGGGAAGCAGACCCAGTCTGGAGTCGCGGAGAGTGGACAGTTTCCGCCGCCAGATATCGAGATCGGCGGGTTCAGGTGGATGGAAGAAATGGGGCCCGGTTGGATTCGGCAGGCCCACGGCCAGGATCAGCAGATCCCGGTCGGGACCGATTTCGTCCCTCAGTTCGCGCAGTTCACGCAGGCTTTCCTCCAGAGGAGGTTGCCAGACTTCGATCACTTTGAGGATGCCGGCGGCGTTTTCGGGTGTATCAGCCAGTTTAAGATCGAAGCCGGATTGAATACGGTTCCGAAAGGCGGTTTCTCTGGATTCCGGGAGAATATCAGGGGGGAGTTTCAGTGACAGCGGGCCGGAGGGCTCCAGAGGAGGGAGATCCACAGGGGGGAGGGATGGACTTGAGGTGGAAGCCTGCCCGTCGGAACTGGAGAACACCAGGGGTTGCCGGGTCAGATTCTGATAGAGCCGTTCGCTTTCGGGACTTGAAAAGGCGGGGTGGCGCTGGAGGCGGTGGAAGCGGAAGCTTCCGAACAGAGCGAGGGCCAGGCGGGGAAGAAATCCATAAGTCAGTACACACAACAGGAGAAATGGCCACCAGGCGGCGGTGGAGGCGGCATCGATGTGGGCAAGTCCGTCCTTGAGCACGATCCGGCTCTGTTGAATTTGAGTGAGATCGGGTGCGAAACGCCCCCCCCAGGGCAGTGCCAGGGTCTGCACGATGCGGTGGATGCCCTGTCCGGTGACGTCCAGGGTGGTGGCCCAGCCGAAGGCGAGATCGGCGGTCAGGACTTTCCAGAGAGTGGCCAAAAGAATGCCGGAATTGAACAGCATGCCCGCCTGTTGAAAGGAGGTGAACAGACGCCAGCGCCAGGCCGGAAGAGATTCGGGGGCGGTGAGCGACCTCACCAGTTTTGGTAAAAACAGCTTTTGCAGGCGGGAGAGGCGGTGTCGCAGCCAGAAGGAACTGACGGCGAGCACGAGCAATGAAAGCAGTTGGCCGCCAATGAGAATTCCCAGAAAAGCGCTGATGTTTATCAGCCGATAGCCCTCATAGCGCAGCAGAGCGGCGGCCGCCCCGAAACCGCCGAGTAACGAGAACAACCCGAGACTGATCCGCAACCAGGCTTCTGACTGCACCGCCACCGCCGCGAGCCGGGCGGGTTCGGGGTCCTGCTGACGGGAGTGGACCAGCCACTGTTTGAGCACCTCCGGTTTTGGTGCTGAACCATCGTCGACGGAAATGGAAGGAATGGAATCGAGCCGTCGGGACGCATGCAGGCGCGCATCGAACTCGGTCAGTTCCGTCAGACTCCAGGATGTACTCATGCGTTATATATAGAGGATAATTCGGGCTTGGACAAGAACAGGTCCACTTCCATTTGTTTTGTCTCTGTCTACTTGACACACTCATTCTATGCGTTAATATTATGCGTTATGAAAACGGTATCGATTATGGAGGCCCAACACAATTTATCAAAGGTCTTGCGCGAGATTCAACCGGGAGACCGGGTCGCGATCACCCGACATAAAAAAATTGTGGCCGAGCTTATTCCTCCACCAGGCAATCCGCCCCCCCCATTCCCCGATTTTGAAACAAGAGCAAAAAAAACATGGGGCGGGTTGTGGCAAGGAAGCACCTCGGATGAATTACTCCGTGAATCCCGGGGAAATCGATGACGGGATATTATGATACGGGCATTTTGGTTAAATTGTATACCGTGGAACCGGAGTCCGCAGCCGTTCAAGCTTATGTAATGCATCAGGCGGGTCCCATTCCGTTTCATGCCCTTCATCATTCAGAAATTGCCTCGGCGTTCCATTTGAAAGCCTTCCGCGGAGAATGCAGCTCCGCTCAGGCGAATCGGGCGCTTACAGATGTGGAGGAGGACAGACGCTCCGGCATCCTGCTTCAACAGAGGCCGGACTGGGAAAAAATATGGGAAAAATGTCTGGAACTTTCATGCGCCCATGCGGCATCAACGGGATGCCGCACCCTGGATACTCTTCATGTCGCCTGTGCTGTCGAGCTTGGATACAGAGAATTCGTCACCTCTGATCAAAGACAGGCGGCACTGGCGGAACGCCTTGGTATAACCGTTTGCGACCCGACTGTAATTTAGCCAGACACATCGGTCCAATGTCTATGATGACAGCCTGGAAAGGCTATCCTCCGGATTGTTGACAGCCTGGAAAGGCTATCTTCCGGATTGTTGACAGCCTGGAAAGGCTATCCTCCGGGTTGATGACAGCCTGGAAAGGCTCCATTTTACCGAACTTGAGATTGCATCGAAAACGAAACGTTGTAGGTTGGTGCAGGAGTAATCCCCTTTATGCGCATACGAGTTCTACAACGCACCCTTTTCGGGAGTATTTTTCTACTGCTGGTCCTTATGGTTCTCAGCGGACTGTGGATTCATTCCACGCTGGACGTAAACGCCGCTCCGGCGGGGCCGGATCCTGATGAGCCAGGACCTGCCGCGAAATGGGATCCGGTGTTTCCTGATAAAGGAATTTGGGCGGAGCCGGGCATGGAGGCGATGTCGGGCGAGGTGGAAGCTTACCAACTGGCGGGAACGTTTCAGACCTTTGAACTGGCGGAAGACTCCGGCAGTGAATTTGTGCCGGTGGCTTCTTTGGCGTTGGTGGATGATGTGCGCAGCGGCCGGCAGCATCTGGTGCGGCAGGATGATCTGCTGGGGCCTTTTCAGGTGAGGGAGATTCGCGAGAATCAACTGACGCTCGTGTACGATGAGCAGGTATGGATTCTGGCGCTGTCGGGGGAGACGGTAAGGCGGGAGAGGCCCGTGGAGGCCGCCGCAGAGGAAGAAGCACCGGTGCGATTGGAAGATCTTCCGGCCCTGGAGACCACGAAATTCGGGAAACGGGTGGCGGAGGACAAGTGGGTGATTGATCGTCAGGCGGTGTTTGACTATGCCGGAGACATCATGGGAAATCCGATGCGGGCGGCGCAATTGTATCGCTCCTTCCGTCAAGTCGGGGATGCCGATGCCGAATCATCCGAGGACGGAGATACGGGATTTCAGATTGGCATGAAGGGGGAAAAAGCCTTTTTCGGGGATATGGGCCTGGCGGACGGGGATATTATCCGCCAAGTGAATTCCATGCAGATGAAGTCCCAGCGCCGGGCCGAGTATCTGGTGCGCGAGTTTATGCATTCCCGCATGAGCGCGGTGGTGCTGGATGTGGAGCGTGACGGGGAGATCCAACAACATATTTATATTGTCCGTTAAGCCATAATGCCAAACCCTGATTTGAAATGAAACGACTCCCTTTTCCCGTATGCGCGGCCTTCCTTTTGTCTGTAACTCCGCTGAAAGCCCAACTGGAGATTCAACTCCTTGACGCAAACGAAGCGAATGTTCTGAATTCGGGTGAGGTGCAAGCCCCCGGGAGCACGGATCACAGTCAATCCAAACGGGGCCTGGAATCGGATGTTCTGCACTTTTTAAACGGAGACCGGCTGCGGGGCACCCTGAAATCGCTGGAGGCGGAAGCCGGGCTTGCATGGAGGCATCCGGATGTGGAATCTGATGTTGTGTTCGGATTGGATAACATCGGCAAGGTCGCCTTTCAACGTGAAGGCAAAGGTCAGGAGGCGTTGGAAACCTTTCCCAGAGTGGTGTTGACGAACGGCGATGAGTATCGGGGGCGGATTGTGGGTATGAATGCGGACCATCTTCAGTTGGAGACCCCGATGGCGGGGCGCATTCAACTGCAAGCCGCCATGATTGAGTCGATACGTCCGCATCAAAAATCCACGGCAATATTCGAGGGACCGAACTCGCAGGAGGAGTGGGAGTACAACCGCAGCGGGAATGATCGGTGGACGTTCAGAGACGGAGCCATGTATGCGGGGGATCACAATCAGGTGATGGGGCGACACCTGGGGGAACTCCCGGACTTCATCCGACTGGATTTCCATTTGGAATGGAAGGGGAACGTGAATTTTCAAGTGGGATTCTGGGGGCAGGATCCCAGTAACACAAATCAGAACTGTTACACGCTTGCGATTCAAAACGGATATATCCGGGGGTATCGAAATTACAATGATGTTGGACGCAGCGATCTGGGGAATGCGCAAGTCCAGAAATTGGCCCAGGTGTCGGGGATTCACGTAACCTTGTTGCTGGACCGACCGGGAAAAGAAATCCTCTTTTTTGTGGATGACGAGTTGGTGAGTCGTTGGAACGACAGTTTTGAGGGGGAGATCAAAGGAAATGCCCTGATATTCGGAGCGATGGGAAACACCCCCACGAAAGTCTCGAAGATTTCCGTGCGGGAGTGGGACGGAGAATTTAAAACCGATACCGGCGAAAAACCGCAACCTCATGATCAACTTCTCACGGTTAATGGCGACAGCTTCATGGGAACGCTCCAGAAAATCGAGGCGGACATCCTGCATTTCACCAACGACTTCGCCAGTTTTCAAGTGCCGCTGGAGCGGGTGTCCGAAGTGCGGTTTTCCAAAGAGAACCGACAGGTCCCGCGACTGAGGAACGGGGATGTGAAAGTGGTGTTTGCCAACCAGGAGCACATCACCCTCCGCTTGCGTTCATTGAAGGGGGGCGCGTTTACAGGCGATTCGGAGGCCAGTGGCGAGATCAACGTCGATGCCCGCTATCTTTCCCAACTGCGGTTCAATCCCTACGATGAACGGCATGAGGTCGAAGAGGATAATTGGTGAACACCCTTTAATGGAGAGATGGAAATGGTCAGTTCCCTGTTTTTAATTTTTACCCTGCTGGCGGCCTCTCTGTCCGGCGGCGGAGGCCGGTTATCGGACTTTGTGAACACCGAAATGTATTGGGAACGACTGGGGGTCGCATATGAGGTGGATGCGTTATCGGAGTTTCTGGAGAATGAATCGGTTGACCCCGATGAGGTGCATACCCTGATTGAACAACTGGGCGCGGACCGCTTTGTGGATCGGGAGGCGGCGGGCCGGGCCCTCCTCAAAACCGGGGATGCCGCGGGGAAGGCGTTGACGGATGCGCTCGGATCTCCCGATCCGGAGGTTGCGATGCGCGCCAAAACGATTCTGGAGAGCCTTCCCGATGACAATCCCGAACAAAAACGGGTTCAGCAGTGGATGGCCCTGTTGAGTCTGAGTCGAATGGAGGATCCCGCCGCTGTCGCGGTGTTGGAGAACCTCGCAGCAGGTGAGGAGGGCCCCCTGCAGTCGCACGCCGCCCGAATGTTGTCCCGTACACAGAGCGGGGAATCTTCAACGCCCCTCCAAAATCAGCAGAGACTGATGGCAAGGCTTCCGTCAGGGACGGCGGGACTTGTGCAGGCGACTCCGGGTGACGGATTGCCCGCGGTCAGGACCTACGTTCTGGAGTCCGGGTTGTGGCAGGAGGAACTGATTTCCTTGATCCTGCGGGCGGGGGATATCCGGTTTCAACGAGTGACGGCGGGAATAGACCGGGATTTTTTAGTGAATCCGAGGGAAGGGGGACTCTGGGCGCTGCTGGAGGGCGGGTACGATCCGGATCAACTCTCACGCTTTTTGACCGACCATGCTTTTAACGGCAGCGAAGTTGAGGAGGGGGTCCTGTTTCAAAAAGATTCTTTTGCGGTGTTGTTCGCCGGACCTGATGCGCTGTGGGTATCTCTGCGCAAAGAGGAAGCTGAAAAGCAGGTGCTGTCGATGGTTCGGGAGGCCCCGGCAGACGAGCCGACGGTTGAAAAGGACTTTGAGGATCACGTTCGGGAAATGAACAGCAATTCCCCGTTGTGGGGCTTTGCCCGGTTGCCCGGGGCCCTGGTGTCGAAAGTGGAGGCCTTGACCGGCCTGCGCACCGCCGGGATTCATACGTCGTGGGAGCAGACCGGACTCCGCATACAGATGGAGTTGGCCGCAGCGGACGGGGAAGCGTCGGAGGCGGTCAGGGCGTATGCCGTTTCACAAGTCAACGAATCCATTCAGATGCTGCGGGAAGAGACCTCCATCGATGTGAAACCCTTTCTAGATGTGCTGACTTCCATTGAGGTGAAAGTGGAGGGGGCTTCGGTGCGCCTGGTGGGATTTCTTTCCGCGGAAGCCCTTCTCGCCTGGGCTGAATTAAGCGAACAGGGGATGCAGAGACAACAGATGAACCGTCAACGGATACGGGCGGCCCGAAAGGCCTTGATTCAGATTGAGAGAGGACGTTGACATTTGAAGCGGAACTGAAAGAGGCCGCCTACGGTCTGGGATTTGATATTGCCGGCATCGCGGAGGTGCGGCCCGCCCGCCACGCGGCGGCGTACAGGCAGTGGCTGCGCGATGGACATCACGCGGACATGGAGTGGATTGCCCGCAATCCGGAGGTGAGGGTGGATCCCCGGAATTGGCAGTCGGAGGCCCGGTCGATGATCGTGTTGGGGGTGTCGTACGCCACCCAGTCGCCCAGTCCGCGAATATGGAATGATCCCATGCGGGGGCGGATTGCCCGATATGCCTGGGGGAGGGATTACCATAAAGTCATCCGCAAGCGGCTGGATCGATTGAGTGCCTGGGTGGTGGAGCATGGTCCCCGGGACGTGAAGACTTTCTACTTCAATGATGCCCGGCCCATGCTGGAGCACGACGCGGCCCTGGCGGCGGGGCTGGGATTTATCGGACGAAACACGTTGTTGATTCACCCGGAATGGGGATC
>JBBDRC010000088.1:0-8445 GCA_040905625.1 Kiritimatiellia bacterium
CGCCGATGATTTTCACCCCGCGCTCCCAGGCCTGTCGATACGGATTGGCGCCGATAAAAGCGGGCAGGAAGCTGTGATGAATGTTCAGGATGCGGTTGGGATAGCCCCTGATAAACTCCGCTGACAGGATGCGCATGTATTTGGCCATCACAATCAGATCCGGTTTCTCCCGCTCCAGAATCTCCCCCACCCTCGCCTCGTGCTCCCCCCGGCTCAATCCCTCGTGGCTGCACAAATGAAAAGGCACGTCAAATGATTCGGTCAGCTTCTTCAGATCTCCGTGGTTGGCGATCACCCCGCACACTGCCACAGGCAAATCTCCGTATGCGGCACGTATCAATAAATCTCCCAGACAATGCGGTTCACGGGTCGCCATCAGCATCACCCGTTTATGCGAAGGATCCTGAAGCCGGATGGTCGCGATTTCAGGCAACTCGGTTTTCAACACCCGCAGCAACAGATCCGAATCTTTGATGTTTTCCACTGCGGTGCGCATGAAAAAGCGACGGCTTTCCGGATCCACATATTCCCCGTTCTCAACAATGTTGCCGCCGTGACGGTGCAGCACCCCGGTCACCCGCGCGATCAGACCCGGTTCATCCGGACAATCCATGCATAATATGAGTCGTTTCATAAGGGCTTCGTCTATGGTTGAAATAGTCACCATACCGATAAGACCGTGTTTTAAAGTTCTATTTATCCATGACTTCCGGAGAATATCGAAATGTCATGGGCATAGCGTCGGAGGCAGTGTCTACTGTGACGGATAGAGCCCTTACTACTGCATCAATTGAAACTCAACCCGGCGGTTGAGGGAGAAGGCCGTTTCATCGGAACCGGACACTGAGGGGAGTTCCTCGCCGTAGCTCAGGGTTTGAATGCGGTCGGAGGAGATTCCCATGGAAATGAGGAGTTCGCGTACCGCCAGCGCCCGGCGTTCCCCCAGAGCGATGTTGTATTCGCGGCTGCCCCGTTCGTCCGTATGACCCTGCAGAATCACAGCCTGCCCGCCGTTGGACTGAAGGTTTGTGGCCACCATGCGGATTTTGCTGTTCTCGCCGGAAGCCACCGAGTAGCTGTCAAAGGCGAAATAGACCGGAGCATATGCGGAGGAATCGACAGCGGTCATGTTTTCAATGCCCATCCTGGAATCGGGCAGATCAAACTGGTCGAATTCATCAAACTGGTTGACACCGCCAACACCGTTCTCATTATACATGTCATCGGCGATGGCCCCCTCACCGCCTTTGTTTCGGCGACAAGCGCCGGTTACGAGCAGAAGGGAGAGGAGGAGGAAACGAATGGACAAACGGGCAGTGGATTTCATGGTGCATCAATCGGGTTGTGAGGTTGGAATATCGAAGAGGTTGTGGTTCACGGTCTGAAACTGGGCATATACCAATTTCCCTGACCTTGCAATAGAGATTTGGCGGCTTTCCCTTCCATGTCAAGCAAGTAGAGTGCCGATTGTCCGCGAATTGTGCGGGAGGCCACCAAATGAAATCCGTCCGCAGCCCAGGAGGGATCCTCATAATCGGCGTCCCCGGGACTCACAAATCGGGTATCCCCGTTGTTTGGATTCAGAATGGCGATCGCATACCGGCCCTCCCGTCGACGGGTAAACGCGATCAGTCCGTTGGGCCCCCAGTGGGGAGACAGGTTTTCCCCTCCCCCTCGGGTGATCCTGCGGGGCTCCCCGCCATTTACCCCGATTACATATAAATTGGGAATCCCCTGATGCCCGGAGACAAACACAAGCTGCTTCCCGTCCGGGGACCAGCTTGGACTGGATTTCGCCGACGAAGCGGTGCGGGTCAGCCGGGTGGTGCGCCCACTGGCCAAATCTTTCACATACAGCTCGGGCCGTCCCTCTCTCGATAAAATCAACGCGATTTTACTCCCGTCCGGCGAAACCGCTCCGCCACTGTTCATCCCCGAGGAACTCGAGACCACCCGCCGTCCCGCCGGTTGCAGTGTCTGTTGATACACATCGGGGAATCCCCGATGAAAACTCGTGTACACGAATGAATTTCCGTCCGGAGCCCATTTCGGCGCCAACACCACCGAATCATCCCGGGTTAACTGCACCATCCCTCCCCCGTCCGGGAACATGGCATACACATCTTTACCACGCGATCCCGCCCGTTGCCCCACAAACAAAATCCGTTTGGAGGCGAATCCCGGGCGTTCCGTCAGGGCTTCGGTAATTTCATCACTGATCAGCCTCGCCAATCCCTCCACCTGATCGTCCGCCACGGCATAACGTTTACCGAATCGACGCTGATCCTGTCCACGGTCCACCACCTGTACGGTCACCTCCACCTGCCCCCCGCTGGTCCGGGCGCTTCCCAGTACCCGAAAATCCGCTGAGCTGGGCGGAGCCTCTTTGAACTGACTGGGCAGGGTCAAATTTTTCCGCATCCCGCTGAAAAACCGGGATCCGGCTCCGGAATCCGCCGAAAATCCGGAAAAATCGAAACTGGAGTCTGCGGAGCCCGGTTTTGCGATCTGGATTCGACTCTGCGTGAATCCGGTTTGTACAAACAGGGAAATCAGGAACAATAGATAGATTCGTTTCATTTTGGATCAGGGGGTAAGGATAAATTCAATTTCAACCGTGTGGTGGGAACCAGAGTAAGAGGATGGCAACGGTTTTGCAAATGTAACCAACGATAAAGCGTTCTGAACCGATTGATCGTACTCCGCGTTTCCGGACCGTCGGATGATTCGACTGTTGCGAAGCGTTCCGTCCCGCTGCACATCCACCGATGCAACCACTTTACGTCCACTCATCGCCCCCAAATGGCGGGGCTGATCCCAGGCACTGTAAAGACGTTTAGACAATTCCGCCTCCACGCCGGCCTTGGATACCGCGTTGGGACCGGCCGTGCCCCCACCCGTCCCCCCCCCACTTCCTCCGGTGGGCAATCCCTGCGCGATCAGGGCGCGGATTTGCTCAGGGCTCATCGCCGGAGGCGGATCCGGTCGGGGTGGTGTGGGCTGCTGATTTTGGATACGGTCCCGAATCTGTTCCGGAGTTAACAGCGCGGGCCGGGGCGTCGGGGTTGGCGCGGGCCGTGGAGTCGCGGTGGGGGCCGGTGCCGGAGTTGCCGTGGGTGACGGCAGGGGTGTGGCGGTGGGGGCGGCTTCGGGGGGCGGGGTGGGCGTGGGAACCGGCACAGGTGTCGCCTCGGGAATCACGTTTTCCTCCTCATCCGGTTCCGGCTCCAAAATTTCTTCAACTTCCGGTTCCGGGGCGGGCAGGTCCATTCCGGATAAATCGATGGTGATGATTTCCTCTTCCTTTGGAAACAGCCTGCACCCTTTCAAGGTGGGGACCAACAGTAACACCCCCACCAACAGCCCGTGCAGGAGGAGGACTTTCAGTAAGGTGTGGGTTTTGCTCATGATCCACTCCCCGCGCCTCCGGACTGGGTCACCAGACTGATTTTTTGTATACCGTTTTCTTTGATGATCTGCATCACCGAAATCAATTCCCCGTACGGCAGCCCCTCGTCTCCGCGCAGCAACACCACCACTTCCGGCCGGTTTTGCCGCAGATAGCGGACCTCCGCCGCGAATTCCTCACGGGAGACTTGTCGCTTGTCCACAAACCAGTCACCTTCAGCATTCACCGTTACCGTTACCGTTTCCTGATCCTCAATCGGGGTTCCCTCCGCCTTGGGCAGCGATACCGGCAACCCGCTTTCAAGCAGGGGAAAGGTGATGATGAAGGTGATCAAAAGAATAAAGGTCAGGTCCATCAAAGGCGTGAGATTGATTTCCCCGATGATCTTGTTGCTGAGCAATTCCGTTTTGCGGGCCATGGCTAGTCCTCCCGGACGTAGGCGTGGTGAAATTCCCCTATCAACTCCTGCACAAAATTATCCATGCCCACGGTTTCATTTCGCAGCCTCACACTCAACAGATTGTATCCCACCACCGTCGGAATCGCCACCAACAGGCCCACCACTGTGGTCAACAGTGCAGCCGAAATTCCCGGAGCCACCGTGCTCAGCGTCGGGGCGCCCGTGACCGCCATCCCGTTGAAGGCCTGCATCACCCCCCAGACCGTTCCCAACAGACCCAGGAAGGGGGCGATAGTGGTGACGGTGGCCAGCCAGATTAAATCTTTTTCCATCGACAGCACCTGATCCGCCAGTTCGCGTTCCGCCGATTCACGGATGATCTGCAACTGGGTGGGGGATAAAAAATGGGGCTGATGCGGGCTCGTCAGCAAATCGCTGATATCCGCCTTTTCCATATCCAACGTTCGCGCCGCCGATGTGCAACTGCGCAAATAAATGCGAAAGGAGGGACTGTTGGGAAAGAGTTTTTGACGCAGATAAATCGAGAGTGGATGGTGCTCCGCTCGGAACGCCTCAATGAAGGCGGTATTCTGGTTTTGCAGCATATGGAATTCGCGGTGCTTGTACAGCATCACCGTCCAGGCCACCACCGAGCCCAACAGCAGAAACACCACGATGGCCTGACCGATAAAACTGGACTCGACGAAGCTTTGAATTAATCCGAAACCGGGAAGTAAGGGTGCGGAATTCATGGGATCATTCCGAAGTTAACAATCCGTGCAGCTCTTCTTCAGAGCTGACTTCGAGAATTTGACGCCGGATATCCTCGCGATTCAATAACCGACTGATCTCCGCCAGGAACTGAATGTGGGGCCCCGCCCGGTTCTCCGGTGACACCGTCAGGATGAAGATGCGGGTGGGCTGACCATCCTGCGAATCGAAATCCACTCCTTCGGGAACCAGTCCCACCGAAGCTGCCAGCGTGTCCACGGTGTCTGTTTTTCCATGCGGAATCGCCAGTCCGTGATGCATCCCGGTGGACATTTTTTTTTCGCGCGCCAGAATGCATTTTAAAACCGCTTTCCGGTCCTGAATACGCCCCGTGCGCACGATCAGGTCCACCAATTCCTCAATCAGCCCGTTTTTGTCCCGCGCTTTGAGCGAAAGTGAAATCGAGTCTTTATGAATAGCCTTCCGAATATTCATACGGGCACTTAGCGGGTCAGGGCTTTTTCGATGGCACGCACGGTTTTATCCACTTCGGGATTCTGACTTCGGAGTTGCAACAATTGCTTGATTTGAAGACTGACCGCCGCCGCCGAACCTAAATTCAGGAAAGCGGCGATTTCCTGCTGGGTCATGGCGGCATGTTGATACAGCATACCGGCCACCACCGGGCGGGCAATGCTGGAGTGCTGTTGCACAAAAAAAACGGATTTGTCGATGCCCAGCCCTTTCGCGGCCGCCTCCACCACTTTCATGCGGGCGATGCCCTGCACGTTTTTGCCGTATCGACGCAGGCCTTTGACCGCTTTCCCCGCCATCAGGGCCTCATGTTTCCGGGTGAGATCCTCTATGAACGCTTCCGATCCGATCGCCACAGGTGACGTGCGGGTCCGCTTCTCAAACAGCAGACCTTCATCCCCCAGCATCGCATCGCATCCCCGTTGATGTTTTTCCGGCCTCTTTTTAGCCGGGGACCCGTAACTGCGAAGCAACTGAGTGGGATCCGTGATGCCCTCATCCACCATTCCACAGGTGAAGCGATAACTCGAAAATGCGTAGCGGAAAAGAAAAGCCTTCTGTTTGGCGGGAGTGTGGCCTGAAGCAAGTTCGCGGACCGGCAGGGTATGCACCCATTCACAACACGGGGCCAACACCGTCTCTTTTTCGATCACTTTTGCCTGAAAACGTCCTTTTACGATCGGTCCGCTTTGCACGTAATACTGGCGGATATGGCGGGCGAATGCGGTTTGGATCCCCTGCAGGAACATGCTCACATTCGCTTTCGGGGTCTCCAGCACCATCGACGCCGTATTGCCGGCCAAGGCATATGCATGAAGGATCACCTGCTGCTTGCGGGCAATCAGTTCCAACAGTTCCACAAAATGCGCGGAATCCGCGTCCTCGACAAACAGCCCGAGACCTTCTTTCCCTCTCAGGGTTGCCAGGTAACAGGCGTTTTCAAATTTTATTCGGTAAGGTCTAGCCATAATACACATCCAATAGAGCGTAAATCTGAAAAACCAAACGGAAAAACATTCTTTTAAACCGAAGTCAGGTTTTGTTGAACGGCCTTTCGGGCTTTCGGGCCAGCGCGGCCCGTTGAACGGCCGTTTTTCCATAGCGCGCCCGCAGTTGATCCACCACCCGGTCCAAAACAGCCGGATCAGAAGTGGTGGCGGACGGATGCTCGCCGAACAGATCCAGTTGCATCGGTTCCGGAACCACAGGAGTGTCCGTCAAATGTGAGGCACCGACCCCCAGCAATCGCACGGGGCGGTCTGGGGCGGCTTTTTCCAGCAGCGTCAACGCCGCATGGTAAATCTCCAAATCCCGCCGGGTGGGAACCGGAAGGGTCCGTTGCCGGGTGCGGGTCTGAAATTTGTCGTTTCTGACTTTTAACTGAATACATCCGCTCCACAAACCCGCCTTGCGCAATCGGCGGCCCACCTCCTCACTTTGCTCCAGGAGAATTCGATGCCAAATCACCGGATCGGTTTGATCCTCCCCGAAGGTGTGCTCGCTGGACATGCTTTTCTCCGGTTCACGATCATGCACGGGTCGATCATCCAGCCCCAGAGAAAGCGCCTTCAAATGCTGTGCGGAGTGTTCACCGAACCACGAAGTCAGTTGCCGCGGGTCCGCGTTTTGGAGATCCCGTATGGTGTGAATACCGTGACGGGCGAGCGTCTCCCCGGTTTTTTTACCGACCCCCCAGATCCGGCCCACGGGCAGCGGGGCGAGAAAATCCCGGATCGCCTCCGCGCCCCGTGGCACCACCGTCACCCCGTCCGGTTTGTTCATATCCGAAGCCAATTTGGCGAGAAATTTATTGGAAGCGATCCCCACGGAGGCAGTCAGTTGAACTTCCTTTTGAATACGTGCGCGAATGTCTTCAGCTATGCGCAGCGGATCGTTTTCCCAGAAATGCAAAGCTCCGGTGACATCCAGAAAAGCCTCATCCACGGAAAGCGGCTGCACCATGGGGGTGACATCCTCAAAAATCGCGAACACCTGACGGGAAACCGCCTTGTATATCTGCATCCGGCCGCGCACAAAGACCGCGTCGGGACATCGTCGATACGCTTCCCGGGTGGGCATGGCGGAATGAATCCCGAATTTCCGGGCCTCATAGCTGGCGGCGGCCACCACCCCGCGTTTGGTGGGATCGCCTCCCACCAGTACAGGCTTGCCACGCAACTCCGGGAAATCCCGCTGTTCCACCGACGCGAAAAAAGCATCCATGTCCACATGCAGGATACTCCGGTTCGAGGCCATCGCAGGTCACCTCCACAGCGATGATGGATAGATTTCCTGATCCACCAGCTTTAAGAGCCCCTGTTGCACCGCTTCTTTGTCTTCCGGATAGGTCACGCCCAGCCAGGATTCTCCCGAGGGGATCACATCCACTTTCGCTTGTTTGCAATCCATCAACTCCTGCACCAGGGAGGGAATATAATATTCCGATTTCAAAGGATCGGGCACGTCATGCAGAAAATCGGAAAACCCCTTCAAACCCTGATCGAAAAAGCGAGGTGTGAACCCCCAGGTGTTCATGGATACCAACTGCGACCCGTCCACCACCTCGACACCTGATCCACGGGTAAGCCGGATGCCCTCCTTAACCGGGCGGATGTCGTGACACTCCTCCACCGAAATCAACTGCCCCCCTTTGCTCACCTCACACACTCCGCGCGACACGGTTCCATGCGGGGTCACGGTGTTTTTCAACGGATACGCAACCAGCACATAATCAGACGAATCGGAATTACGGTTTTGCAAAGCCTCCGCCAGCAACCGAAAAGAACCCGGACCATAAAAATCGTCCGCATTGATGACACCGAACGGCTCCTTCACCAGACCCCTCGCCGCAAGCATCGCCTGAACCGTGCCCCAGGGTTTCACCCGTCCATTCGACACCGAATACCCCTCCGGCAAATCTCCCAACTCTTGAAAGGCATACTCGACCGGCAGGCGGTTTTCAAATCTCGCCCCCACTTGCTTTTTGAACGCCTCTTCAATATCCCGGCGGATCACAAACACCACCTTTCCGAACCCCGCCCGAATGGCGTCAAAAACAGAATAATCCAGTATCACCTCTCCCGAGGGCCCCACCGGATCCAGTTGTTTCAAGCCGCCATAGCGACTTCCCATTCCTGCGGCCAATACAATAAGTGTAGGTTTCATAAAAAATCTCCCGGTTTCACGTACATTCTGCATCCTTGATATGCCAGTTCCATGGTCTCAAGGCAACCGCGCACTACTGAAATCTCACTCCACCTGCCGCAACGCCTCCAACCCCAACCAATCCCCCTTCATCGGGCGGCCAGCCCCCTTCCTGTTTTCTCCGAAACACCCCCGGAACTGCTCCATCAACCCCTCCAGGAACTCGGGACTGCCGATCCCCACCCCC
>JBBDRC010000089.1:0-8343 GCA_040905625.1 Kiritimatiellia bacterium
GAAAGACCGTATTTCCGAGGTTCGGAAGATCAACCGCCACCCCTTTCCGAATCCCGGAAAAGGCGAATTTTCGCCATTGGATCTATCGCCCTGGGAGCAAAGGCGGCGGAATCGTCATTACCATTGGATGGGGGGACAGCCTCTGAAGCATTTGTCGTCCGGTCCGCACACCTTTCACGGGGTTCCCTGTGTCATTGGAGAAAAATCGATCGTGTTCCGCAGCCGCTTCGCCAAAACGGCGGAGGGGAAAGCTCTGCCGGAGGTGCTGTGGATTCCAATCGGACAAAAGGCACGCGAGGTGTATGTGCTGCAGGCGGGGGGCTGGCTCACGCATCGGGAAGTCATCGCCCGGTATCAGTTTGAACTCGCACAAACCGTGATAGATCCGGTTGAGGTGTGGAGCCTGGGACGAAGTGAGCCGGGGGAAAGCCCCCCCGAACGTTCGAAGGTGCTGATAAGCGATTGGCATTCCTCCGGCGAGCGATTTGCCACGGAGCGGGTGCGGCCGGTTCTGATTACCGAGAAAGGGGATCCTTTGCGGTATCTGAGGTGTTTGTATTTGTACCGCTGGATCAATCCGCACCCGGAAGAGCTGCTGAAAGCGATGAAGATTCATATCATGAACCCGGAACTGCGTCCGACGCTCGCGGTGTTGTCGGTGACGTTGAGGCTGGTGGAAGATTGAGGCGCCGGCTTCCATTCACGAAATCGACCCCACCTGTGAGGGCGACAAGATCATGGGCCCCGTGGTGACCTTTGAAGAGCGTAAAACTCATCATCCCTACACGCCCCTGGATTGCAGAGTGGTGTCCAGAAGTGTTTTGTGCAGAGAGCGGGGCTGGAATCCCGGCTATCCGTTTTCAGGAATATTTTCATTGCCATCGTCGGGTTATAGGTTAAGCCGGGCGCATGACGACCTCTCCCAACTCCCCGACAGCCTTACGCATTACTCCGAAGTTTAACATTGAACCTGTTCCGTTGACCCATTCCTGGGCCGGGGTGGTGAACATCGACCAGTTCAAGTGGCTGAGCTGGTCGGCGGTGCACGGGGCGCTGGACATGGCCCGGAAGGAAATCGGGGCGCACACGGTCCGCGCGGTGGGAATGTACGGATTCGCCAACCGGGTGTACGACGCCGATCCCCGCGGATTCAAGAACCCGGAGCACCGGGGCAAACGCAGCAATTTTTCCATGCTGAACACTTATTTTGACGGATGTATTGAGCGGGGGGTCACTCCAATGTTCACCACCTGCTTCACTCCGGACGTCCTCGCCAAGGGGGACAAAACCGTGTTCGACCAGTCGGGGAACGTCACTCCTCCGAGGGATATGGATGAATGGGAACAATTCGTGGAATTGTCGGTGCGGGAAATGGCGCACCGGTACGGACGGCGGCGCATGCGGGAGTGGTTGTTCGAGGTTTGGAACGAGCCGAATCTGGAAGGGGGATTCTGGGTGGGCGGACAGGAGTTGTGGATGGAGGTGTGGAGGCGTTCCTTCCGCGCCATCAAAAACGTGGACGCGGATTTCCGGGTGGGAGGACCCAGTACCGCCCGGGGAGAGTGGGTGGGGGATCTGCTGGACTATGGAAAATCCAACGACTGTCTGCCGGATTATATCATCACGCATTGTTACAACAATGACGCCGACGGAGATGCGGCCCTGTCGCCCTTTGATGGTCCTCAAACCGATAAAATCAGCAAATCCCCGAATTTCGCCTCGGGGGTGATCCGCGGGGTGAAATCCATCTGCGACAGCAAAAATTTCACCGGCGAGATCCACTGGAACGAGTGGGGCCGTTCCTGGTTCCCCTGGGATCCGGAGCGTGAGACCGAAAACGAGGCCGCCTTCATTTGGAAGACCATGGCCGAAGTCGGGGACCAGGCGGATTCCTTCGCCTATTGGAACCTCTCCGATATTTACAATCAGGTGGGCTACGGTCGGGAAACCTTCCATGCCAACTACGGCATGCTGAACCAGCAGAACATCCGCAAACCGAACTATCTGGCCCACCAGCTGTTGTGCAGGCTGAAGGAGAACCGCTACGGCGCCGAAGTTCAGGGCGGCAGCGATCTGGTCAACAGCGTCTGCGCCGGCAACGAGGAGACCCGCCAGGTCGGCGTCTATGCGTTCCAGGCGCCGGAGGGGGAGGCAATCGCCCCCCGCCGGGTGGAAATCGCGTTGGAGGCCTCCGAGCCGTTCCATCGTCCCAAGCTGTTCAGGATCACCCGGAACGAGAACAATGCGGTGCGTCGGTGGGAGGAGGCGGGTTCCGAGCCGTACATGTCCCCGGAGGACTCCGGGCGCTGGAAGGACTCCAGCGCTTTGCGGGAAGCACCGCTTTCCGATATCGATGTCCGCACGGAAGGGGACGCGCGCATTGTCAGCTTCACTCTGGAGGGGCGCGGGGTGGCGTTCCTGGAATGGCACCGGGAGGGCTTCACGCAGCCGATGAAGTGAATCACAGGCCGGGAGGCGCGAGAGTCTCTCCCTCGATCCAGCCGTGCGGGATCGGCAGGGAGGTGGCGGAGGCGATGTTTTGATCGTATTTTCTGAGCAGAAGCTTCACGCCGGATTCCCCGACTTCCTTTTCGGGCACGCGCAGGGACGTGATCGTTTTGTGAAGCCTGAACTCCTCGCCGCAAAATCCGATGAGGGAGCAGTCCCCCGGAACAGACAGACCGTGTTCCGTAAACGCGATGATCATTTTGACCATGGTGTCACGGCTGTACGTGATCAGGGCGGTGGGCGCTTTCGCCCGTCTGGCGGGGTCCGTGAAATCCTGAATCCAATGCTTAATTTGAGTGGAGGACACCACATCCGCCTGTAAGCCCGCCCGCTCCATTTCCAGTTCATATCCCCTGCACCGGTCCAGGATGCTGTAGTGGGGGAAGTCCTCCTCCGGCGTCTGGGTCACATATCGAATGCGGCGGTGTCCCAGATCCATCAGCCGCACTGCGGCCCGTCGACCCGCGTCGAGGTCGTCCGGATACACCGCGTCCTTCGAACGTTTGTCATTCAGCCAGACTGCGGGTAGGTTCGAGCGTTTGATCAGGGCGTTCATCTTCGCCGGTTGAAAACGGTTGTAATTGATCAACATGCCGTCCACCGCCAATTCCCGAAGCAGCCGCGGGGTTTTCAGGGGGTCGGAGAGCGAGGCGTCGTTCATCCGCGCGATGGAGAGGTGCATCCCCTTGTTCTCCAGACAGTCGCAGATTCCGGCCAGCATGCCCGGGGGCAGGGCGCTGCGTTGTTCCAGATCGGTGCTCATGAGCAAACCGATGATGTTGAAGCGCTTTTGCCGCATCGCCACCGCGCCCATGTGACGCCGATACCCCATCTGTTCCGCGGTTTTCAGGATTTTCAGCCTGGTTTTTTCACTGGCGTTGGCTCCGACGGCCTTGCCGCCGTTGAGGACCTTGCTGACGACCGGCTGGCTGACGCCGACTTCACGCGCGATATCTCGTAATGTGGGGTTCATGTAAGTGTTACCTTATCCCCTCCCGGAAAATTGGCAAGGTTTTCCCGACGGCAAGGCCGTCCGCTTTCGGTTATTTTCCATACTGTTTCCGCCACGCGCGGGGGCTGACGCCGACTTCGCGGGCGAAGACTTCGCTGAGGCGCTGGGGTTCGCTGAAGCCGCAGAGTTCGGCGATGTCGGCGATGGGTTTGTTGGTCTCGACCAGTTGCGCCTTGGCGAATTCGATGCGGGCGAGGAGGATTTCCCGGTGGGGGCCGTGACCCAGAACAGCCTGAAAGTGTTTTTCCAGACTGCGCCTTCCCCGGCCGAGTTTGAGGGACAGGGACTCGACATCGATTCCGTCGATCATGTGGGCCCGGATGGTTTGCAGGGCGTCGCGGATCACCTCGTCCTCCACCGCGATGCGGTTTGTGGAGGCCCGCTCCACGATGCGGAAATTCCGCAGGGTTTCCGTCTGGGGTTTGGCCCGGGGAAAACGGAGGCGGTGGGCGAGCAGTTCCACGGCCAGAGTGCCCGCCCGGTCGCCATCCAGGTCCAGGGAGCTGAGAGAGGGCGTGCCGAAGCCGCAGAGCAGATCATCATTGCCCACGCCCAGCAGGGCCAGTGAATCGGGGATGCCGATGCCAAAATGGGCGCAGGCGGTGCTGAGATCGCGGGCGCCCCGGTCCCGTTCACAAAAGACGGCGGTTCCTTCGGGTAGATTCTGAAGCCAGCGTCCCAGGGCGGGAAGCTGTTTGAGCCACCCCTCCGTGTTGAGGCTGCCGGGGTAGCCGTCAAAGGACGGGGGTTCGGGCAGGCCCGACTCCGCCAAGCCGTCAACGAAGCCCTGCCAGCGGCGGATGGCGTAGGAATATCCGGCGGCGGAGCGGTCACGGAAGCCGGCAAAGCTGTTAAAGCCCTTGCCGAGGAAAAAGTCGGCGATCTGTCGACCGGAGTGGTGGTTGTCGAACATCACCCGGTCCACCCGGGCCTCCCCGGGAGGGCCTATTTGACCGATAAAAACCGTGGGCAGTTTGGCGGCACAGAGAGTTTGGGCGTCCTGTTCGTCATCCGGCCAGGCCAGTAATCCGTTCAATTGATCGGGAACCCTGAATTCCCGCACGACCGCCGGCGGGGCCACCAAGACCCATTCCCAGGCGGGAAAGCGGGGGGCAGCCCGGGCAATCGCACTGACAACACTCCGTTTGACGGAGGAATCGGGGCGGGCAAAAACGCCAATGATTTTTTTTGAGGCGGGCATGGGGGGATGGAGAGGTTTCGGGTATTCGTAAATTTATTTGTTTTGCGAGGTGGAGGCAAGAAAAATGAATTCCGACGTTTTTTTTACGGCTGATTTTTCCTGTGCCGTGTTTTCTCTACAACCGAGAAGAAGAAGACCCAACGGATGGCTTCGCCGTCCAGCTCAGAATGGCACTATCTTAAGGATGTATAGAAGCTCCGGAGGAGCTAACGTGGTTAGCCCAGGGCAAGCGACGAAGGAGCGCAGCCCTGGGGAAACAGATAATATACATGGGCCCCGCAGGGGTCCGGGCGGTACGGAGACTCACACCGGAACTCTTTGAAAACGCTCGCCCGCACCCCATTCGGGGCGCCTACAATCCTCACTTGTGCTCCCGGGGTTGCAGTCGTTCCTCCTTTACCCCGGGCTAACTGCGTTGCCCCCATCCGGGGGCGTTTTCTCATAAATTTCATAGCAAATGGGGCTTAAGTTAGTGCCTTATTCGAGTCAGCTCACGGAGAACCGTCACCCGAGAGTCGATAAAAGCGCAGATCCTCATCCGTGGCCTCGAAGGTGAAACTTTCCTGTCGGTTTTCCACCGCAGACCCGAAGGGGTACCAGGTTTTAAGATCCTTGGAATACTTCCACTGATAGCCCAGGGCGGGATTCATTCCGTTGGCAAAAAGGGTGTTGCCTTCGGGGGTGGATGTCAGATGAAGGCGCGGAAAGTGGGGCGGGGCGGGGGTCAGGGTCGTGGTCTCAGCTTCGATCAGGAGCTGTCGTTCCGCGGAACCATCCTGGTTGAGACGGAACCAGGCCGCTTTTCCCTGAAAGGAGATACCCGGGGCGGGATGAACCGGGCTGTCCGTGGTGGTCACCACCCAGAGATCGGCGCGTTCCGGGGTCCATTGCAGGCGGGTGGCATGGTAGCCCGCTCCGCTTTCCCGGGTGAAGGCGGGCAGGGGAATGCCATCGGTATGGGGATAAAGCACGGTGCCGAAGCGGGCGGCATGTTCCGCGTTCAGCGGGTAGCCGGGGTACAGGAATTCACCCACAAAACTCAGTCCGTTGAACTGGGCGATGAGACCATTCAGGCGTTGAACCGCAGCCGCCGGGGTGGTGAGCAGCAAATGCAGATCGACGCCGGTTTCCGAGAACTGTTGACAGGTGGCGCGGTAGTGGTGATCGCTGTCGATGATGTCGATTTGGGTTGCGAAAGGATGCCAGGCGGCGTGGGTCTGTTGGGTGCCGACGTGGCCCTGCACTTCGTCGAACACCAGATAATACCCGGGCAGATCCTCAGCCGGATTTACAAACATGAGGGTGCGGTGGTGTGTGCCGTTGGGAAGCGCGGGGCCGGAGTCTCCCCGGGCGGTGTCCACGATGCCGTTGACCGACCAACTTTCGATTCCGTTGCCCCGTTTTTGATCGTGATCGTTGGTCCGGGGCGCGGAGGAGGGGTCGCTCAGCGGATAATCAATGAGCACGGTGTTGCCGCTGACCGCGCGGTTGTTGATATAGTCCCAGGAGAATCCCAGCGCGCCGCTGCCCCAGCCCGCATATCCCGCGTTGCTCAGCAACAATTCCCCGTAGGCGCCCAGACTGATGGCATTGGTTTCTTTGTGGGTGTGGCCTTCGGTGCGGGTGCTGTTCCACATGGCGGCGGACATGGCGCCGAAGACGGGATGATCCCCCTGCAGCCAGGCCCCGCCGTCCTGAAAGATCCGGCTGGAGGGGTAAAAGTCGGGGAGTTGCGCCAGGCGCGGGTCCACATGCACATAGGCCATCAGCGAGGGGGCGGGGAAGGGGGCGAGAAGATTCCGGTTGGCATAGGCCCGCGCATCGGCGCTCAGCGCGGATGCGAGGTAGGCGGCGGTGGGCGAGTCCGCAGGATATTCCAGCGCGCCATTGAGCCGACGGTTGGGGGAGCTGTCTCCGAATACGTGGTTCCACCCGTGCGGTCCCATGGCGTAACCGTACAGCCATTCGTACGCGTTTTGGATTTGGTTTTCCTGCGCATCCGTCAGGCCGTCGTGTCGACGGATGATTTCCAGCAGCAGGTGTTTCTGTTCGCGGTCGTAAAACCCCATGCGTGCCAAAGCGTAATTGGTACCGGCAATGGCGACACCGTCCGCAGTGAATTTACCAAAAAAGGAATTTAAAAAGGAATTCCGCAACGAGGCATATGCGGTGCTGTCCCGGCGGTACAGGGCCCAGAGGGCTTTGACCGATTGCGGACTTGGATCCCAGCCGGAGATGGTGGGGATCCATTGCCCCAGCAGCGTCTCCAGCTCCGTGCGCTGCTCCGGGGTCAAATGGGGATGCATCACGTCCAGGGCGAGCACCGCGTCGAACAGCAGACTGCCCATGGGGGTGTTGCCGTCCCAGCCTCCCGGACGATTGCTTCCCAGGTGGGTGAGACCCGCCACCAGTTGATCCCGGAACAGAGCCGCGGTTTGGGCGGGGGGCGTTTGATCGTCGAGAAAAGAGGCCAGGGCCAGGGCGTTCACCACCTCCTTCAGCCGCAGCGCCCGCAGACGGTACTCCGGCAGGTCGGGATCGTAGCGCAGATTCGCCGCGCGGTCGAGCGCTTGCACTTTCATGGCCGCATGGGAAGGCCGGTCCGCTTTGGCCCGGAGTTCCGGCAGGTTCTCATTCGTAAACAACAGAAAAGGATGAACCCCGTCCGGGATGGCCGGGGGTGTCTGTCCTGGGTAGGTCACATTATCCACCATCACATCGCCGCCGCTGCGCCCGCGTTCAAAGCGAAAGGTGTTGAAGGTTTTCCCCGCGGGATCGGACTGCCAGAAACTCAGATTGTTGAGATCCACCAGCACCTCCTCCTCCAACAGTCGCAGCAGGCGAAGCGTATACACGCCGCCGGTCAGGGACCCTTCCAGGGTGAGCCGGTAGATGCGGGACGGATCCGTGGTGGGCAGGGGCCCGGACTCCACGGTGTTTTCCGGGGATACCGCCTGCCAGACACCGCCGTCGTAGAGTTCGATGGCACCGGACGCGGCCACCCGCAGCGAGAGGAAAGGTGTCGAGCCATCCCGCAGGGTGACATTCAGACCACGCTCTGTGCCGCTGGGCTCCTGGGCGAATTCAAAAGACACGCCAAAGCTGTCGTTCGCCGCAAAGGGGAGCGACTGCCCCAGATGGGCCTGCAGGGATGCGGAGGCTGTTTTCCCCACCCGCGCCGCCGAAGCATCCCAGCCCGCGACCTCGGAGACGGTGCCCCCGTCTCCAGTCGACCATCCAGTGGGGATGCCGTTGGACCAGGATTCAAAGTCACCGCCAGCGGCGGGGAGCGGGATGGAGATCAGCATGAGGGTGAAAAGGATAAATAACCGACAAAAGGGACGATAATGTGATGCCATCGTCATCTTATACCACAAACGCCGGAAATCGCGTAACGAATGCCCGTAATAAAGTTACGAATTAGCGTTTTGTTGAAAGCAAATTCACTAAGGGTGTGTCTGTGACAGAACCGACCCGGAACGGGTCGCAGATTGTAGCCGGAGCGGGACCTCCGGTTTCCGCGAAATAATAACGTCGACCCTGGAGGGCATACGCGTCAAGCTAAGAAATGCAGGTTGCCACGAAAGGGAAAATACCACCCCGCTCGCAAGCCCTGACATTC
>JBBDRC010000090.1:0-8291 GCA_040905625.1 Kiritimatiellia bacterium
TTGTCCCCCTGAAAGGAGATCACCGTCACCGGGTCCGTGCCCGAATCGCCACCCGGGACCCGGAGGGGTGGCAACTGATCGATGACAATATCGCCATTGTCAAACCCACGACCCGCATGACGGGGTTGATGGTGTTCTCCCCAAGCGGACTCCGTTTCCGCTTTGACGAGTATCTGATCGCCACCCGGGGCCCGCCCCCCCCCAGTCATGTTTGGCTCACCTACTCGGACACACCCGACAGCCCCTGAAGAGACTCGAGAGACGCTCATTTTTTGGCGGGGGCAAAGCCTTTTTTCACCTCTCCGTTGAACCTGTTCACCGTGGAGGATCCCTGGGGCTCCTGGGGCGGGATGCGGGAAGAACCCGATTCCTGGATGCTGGACACTGTGCGCGAGGTTTGGGGCATCACCAACTCCCGGGTCCTCGAAAAAGGACCCGAGCGCGCGCGCCTGTTGGACACGCGGGAAGGCGGTGGTTCGGCGTTATGACACCCTCCAAACCGTTCGATACAAACCCGTGAACGGAAAACTCCGGACCCTGGGCAAGCTGGGTCCGCAGGAAATCCGTCGGTTTTTCTGCTGATCCCGCGTGAGAAGATGGGCTCCAAGGCAAAGGTACAGGCCTCATATAAACCGATGGCTTCGTCCGGTTCCGCCGGAACCACCTCATCTCGGGGTTGTCGGTGGGAGTGCTGAATGTGCTGTGCAAACCCGGCTTTTAAAAAAATAATCCCGGCTTGACTGCTTGACACCCCACGGTTTTTCGATTTAACCTTGGTCGTAAATTTGCAACTACTCAGGTATCTCCACGTTGGAGTTACCTGGGTAGTTACAAAAAAAAAAATGCGAATTTCCACGAAACGATTTACCGGCCTCACATTCCGGTGGGCTGCTTTTTTTATACTGCCAGGTATCGCCATGACTTCTGCCGAAACCCTACAGCCGATCGACTTGGTTAGCGAGCCGACACCCGCGCAGACGGCCGAGGCCAATGCGGCAGTCCTGGAGCGACTCGCTCCGAATGCCGATCCCGGGATCGTTTTTCCCGTTGGTGCCCAGGTGCCCAATGTCCGTGCATACGGGGCGGCGGGAGACGGGCAGCACGACGATACGGCCGCCTTTCAGCGGGCTTTGCTGGACAATCACAAATTGATCTACATACCGGACGGCGAGTATGTCATTTCCGACACCTTGCGCTGGGGGGCGGGGGAGAAGCGTCAGGTTCTTCAGGGGCAAAGCGAGGCGGGGACGATTATTCGGCTTCAGAATCGGGCGCCCGCCTTTCGGGATCCGTCCGATCCTAGGCCGATGGTCTGGACCGGAAGCGCCCCGGCCCAGCGTTTTCGCAATGGTATTCGCAATCTGACGCTGGACATTGGCGAAGGCAATCCGGGCGCGATCGGCGCTCGCTTCATCGCCAACAATCAAGGCGGCATGGAGCGGGTCACGATTCGCGACCGTTCCGGCCTGGGGGTGATTGGCCTGGATTTGGGATACACCGGCGAGCAGGGCCCGTGCCTGCTCAAGCATATCACCGTCGAGGGGTTTGACATCGGGATAAGCCTTAGACATCCGGTCAACAGCGTCACCGCCGAGTATCTTACCCTTCGGCGGCAGCGCACTTACGGAATTCACAATTCCGGCCAGGTTTTCAACATTCGCAAACTGACCAGCGAAAATCGCGGGCCGGCTATCTACAGTGACGGCGCAAGCATGATTACCCTGGTTGACTCGGTGTTGCGAGGCGTGGACGCGGCCGAATTGCTGGCGATCGAAAACCAGGCGGGGCTGTTCGCTAGGAACGTGGATACCCCCGGCTATGGAATGGCGGTCGAAAACAGGGTCGGCCATAAAAGAAACGCCGAGGGCGACAGGATCGAGGAATACGTTTCGCACGAACCGCTGAGCGTGTTTCTTTCGCCGCCCAAATCGCTGGGACTGCCGATCAAGGAAACGCCGGAGGTGGCCTGGGATTTGCCGCGGGATTGGGTCAGCGTCGCCGATTTCGGCGAACCGGAACCGATCACCCTGGTTCGCCACGACGGCAAGAGGTTCCAAACCACGAACTGGGCGACGGTCTTGCAGAAGGCCATTGATTCCGGCGCCTCGACAATCTACTTTCCGTACGACCGGGATGGCATTATTGGGCTGTTCGGCAATGTCTATTTGCGCAACAATGTCCGGCGGATCATCGGCATGGAGAACACCGGGTACCGGATTTGGCCAGGCATGTTTCCCGACGAATTCACTCCTGCCTTTGTTCTGGAGGACGGCGCTCCGCCGGAGGTGGTTGTCGAACGATTCGATACCTGGTACATGGCTTTCCGATTCGTGCAGAACTCGAATCGTTCGATGGTGGTGCGCAGCCTTTCCTTCTACGACTTGGAATCCCGGGCCGGCGGCGATGTCTTTCTGGAGGATGTGCGCGCTCGCCGGCTCGACATCCATGCGGGGGGTCGGCTTTGGGCGCGACAGCTCAATGTCGAGAACTGGGAGGAACCCAAGACCCACAATGCCGGCGGCGACTTCTGGGTGCTGGGGCTGAAAACGGAGGACGACACCACCGCGCATATGGTCAGCGACGGCGGCAGAAGCGAGATTCTTGGCGGCTTCATTTACGCCAACAAGCGGCAAATGACACCCAAGCAGATGTTCATCAACCGCCGCAGTCATTTATCCTTTTCCGTCGGTGAGTACGTCATTCGCCAGCAGCCGTTCGATATCGCGATTGAATCGCGCCCGTCCCGCGTGGTCGATGTTGACTTCAATTACGGCCCGGAAAGAAGAATCCTGCGCCATGGTCAGGCGTATCCGCGCGGCGGCGGCTCGCTGATTCCTCTATACACCGGCTACTGGCTGCCGGCCGACCAGGCGCCGACAGCCCCCGAGGGCCTGACACTGCTTCCCAAGGGAACCGCCGCCGTGCGGGCGAGCTGGCAGCATGATGGTGAAAACGTGGATGGCTTCCGGCTTGAATTGCTCGAAGACGGGGAATTGGTTGCCCAGCGAACCGTGGCGGCCGGGCAGCGAAGTGCCGAGCTGAGGGACAATATTCGAGCCGGACATCAGTATACATGCCGCCTCTATGCCTTTAACGGCACCGGCAAATCGCCGACCATTCGGGCCACGGTGCAAATGCCTTCCGCCGTGCCGGCGGGCGAGGGTACCGGTCTGCACGGGGAGTATTTCGACGGCACGAACTTCGAACGGCAAGTGTGCGCCCGGGTCGAGGGGCCGATTGATTTCGACTGGGGGACGGGAAGCCCCGAGGATTGCCAGGTGGGCGCAAACAATTTCACGGTACGCTGGACCGCCTACGTTCAGCCGCAGTACAGCGAACGCTATCGCTTCATCACCGACACCGACAATGGTGTCCGCCTATGGGTGGCCGACCGGCTGTTGATCGATGAATGGGGCTACGCCCGGGAGCAAGTCGGCGAGATGGAACTCGAAGCCGGCCGCAAGTATCCGTTGCGCATGGAATATGTCGCCCGCGGCGGCGCGGCCCGGGCCCGCCTGCTCTGGCAAAGCCCGAATCAAGTTCGCGAACCGATTCCAGCCAGTCAGCTCGTTCCACGGGAACTGAAACTGCCAATCATAACCTGGGTCGGTGAATTGCCGGTGCATATTCGCGCCGGCGACCGGATTCGCCTTGCGGTGCAGTCAAGTTTTCCCGTCGATTCCCGGCTGAAGATTCCCCTGCGCTTTTCCGGCGAGATGGTCGAGGGTATGGAGTATCGATTGACCTCTGATCGGATTGTGATTCAGGCGGGCGAAAAAGAGGGGGAGGCGATCCTGACCATTCAGGAAGACGAACATGTCAGGCCGGAAAAAACCTTTTCCGTCGATTTGGCACCGGGCGCGGGATACGTTGTCGGGTCGGGCGCCTGGACGGGCAAGTTGGCGGCGGCCAAGATGCCGGAGCCCGGGGCCGGGGAAGGTCTGCTGGGCCGCTATTTCGAAGGGAGGGGGTTCGACAGCCAACCGGTGGCCGAGCGGGTCGATCCGCGAATCGATTTCAATTGGGATAAAAGACGCCCCCACCCGGAAGTCCATGCCGAACTTGAAGGCAATCTCAAACCCTACAGTATTCGCTGGACCGGGGAAATCGAACCCTTGTTCAGCGAGGATTACATCTTTGATATCGATATCGGGCGTTACAGCGGCGTTCGATTGTGGATCGACGACCAGTTGGTGGTCGATGCCTGGGAGGGACCGCACAGAGGCATCACCCGCGGCACGATCAGGCTGGAAGCCGGGCACAAGTACGCTCTGCGTTTGGAATACGAAACCCGGCGGTTCTATGGGTCGCGAATCACGCTGCGCTGGTCCAGCCTCAGTCAGAAGGACCAACCGGTGCCGACCACTCAGTTGCACCCCGAGGAAACCTCAAGCACAAAATAATCGAGAAACTAATGAACTCATAGGATAGAAACAATGATTGCATCCATTTTTTTCACTACCGTCGATATAGTCGACAGCGACCTTAGAACAGCTCTGGCCACGATAGGTCTGGCGATTTCAATATTGACACTGTCGCCTTTGGAAACGCGGGCCGAAGTGGTCTTTCCCGGGGATGCGGGAGTGGTCGATGTAACCCGCCCACCCTACAATGCCGATCCGAGCGGCAAGCGCGACAGCACCCGGGCTATCCAGAAAGTGCTCGACGATCATCCTTCGGGCAATCGCATTATCTATTTGCCCAACGGGGAATATCTGATTTCCGACACGCTGCGCTGGCCGGAAGGTCGTAACGAAGGCGCTTTTATGAAACGCACCGTTTTGCAGGGACAGAGCCGGTCGGGAACGGTGATCCGCCTGCAAGACCATTCCGAGGGTTTCGGGGAAGGCGGCGTTTACGGGGAGCGTTGGGATCGGCCCGAAGGAAAGGCCATGCTCTGGACCGGGCGCGCCCCGGCCCAGCGCTTTCGCAATGCCGTCCGCGATCTGACCCTCGACACCGGCAGCGGCAATCCCGGGGCGATCGGGGCCCGCTTCAAAACCAACAATCAAGGCGGGGTATTCAATGTGACGATTCGCTCGGGCGACGGCCAGGGCCGGGTCGGGCTCGACTTGGGCTATGCCCATGAAATCGGCCCTTTGCTGGTTAAGGATTTGCGGGTGGAAGGCTTCGATTACGGGATCCACAGTTGGGGAGCGGTGAACAGTATCACCATGGTCAACGTTGAACTGCACCACCAGAACCAGGCCGGGATCCGTAATTTTCAGCAGGTGTTGAGTATTGAAAACCTGGTCAGCCGCAATCGAGTGCCAGCCTTGGTCAATCGTGTCGGCTATGGGGTGGTCACTCTGATCGGTGCCGATTTGCGGGCGCCCGGGGAGAAAAGCGAGGCGGCGGCAATCGACAATCACGGCGTGCTCTATGCCCGAAACATAACGGTGGACGGCTATCAGCAGGCGATCGCCAATCATACGGGCACGGAGGAGGATGCGGCCGGGCCGGAGGTCGCGGAATTCGTGTCGCACCCGCCACTCGCCTTTGCCAACGCATCAGGCCCCCTGTCGGCGCTGCATCTGCCGATCCGGCATCCGCCGGAGATCCCCTGGGACCCGCTCGACCAGTGGGCCAGCCCTCTCGAGTTCGGCGGCAGTCCGGAAAATCAAGGCGACGATACCGCGGCCCTCCAGCAGGCGATCGATTCCGGGGCGACCACGGTTTATCTGCCCAACGGCACGTGGAATCTGAAAGGAAATCTATATGTGCGCGGCCGGGTGCGGCGGATTATCGGCTGCGAAGCCCGCTTGACCGGAGACGCGATCATTCACATCGTCGATGGCGAGGCGCCCGCCGTGCGTATCGAGCGCCTGGAGATACTGCCTATCGCCGAGCTTTCAACGCGCATCGTGCACACTTCCCCGCGGACGCTTGTGCTGGCCAATATGCGCATGTCCCGCAGGGGGGCCTACGCGGCGGAGGAAGGCGCCGGCGACCTGTTTATCGAGGATGTGGCTGGCGATCCCTGGCATTTCGCGCCGGGACAGAACATCTGGGCGCGACAACTGAATCCGGAAGGATCCATGCTGCTGGTGAATCGTCACGCCAATCTGTGGATTCTGGGACTGAAGACCGAGGGAAATGGACCCATACTCGAGGCCAGCGGCGGCGCGACCGAAATCCTCGGTTCCTTGATCTATGCCAATACGCGTCGCGAAAAGAACGATCTGTTTATCCTGCGCGACCAGGCTCGGTTCAGCGTTACCATGGGCGAAGCCTCGTTTCGCAATTTTCCTTTTCGCCGCCTGGCGGTACAGTACATTGACGATGAAGAAATGCAGGTGCTCGAGCGCGGTCGGACTCCTACCCGCGGCGGGGGTTCCGCCCTGCCCCTGTTCGTGGTTCCCGGGCCATAGTGCGGCCGGGAAAGCGGAGGCGGCGGCTGTAGGAAGCGGAGCGCCTGATGACGACACCCCGTGCCACGGCAGCCCATGGTCAGGGCCATCGAAGACCACGCCCTCCGAATCCTGCGGAAAATAATGTCAGAACACCTGACCTCGAGAAGATTGACGAATTTAGCTTCATGGTGCGATGTCCGTCTTTCTCAGCGGTGGTGCGCATTTGCGCTCCTACATCCGCGGCGAGGGGGTGGATCACGCCCCGCGCAGGCCCTCCCTGCCGGAGACGGGTGTCATGGCCTGAATCCGCCCCGGGGTCGGGGAGCCGGAACGGCTGGATCTCCTACGAATCCGCAAACTCGTGTGGATGCCGCCGCTTCAGCTCGGCCACGGCCCAGCCCCGGCCGGTGGCCTGAAGTCGTTCGCAGTAGGCCGGGAGTTGGCCGCAGTTGTAAATGAGACCGTGTTCTTTGACCACGGTCCACAGGGGATCCTGATTGCGGGGACTGCTGCGAAGCATCTCCTCGCTCCATTCTGTCAGCAAGCGCAGCCCCCGGTCACACACAGCGGGCTCCTCCCCGGCTTTATTCAATTGTTCGTGCGGATCGCTTTCGAGATCGAACAGCATCTCAGTGGGAAATAAATGATATCCGTCGTCGTAGGTGCGGATGTACTGCCATCGATCAAAGCGGACCGCACGTTGGCAAACATGCACGCATTGCCCGATGATTAAGGCATCGCGTCCGGTATTCGCGCCATTTCGGAGCGTTTCGGCGTAACTGCGGCCATCCCAGGTCGGCTTGGCTTCCGCACCCAGCAGTTCGGCAACCGTGGGCGGAAGATCCAGATGATAGTGCAGACCGTCGTCGGTGGTTCCGGGCCGGGTGATGCCCGGCCACTTGACGATCAGGGGAATGCGGCAGGTGGCGGAATCCGCAGTGGCATGCTCGCCATAAATACCCAACTCACCCAGATTCTCTCCATGATCGGCGGAAATAATAATGGCGGTATCCTCATATACGCCGGCTTCCTTCAGCCATTTCACAATAAGGCCGACCTGATCGTCCACATAACGCACCCCATTGTCATAGCCGTCGAAAACCCTGCGAAGCTCGTCATAGGTCAATACCGATCCCGGGTGTTTCGGCCACTTGGGATTCTCGCGGTCGTCGAACATGTTGATTTCGCGGAGTCCATGCGGTCCCACTTTCCCCAGATGCCGCTCGAACACCTCCGGCGTGATCCAGTCGGGAACGGGATCCTGTTCAAAGTGGTTCGGGTATTCCGCAGGTGTACGGTAAGGCGTGTGGGGATCCCAATAGTTCACATGGAGGTACCACTGATCCGACCCGGCATGGTCTTTCAGCCATTTCTCCACCACCGGTGTCACCGTCTCCGCAGACTCGTTCCCGCCCCCGCCGGTGTTATGGATTTCATTGAATCCGGCGTAAAACTGGCGCGCGGCGTGGCGTTGCCCAAACGGACTGATCTGCGCGGTATGAAAGCCCTGCTCCTGAAGCAGCCGGGGAAAGGCATCACATTCGATCCGGTCTCGGGTGCCGCGCGTCCTCCCGTCCGGCCAGGGATCCGCAGCACTGCCGCCGTGGCTGACCACGCCGGTATGGAACCCAAAACGGCCCGTGTAAAGCGCGGTGCGGGAGGGAAGGCAGGGCGCGTCAGAGGTGTATACCCGATTAAAGCGCTGGCCCTCCTGCGCCAGGAGGTCGATATTCGGCGAGGTGTTACGGCGATACCCATAACAGCCGAGGTGGTCCGGACGCAGGGAATCGATATCAAGATAAAGAATGCGCATAGTCGTTTTTCATATTTGTCCGAATACAGTGTTTCAAGTTCATAACGCCGGATTTCCTTTTCCACCAGCACCCCGTGCTTTTCCCCCGCTCCGATACAGGGCTGCATCCGGACGAAATCACCGCC
>JBBDRC010000091.1:0-1385 GCA_040905625.1 Kiritimatiellia bacterium
TCACCCTTCTTTGAACTGGGAAACCAGAGCCTGAACGCTGGCTTTGGCATCACCAAGCAACATGCGGGTGTTTTCGCAGAAGAACAAGGGGTTCTCGACCCCGGCATATCCCGGACGCAGACTGCGTTTGAGCACGATGCAGGTGCGGGCCAGATCCACATTGATGATGGGCATTCCCCAAAGCGGACTGGTTTCATCGGTGCGGGCGGCGGGGTTGACCACGTCGTTGGCCCCAATCACGATCGCGACATCGGCGGCGGCCATGTTCGGGTTGACGTCATCCGGTTCCACCAACTGCTCGTAGGGCACATCCGCCTCCGCCAGCAGCACGTTCATATGGCCGGGCATGCGGCCCGCCACCGGGTGAATGGCGAATTGCACGTCGCAGCCGTTTGCCTCCAGCAGGGCGCCCAATTCCTTGACCGCGTGCTGGGCCTGGGCCACGGCCATGCCGTATCCGGGCACAAAGATTACTGAGCCGGCGGCCTCGAGAATGTAATAGGCATCATCGGCGGAAATGGGCTTGGCTTCGCCCTCCACGTCCTTGCCCATGCCCCCGGCGGCGGCACTGCCGAATCCGCTGAACAGCACATTGCTGAGGCTCCGGTTCATGGCTTTGCACATGATGCCGGTGAGAATGATTCCTGAAGCGCCCACCAGAGCCCCGGCCACAATCAGCACGGTGTTGCTGATAATGAATCCGGCGGCGCAGGCAGCCAGTCCGGAGTAGGAGTTCAGCAACGCGATCACCACCGGCATGTCGGCACCGCCGATGGGAATCACCACCATCACCCCGAACGCGAAACTGAGAATCACGGTCAGAATCAACCAGGGATTCCAGACCCCGGCGGTGTTCAGCACGAATAACACCCCGCACAGCAGCAGGGTGGCGAGAATGGCGATATTGACAATATTCTGCCCTTTAAACTGTACGGGTTTCCCATCGATTTTCTCGGAAAGCTTCAGATACGCCACCAGGGATCCGGTAAAGGTGACACCGCCGATCAACACCGCGAGATAAAGAGGAATTGCGCTGGAGACCGGCAGACCGTTCGGTCCCGGATTCTGCTGAGAGGCCCAGCCCACCAGCAGGGAGGCGACACCGCCTGAACCGTTGAACAGGGCCACCATTTCCGGCATACCGGTCATGGCCACCCGCTTGGCTGCCACAGCGCCGATCGCGCTGCCGATGGCAATTCCGATGAGAATCCAGATCCAGGAAAAGCCGGAGCCCGCCAAAGTGGCGACCACGGCCAAAAGCATCCCCGCAGCGGAAAGTTGATTACCGCGACGGGCGGTGGAGGCGGAGCCGAGTTTTTTCAGTCCGATAATAAACAGGACGGAGGCGACGATATAGGCGATTTGCTGCATGGTCAGCCCTCCTG
>JBBDRC010000092.1:0-8257 GCA_040905625.1 Kiritimatiellia bacterium
TGGGGCCGACCCCGCGTCCGGCGTCGCAGACTTCCTGCGCGTTGCGGGAGGCGATGTCGCGGGGAACCAGATTTCCGAAGGCCGGATATTTGGTTTCCAGGTAATAATCACGTTCGGCTTCGGGAATTTCGCTGGGTTTGCGGTCGTCGCCTTTGCGTTTGGGCACCCAGACCCGTCCGTCGTTGCGGAGGGATTCGCTCATGAGAGTGAGTTTGGACTGGGTTTCACCGAAGCGGGGAATGCAGGTGGGGTGAATCTGAGTGAAGCAGGGGTTGGCGAAGTGGGCGCCACGCTTGTAGCAGCGCCAGGCGGCGGTGGGGTTGCAGTTCATGGCGTTGGTGCTGAGGTAGAACACGGTGGAGTAGCCGCCGGTGCAGAGCAGCACCGCGTCGGCGGCGTACTCTTCCAGTTCGCCGCTGACCAGATTGCGGCAGATGATGCCGCGGGCTTTTCCGTCGACAATGACCAGATCCAGCATTTCCCGGCGGGGGAACATCTTCACGGTTCCGGCGTCCACCTGGCGCATGAGGGCTCCATAGGCGCCGAGTAAGAGTTGCTGTCCGGTTTGACCGCGGGCGTAGAAGGTGCGGGAGACCTGGGCTCCGCCGAAAGAGCGGTTGCTGAGGGTGCCGCCGTATTCGCGGGCGAAAGGAACGCCCTGGGCCACGCATTGGTCGATAATGCCGGTGCTGACTTCGGCGAGGCGGTGAACGTTGGCTTCGCGGGAGCGGAAATCACCGCCTTTGACGGTGTCGTAGAAGAGCCGATAGACGCTGTCGCCGTCGTTTTGGTAATTTTTAGCGGCGTTGATCCCGCCCTGAGCGGCCACGGAGTGGGCGCGGCGGGGAGAGTCCTGGATGCAGAAGCACTGGACATTGTAGCCCAGTTCGCCGAGGGAGGCGGAGGCGGAGGCACCGGCGAGACCGGAGCCGACCACAATCACGTTATGCTTGCGTTTGTTGGCGGGGTTCACCAACTTCATGTTGAATTTGTGTTTGGTCCACTTCTCGCTGATGGGACCTTCGGGAACGTTGGCGTTGAGCGTTTCTTTTTTTGTCATGGGGTGCCTTTAGAGTAAAGTGAGTCAGCCGATTGTCCAGCGGGCGGTGATCAGATGGGCGTGGGAACTGAAATCCGGCACCGCGTTGGGGTCGAAGGTGCCGCGCATCATGAATACAAGCAGCGGCAGCAGGAAGAAGCCCACCGAGAGGGCCACGGCCAGGGCCATGCCGATCAAATGCAGATAGGGAATGGTGGAGGGGCGGGCCAGACCCAGACTTTGAAACGCGCTCCAGATCCCGTGCATGAGGTGGGAGCAGAGAACCCCCATGGCCAGCATGTAGAAGAGCACGATGCCGAAATTTCCCTGGAAGGTGGTGACCACCAGCTTGTAGACATTCACGACCTCTATCCCGTTTTCGAGGGTCATGGTGCCGACGGCTTCGTGATCGGCGTATTTGAAATTGATCAGGTGCACGATGACAAACAGCAGGATGATACCGCCGCTGACCGCCATGTAGAGGGAGTGAAAACTCTTTTTGCTGGGGCCGCCCGCGAATTCGTTTTTTTGGTAGGCCGAGGGGCGGGCCTTCTTTTTGCCCAGTTGCACGCTCAGGGCGGACCAGATGTGAAGGAGGAAAAAGGCGAGCAGACCGAATTCCGCGACCCGGATAAACATTCCGTGCATGAAGTGGTGCAGAAACTGGGCATAGGCGTTGAACACGGCCGGTCCCGCAAACATCGTCAGGTTGCCTATGAGGTGCGCGATCAGGAACAGGACCAGTGAAAGTCCGGTGAACCCGGTCAGCAGTTTTTTCAGCACTGAAGAGATCTGCGGATTTTTGATAGTTTTCATAAGAAGGGCTTCCGGTTAAAAAAAATTGAACCCTACAATACGGACGCTTTGCCTATTTGACAAATAAATAACGAAAAAACCAATCCGTTTTCGAAAATTAAGTCTAAACATCCCCATGACAATGCGGTATAATGGGCTACGCATCAAAAAATCCAAAGGAAACTCATCATGAATGTTCAAAAATCCATTAAACTCGCCCACACGTCCAGTGTGTTTATTTCGGTGATCATCAATGGGTTGCTGGTACTTGCCCTGTTCACGTTTATCACGATTTCCGATGGCATGCAGCAGGATACGAGCACGGTGAAGGTGATCGATCCGTCGGAACAGGAGGATATCATAGAGGTGGAGCCGGAAATTGAACCGGAGGAAGTCGATCCCCGGGAATTGGATGATTTGCTGGATTTCACATTGGACACTCCGATGGATACCGATTTCGTACAGGAGACGGAAGTGGTGGAAACCGTGACTGAAACCGATGTGAGCAGTTTATCTGAATTAATGACAGATGTGTCGAGCCCGGTGGTGATGACCGGACTGCTGGTGGGGCGCACGGCATCGGCCCGGAAAGCGGCGGCGGCAAAATACGGCAAGGGGCTGGAACGGTTTTCGGAACCCGCGGTGATGAAAGCTTTGGAGTGGTTGCGGGATCATCAGCATGAGAGCGGGTCGTGGACCCAGGAGGGGAACACGACAGGCGGCGGGTACAACACGGGTTACACCGGGTTGGCGTTGCTCACGTTTCTGGCGCATGGCGAGACCCCGTCCTCGGCGGAATTCGGACCCACGGTGGCCAAAGCCATCCGTTTCCTCGTGGAAAACCAGGGAGGGAACGGTATCTTTCAACCGGCGGGGGGGCACACGTCCTACGGGCACGCGATGGCGACCTACGCATTGGCGGAGGCGTACACCATGACGGAGAACCCCCTTCTTCGAGAGCCTCTGCAGCGGGGAGTGAACGTTATTATGGAAGGTCAACAACCCGACGGCGGGTTTGATTATAACTATAAAAAAGGGGATCGGAATGACTTGTCTGTTGGTGGCTGGAATTTGCAGGCGCTAAAAGCCGCTGCAATTGCCGGTATTGATGCAAAAGTTCCGGAAAGCCTGCAGCGGGCCATGGACGGGATGCTGATTGGATCCGCAATGCAGGATGGAGGCCGGTATTTCAGGTACAATGCAAATGGTGGCGGGGCGAATCGTACCGTGTCTGCCGCCGGAACGCTTGGCCTGCACCTGAGCGGGCGGTATAAAAGCAAAGAAGCTAAAGAATCGATCCAGTATCTGGAGCTATACACCGGAAGCGACCGATTGCCTGAGTGGAGCGAGAATGACGGTGCGGGAGGAAACATCAACTTTTGGTATTACACGGTGCAGGCGTTTTTCCATGAAAACCCGGAGGGAAGAAATTTCCGACGCTACATGCCTGCCATGGTCAAAGCACTGGCGCAAAACCAGGCACCCGACGGACACTGGCTGTTCCCTTCGGAAGGAGGAATAAAACGCGGAAAAGTGTTCAACACAACTCTTGCGGCTCTGGGATTGATGGTGTATTACCGATATCTGCCTTCGACCCAGGCCGAGAATATACAGCAACCCGCCGGGCAACCCGTTCCCGAAGTGGATGACTCGGATGAGGTCGGTTTTGAAATCTAACCCGGGTGAAAAGAAATGAATGTTCAAAAATCCATTAAACTCGCCCACACGTCCAGTGTGTTTATTTCGGTGATCATCAATGGGTTGCTGGTACTTGCCCTGTTCACGTTTATCACGATTTCCGATGGCATGCAGCAGGATACGAGCACGGTGAAGGTGATCGATCCGTCGGAACAGGAGGATATCATAGAGGTGGAGCCGGAAATTGAACCGGAGGAAGTCGATCCCCGGGAATTGGATGATTTGCTGGATTTCACATTGGACACTCCGATGGATACCGATTTCGTACAGGAGACGGAAGTGGTGGAAACCGTGACTGAAACCGATGTGAGCAGTTTATCTGAATTAATGACAGATGTGTCGAGCCCGGTGGTGATGACCGGACTGCTGGTGGGGCGCACGGCATCGGCCCGGAAAGCGGCGGCGGCAAAATACGGCAAGGGGCTGGAACGGTTTTCGGAACCCGCGGTGATGAAAGCTTTGGAGTGGTTGCGGGATCATCAGCACGAGAACGGGTCCTGGACCAAAAGCGGTGCGGTGTCGGGAGGCGGAAGCATTACCGGGTACACGGGTCTGGCGCTGTTGGCTTTTCTCGCTCACGGGGAAACCCCTTCCTCGGCGGAATTTGGTCCCGCGGTGGCGAAAGCGATTCGGTATCTGGTGGAAAATCAGGCGGGAAACGGAATTTTCCAACCTGCGGGAGGACACACCCTGTACGGACATGCCATGGCGACGTATGCCTTGGCGGAAGCCTATACCATGACTGGGAATGTCCTGTTGCGTGAACCGGTTCAACGGGGTGTTCAGGCCATTATCGACGGCATGCAGCCGGCGGGTGGTTTCGACTATGGATATAAGAAAGAAAATCGGAATGACCTGTCCGCGGGCGCCTGGCAGGTTCAGGCATTGAAGGCCGCCTCGATTTCAGGGATTGGAGTCGACAAGCTGTCTGAACATCTGAAGCGGGCGATGGACGGTATGCTTCTAGGGTCTAAAAAGACGGATCAGGGACGTCATTTCACCTATACCGTGAATCAGGATGGCAATGTGGGTGGGGCAAACATCATCGTATCGGCGGCGGGAACCCTGGGCTTGTTTTTAACCGGCCGGTCGGGGGATCGGGAGGCCCGTGAAGCGATCGAATTTTTGGAGAAATTCACGGAAACAGATCGACTCCCCGAATGGGGCAATAAAAATGTGCCGGGTAATTACGGTGGGCAAATCAATTTCTGGTACTATGCCGTACAGGCCTTTTTTCATGAAAATCCGGAGGGGCGCAATTTCCGGCGTTACATGTCCGCGATGGTGAAAGCCCTGGCACAAAACCAGGCGGATGATGGACACTGGCTGTGTTATACGGAGCGGGGCACGCGGCAGGGACCCGTGTACAATACCACCCTGGCCGCGTTGGGGTTGATGGTGTACTACCGCTATCTCCCCTCGACTCAGGCCGAGAATATTCAACAACCCGCCGGACAAGCCGCTCCAGTGGTTGAGCCTCCGGATGAGATCGGCTTTGAGATTTAAGGTGTTCGTTCTTCAAGGGTGAGCACGGGCTCTTCCAACGCACCTGAAAACTGGAGGTTGTATTGTCCGCGTTGTTCCGCGCGTTGTTGCCGATCCTCTTGTTGCAGGCGGTGGCTGAGCAGGGATCCCTGTAAGATCCGGCCCATGACCGCGGCCAGAATTGCGATGATCAACAGGGAGATCAGAACTTCAACGAGGGTAAACGCGCTTTCAGTCCGCGCTGCTGAGGTCGGCATTGGCTCCGGTTCCTCCTTCCAGCCCGTCGGCGCCGTAGCTGATAAGTTCGAAAGGTTCGTTTTCCCGGCCCGGGATCAGGTAGACATAGGGGCGGCCCCAGGCATCCGTAGGCACTTCGCGACTGGTTAAATATCCGCCTTGGGGATATCGGGGCGGGGCGGGCGGCGTGGTCGGGGCGCGGACCAGGGCTTCCAGGCCCTGTTGTTGAGAGGGCAGCACTCCCTGCTGGGATTGATAGAGCGTTAGAGCGCCGGCCAGGGTGTTGATTTCGGCCCGGGTGCTGGTGATGTTGGCCTCGTCGGTGGTTCCCACCAGGTTCAGGGCCACCACTGATCCCATAATGGCAATGATGACCAAAGCGACCAGTACTTCAATCAGCGAAAATCCATTTTTTTGAGTGCGTGTCATTATCGTCCTTTGCTGCCCAGGATTGCACGGGGGAAGGCGGTCAGCCAGATTTGCAGCCAGACTTCAAAATCGTCGTCATCACGGGTGCCGTCCAGATAAGTGTCGCCTTTTATCCATCTTCCACCGACACCGTATCCGACGCAATCGGTTTCGTAGGTGAACATGACATCCTGTTCCTCGAATCCCTCATCCTCCAGTTCATAACGGGTGTACCCCTCAAATCCGAGTTTGCCGAGGGGGTTCAGTTTATAGGTGAACTGCAGGGTGTGGGTGTCATCGATCCGGAAGCGTTGATCCAGGCTGATCCAGCTTTTACTTTCCGGATTTTCAAATTTCAGTTGCGTATCCACGGTATTCAACTCACCCTCGTCCGAATCGTACCGGAAATCAATCCGGGCGCGTGCCCACTCCACCAACCGGAGTTCGGTATCCACCCGGATGTTTCCAAGAGCGGGGTCTGCATCGGAGCGAAGGTCATATTCCGTACTCACAGCCATGTTGACCAAATCATGAATGAGGGGGGGGGCATCATTCCGGACTTTGCGGGTTTGCCATTTGTTTCGCACACCAAAGGCCAGATTGTGTTCCTCGCCCAATCGGTCAATGCGGTCAAATTGATAGATGTTTTCCGGGGTGAGGTCGGGTTCGGGGATGAAGGTATAATCGGAAAAGGGTTCCACCACATGTCGAAGCCCCCGCCCGAGTCCGGTGGGTTGTTCGTGCACGATTCCAAATGCCTTGAATGAGGTTTCAAAACCCAATTCCGGCAGAATACGGGTGTCGGCTGATTCGGCGACATCGAAAGTTTCCTCCTCAAAGGTGGTGGTGATGATATTGTTTTCGTCCGTGGTGGAGACCGGAACCACCCGGGTTTCCGTTCTGCGGGTATCGCTGTAGTAGGTTACCCGGCCACCGGCTCTGGGGATCACATTCAGCCAGCCAAAATGCCGGGTGGGATAAAAAAGCATGTGATCAGTGTGAAACCTCAGGCTGTCAAAGTCTTCTTCTCCCCCGTCGCGGTCGAATGTGGAAAAGGTGCGTTCCATAAATCCGGCCCGGGTGGAACCCTCATAAAGAAGATCAATGGTCTCCAACTGTCTCATCGGCATATTCAACGAGGCTTCGGGAAGACGGTTCACGGAACTGAAGTCGTCGTCGTTGAGTTGTCGGTTCAGTTCGATATTCGCATTCCAGTTATCTCCAATAGAATTGTAGATTAAACGGTTTTCCGGAATCGGTTCCTCCCGGAATTCCTCCCTGAAAAACTCCTCCACGATTCGGGCATCGCTTAAATAGGACGCGTTGGCCCACAGGCTGTCCGTGGAGGAAATCTGCTGACGGTGTCGGAATTGAACGCGATAGCGCTCCTCTTCCACGTCGATTCCCTGATTTCGCAGCCGGATTTCCTGATTTTCATCCCGGTAGGGGGCATCGTCGATCATGCCGTAGAGTTTCAGCGACGTGAGATTCGCCAGATGGTTTCCGGGTTCAAACCAGAAGAAATCCTGACCCAGAGCGGGTCCGCGTTCGGAGCGGTAATCCAGATGGGTTTTGGTGCGATAGCTGTCTGAGGGATAGCGGTTATAGGAGGTCAGCAGGCTGGCGCCGTTGCGGGATCCGTAGCCGGGAATAACGTCAATATTTGTGGGTTTCCTCTCCTGATCCAGGGTAAGGCGTGGCAAATAGAAAAAGGGGATGCCCCGCAGGTGGAATACAGGATTACGCAACACGAAAATCGATTCATCGTAGACATCCACTTTGGATGCGGAGATATAAAATTCAGGATCCACCGGTATGGGGCAGGTGGTAATGGTCACGTCCCGCATTTGGCTTTGGACCGGACTTATACGATCCAGGGAGCCGGCGTTCAGTGTGAAGGGCTCTGACTGCATTTCCAGATCCGGGAAGCTCCCCTTGCCGGTGATGAAATTGTATTGCAGGGTTTCACCGCGCCATATTTGATCCTGATTGGTGAAGACCACGTTCCCCCTGGCAAATGCCTGCTCGGTCACGGTATTGTATGTGACCACATCCGCTTTCAGACTTTGCGCCCCTTTGCGCAGCAGTACATTGCCTCTGGCGGTGACGGTGTTTTTTTCGTTCTCGAAATCGAGTTGGTCGGCTTCGACATTCAATTCGGCAGGTTGTTGCGCCTGAACGGAGATCAACGAAAGCCCGTGAAGGCAGGTGAACAAGAGAAGAAGGATGAATTTTTTCATAAGGAAGCAGGTATGGGCATGGAAAACCTGATTCAACGTATTCCGGGCGGGATTGCAAGCCCGGAATGAGGGACAAAAATCTGTTCCGACGCCTGGAAACAGGAGAAAATTGCATAATGGAACTTCAGAACTCAATTTAAGACGGGTATTGGCCATTTTGTATCGAAGATTCAACTGAGAGATTTTAGCCACCCATCGGTGAACTCAGGGACCCAGTCAAAAAATCCCCCACAAAGCCCCGTCACAAAAAATCCCAAACTCTGAGCTTGTCTCGGAGTGCGGAGAGATTCAATACCTGAAACCGATCGTTCAAGACCTCCCCCCCCGTCCCGCCGCCGTTCGGGTCCCGCTCGCG
>JBBDRC010000093.1:0-8238 GCA_040905625.1 Kiritimatiellia bacterium
TCAGCTTGTTCTCCGCCTGCATGTCCACCAGAGTCTCCCAGAGATCCTGATGCGCCTTGAGATAAAATGAATCAGCCCGGATGCCGCGCTCGACCGACAGGTCGATCACCACATCCGGGTTGGTAATTGCGCAGCCAATCAGACCCCGTTCCGCCCCCTCGTCATAAGGAGGAGTCATCAATTGATTCGGAACGGCGCCAGTGGCCACCGGCTTACGCCTCCTCGTCCGCTGTCACCTCGACCTTGAGGTCGGCCGCGACTTCCGGGTGGAGGCGGATGCGGACAGTATAGGAACCCAGTTGGCGAATCGGCGAACCGAGATTCACCTGTTTGACATCGATGTCCAGACCTTTCTTGTTGGCTTCCGCTGTGATTTCAGGAGCGGCGACCGAACCGTACAAACGGCCTTCTGCGGAGGTTTTCACCTTCAAGGTGACCGTGGTGCCTTTCACGCGGTCGGCGAAAACTTCCGCGCCCGCTTTGGCCTCCATCAGTTCCATTTCCCGTTTGGCACGGGCATCCGCCAGTTTTGCAATCAGACGGTCCGTGACCGGCTTCGCGTGGTTTTTGGGCAACAGGTAGTTGCGGGCGTGACCGTTTGCAACGGTTACCACATCCCCCACGATTCCCAACCCTTCCACATCGTTTAATAAAATGAGTGTTTTAGACATAAATACATTCTCCGTACAGTGTGAATTCGGTTCAGGGAAGCAGTCCCATGACCCGCGCTTTGCGGATGGCACGGGTGACCTGACGTTGTTGTTTCGCATTCGCGCCGGTGACGCGGCGGGGAAGAATTTTCCCCTGTTCCGTCATGAACTTGCCCAGCAGTTCATGGTCCTTGTAATCAATTTCCTGTACCCCTTCGAGGTACTCACATGTTTGTTTGGCCATTCGTTGGTCTTCCTTTGGGTTCTACGCGGCTTTTTTCATCCGCAGGTTGTGCCCTCAACCACGTTGGTTGCGGGCAATAAAATGTTGTTGTCGTTTAAAAAGGCGGAGGGGATTCGTCGTCGTCCTCATCCGCCAGCGGCGGTTTGGAGGGAGTGGGCGCGGGGGCGGGGGGTTTGGGAGCCTGCGGGGAGGACCCCGATCCGCCGCCACTGCCGCCGCCACTGCCGCTGTCGCTGCGGGTGCTCAGGAATTGCACCTTGTCCGCCACCACGGAATGCTTGCTGCGCTTTCCACCCTCTTTGGCTTCCCAGGTCTCATAGCGCAGTTTGCCCTCCAACAACACCGGAGATCCTTTCTCCAGATACTCGTTGCAGGCCTCGGCCTGGCGGCCGAACGCGGACACGTCCACGAAACAGGGACGCTCCACCCATTCGTCCTGCTGGTTCTTCACCCGCTCGTTCACCGCCAGCCGCAGGCGAACCACCGCCATTCCCGATGGCAGATAGGACAGTTCCGGGTCGGCGGTCAGATTGCCGCAAAGAACGATTCGATTGAGGGATGCTGCCATGGGACCGACTCCTTAGACCGCCACCGGCTCGGGCAGGCGGGTGAACTGAATCCGGAAGATCGAACTGTCCAGTTTCAGATGATTCTGCAGGGGAGTGATTTTTTCACCATCCAGCTCGAAACGCAACAGGGCGTATTCGCCGATGGTTTGCTTGTTCATCGGACGGGCAAAAGTTTTGCGTCCCATGCGCGAGGCTTTCGATGCGTGTCCGCCCATCTCTTTGATGGTGGCGGTCAGCCGGTCCAGGCCCTGTTCAATTTCGTCTTCTGTCAGTGATTCCGGAAGAATCACCATGGCTTCGTATCGATTCACGTTATACCTCTTCGGTTGTTGAGTTGTCGTCAATTCTCGGGAGTTCCCGAATTAAAATGGTTCATGGCGGGCGTAACCCCGTCGCGGAGAATCCGCTCCAGGGCCTGTGCGCCCTGTTCCCGCAGTTCGGCGGCTTTCGCCTCCGACTCCGGGCTCCAGCGGCCCAGCAGATACGAAATCAACTGGTCGCCGGACGGTCGTGGACCCACCCCCAGCCGCAGCCGGGGGAAATCCTCTACATTGTCAAGTTCCTGAATGACCGAGGTCACTCCGTTATGTCCGCCCGCGCTTCCCCGTTTCCGGATGCGCAGACGTCCCAGAGGCAACGCCACGTCGTCATAGACCAGCAGCATCTCCTCCGGCTCCACCTTCCAGCGCCGCAGGGCCTTGCGGACCGCGACTCCGGAACGATTCATAAAGGTCCGGGGTTTCAGTAGCCGAACCGCTGAATCCGCAACATGCCAAGTCGACCCCCATGCTTGCAAGCCGAAAGCGCGACGAAATCGAAGCTGCTGCCGGGCCGCCAAGGCGTCCAGCACCTCGAATCCGATGTTGTGCGGGCTGTGTTCGTAGCGTTCTCCGGGATTTCCCAGACCCACCACGAGTCGAATCGCCCGCTCAGTCATCACACACGCTCTGCTTAGGAATCGTCTTCTTCCTCTTCCTCGTCGGAAGCGCCTGTGATCACTTCCGGTTCGGTCAGTTCGGAAACTTCATCCTCTTCATCGCCCTCGTCGGCAGCCACCCGGGGTTTCAGCACCGTGGCGATACTGATCTCTTCGGGAGTCAGCAATTCAAATCCTTCGGGGAGTTTCACATCGGCCACCGTCAAATGGTCTCCGATTTTGAGCGCGGACACTTCCACCTCGAAGGCCTCCACCAGGTCGGAGGCTTTGCATTCCACCTCGATTTCGCGGGTTTGCACGTCCAGGGTGCCGCCGCCCTGGGTGACCCCGAACGGTTTGCCCACGAATTCGAGAGGGACCATCACTTTGATCATGCGGTCGAGGCTGATCTCGTGAAAGTCCACATGCACAATGCGCGCGGTCATCGGGTGATGCTGAATATCCTTGATCAACACGTGACGGTTCGAATCCGAACCGATCTTGAGGTCGATCATCAGGTTTTCACCGGAGTGATGCTTCAACATCATATTAAAATCGTGCTCATTCAACTGCACAGTCTCACCGACGGCACCTTTGGAATAAATCACGCCGGGAATAAATCCCTCCGCGCGCAAACGGGTTAAGGCCGATTTTTTATCAGCGCTGCGGCTTTCAGCTTTAAATGCTACTTGTTCTTTCACCATGGGTGGTATCCTCGATTGGGTCTTCTTTGATTTAGTGAATCCGGAACAACGATGTTACGGATTGATAATTGTGAATTCGTAAAATGGCATCCCCCAGCAGATGACTCAGGGTCAGCCGGGTCACCACGTCCCCTTCGTCCACCAGCGGAGGAACCGAATCGGTGGTGACCACCGACGTAATCGCGCTTTCCCGGATGCGCTTCATCCCGTCCTCGTTGAGCAGACAATGTGAAACCGCCGCCATAATCGATTTCGCCCCTTTTTCTTTCAATACCTTGCTGGCGGCGCACAGCGTTCCCGCCGTGGTGGTCATATCATCCACCAGAATCGCGTTGCACCCCTCAACCTCTCCAACCACGCTGATCACATCCACATCGGTGGCGCTGCGCCGGTTTTTGGCCACAATCGCAATATCCGCGTTCATTAACTGCGCGTAGGCGTAGGCCATCTTGGTGCCGCCGGTGTCCGGTGACACCACCACCACATTGTCCAGTTCCAGACTTTTCAGATAACTGACAATCACCGGGCTTCCGTACAGATGATCCACCGGAATATCGAAAAATCCCTGAATTTGCTGGGAATGCAGGTCAACGGCAAGCACCCGGCTGGCCCCGGCGGTGGTCAGCAAATTGGCCACCAACTTGGCGGTGATGGGGACCCGGGGCTGATCCTTGCGGTCCTGCCGCGCATAGCCGTAATAAGGGAGCACGCAGATAATCCGCTTGGCGCTGGCCCGCCGACAGGCATCCATTAGAATCAGCAACTCCATGATATTGTCATTCCCCGGCGGACAGGTCGGCTGCACGATAAACACGTCGTGCCCCCGGATATTTTCCAGAATTTTGACAAAAATCTCCCCGTCCGGAAAGCGTTTAACTTCAATTTGCGTTAAACTCTGACCGATTACTTCGGAAATTTTCTTGCTCAGCTCGGGGTGAGCGGTACCGGAAATAAGTTTCATGAGAGATGCGGAAATAAAAAATGGTTGCCCGGCAAGGATTCGAACCCTGACTTAGAGGACCAAAACCTCCTGTGCTACCTTTACACCACCGGGCAGTGGGCTGAAAGGGTGATGCAGGTACCTCCTGACAACCGATAAGTCAAGAACACAAGCAAAAAGAATCACCGGGGAATCTCCTGCGGATATTCTGCGGAATCAGGGACAAACAATGGATGGAACCGTTTTAGAACCTGCGGATGTTTCGAAAGGTATTTTTATCGTAAAAACAAACACTTCAAACCTCCCCTTTCAAAAGATCCGCAGGTCGGCGCAGCATCCGCAGGCCCCATCCCACCCATCCCTCCACAACATCCGCAGGTCGCGGCCCGGCATCCTCAGGTCGCGAGCAGCCACTCCTGAAGCACCGACAAAAATTCGTACATATTCATCTCCATGGTCCAGTCCTCCCGGTCCCTGTCCATGAACGGATCCGGGTTTTCAGGGGTAATGCCGATGACCGCCGACAATAACAGCCGCAGATCCGCGAGATAGGCCAGCCAGATATCCGTTTGGGTTTCGTCCAAAATCACGTCCAGTTCCGCATCGGCATCCTCCCGGTTCAACAGGGTGTTTTGTATGGACTCGATCCTCCGCAGACGCAGGTGCATCAGTTCCCGGTCCATCTCCCCCTCCAGATCCGTGGGAACCGATTCCGGATCCCGTTCCCTCTGCTGGGAAGGATAAAACGATCGCAAGCCCGATTGTGAGGAATCCCCGTGTTCCATTAACCGGCGCAGTTTCTTCCCCAGGAAACGGATTAAATCCACCTCGTTGGCTTCCAGGTGCAAATGAAGACCTGTTTGAGTTTTGCGACAGGAAGCCATTCGGGATGCGTTACCGCCCCCCGCTCACCACCGCGAAGGCATTGTGCTGGTGAATGGATTCATGATTGGTCACCCGCACCTGCCATCGGTCCGACCGCTTGTCCTCACGCAAAAACACCGCCACGCTTCTCACCATATCCTCGACAAAACGGGGCGCATCGTAGGCCTGCATGGTGACAAAGCGCTCATCCACCCGTTTCAACACCGGGTACAGCGGAGCGGAAGCCAGGGATTCAACCGCCTCGATCACTTCCTCCAAAGGAATTCGAATGTCCAATTCCTGCTCCACCGTAAAGTGGTGTTCCAGTTCGACCTCCACATATCCCCGCTGATTGTGGGCCCCGTAGGAACTGATTTCCTTGCTGCAGGGGCAAAGCGTGGTCACCGGAACCTCCACTTTCTGCACAATCGTGATCCGGCTCCCCTCCAGCCGACCCTCATAGCCGCATCGATACGCCTGCTTGGCAATGCGACCGCTCACCGGAGCCTGGCGGTCCAGATAATAATCAAACGAAATCGACACTTTCGCGTCCCGGGCCTCCTGATGGGCCTTCAGCCGGACCAGCAACCGATACATCTCCAGCACCCCCAACTGTTCATTCGCCTCCACCAAATTTTCAATCAGGCGACTCATATGAATCCCCTTCACTTCCTTGCGCAGGCTGACTGCCAGCGACAAGGTCGCGCTCACCCGCTGACCGGCGGTTTCATCGATTTCCAGCCCCGTCCAGATCAGCGACTGCTTCAAATCACAAATCCCCACCTCCTGAATGTCGATTTCCCGATCATCCCGGTCCAACTGCACATCACGCTCAATCGTCATCACGTTCGGTTTCATTTCTCAGTCCATCCTTATAGGTTATTCAATCTTATATAGGTCTTTTCCTCATAAATCACAAATAAAGATCGACACAGAAATACGAACCTTACGGGGATGGGTGTGGTTTGGTTGGGTGGTTGGGTGGTTGACCGCAGTGTTTGCATTTGACGGCTTCGTCCTGAATGTCTTCGGCGCAATAGGGGCATTTTTTCATGGTGAATCAGCGGGTAGGGGTTGATGAATAGCGGGATAAATGCAGATATCTTCTGAGTTAGACTTCCTTTCATGCTGTGTGGCCGCCCAGGAGGCCTGCCGGGCCAGGCCCATCATGATTTTCACGTCGTTTTCGCTGAGTTCACCCCGGGAGAGCACCCGACGCAGCCCGAGCATCATGTGGTCGAGCTTTTCATCGGGGCAGAACTGAATGTCCTTCATGGTCTGCTCCCAGCAATCGAACATGCGTTCTCGAAAAAGATGACTCGCCGGCGGGGTTTTCTCGTCTGACAGGCGGAATTGGCCGGAGGCCACAAACAACTCGTGCGCCACCAGCATCACTGACTGGGAGAGATTCAGGCTGGTGTACTGGTGGTGACTGGGAATGCGCAGCAGATGGGTGGCGAGCTTCAACTCCTGTGTGGTCATCCCCTTGTCCTCGGGCCCGAACACGATTGCCACGGGTTTCCGGGACGCGAGATCGAGCAGATCCGGAGCCGCCGCCCGCGGGGTGGTGGCATGATCGTGATAAAACCCGTCCACTCCACTGGTCATCGCCACCGCCCCGCAATCCGCCACCGCCTCCAGCAGGGTGTCTGTTTGCACCCGGTTTTTATAGACCTCCAGCGAGCGCATCGCCATTTTGCGCAGTTCCACCTTGTCCCACTCCGGGTTGGGCCGGACCAGCACCAGGTTTGTCAAACCGCAATTCCGCATGGCCCGGCAAATGGATCCCATATTTCCGCCATACAACGGGCGCACACACACAATTCGAATGGAGTCCAGTGGATTCATAAGCCCTCACTTACAGACGAACCCGACAAAACTCAATTTTTAACCTCCCCCTAATCAAATTCTTATACTAGAATGGTACTTTGTTCACGTTTTCACGGTTCGAAAGGGACCTATCCTTTCAGCACTATCATCAAAACCCGACGGAAATCCGTCACCTTGGAGAGAAAAGACAACATGAATACACGTTTACACAAACTCGTAACCGGCAGCGTCCTCGCGGGAATCATCCTGGGCGGACAAGTCTTCGCCGACTACAACAAACTCATCCAGACCCTGGAAAGCAAAGGCACCATCAGTGCCGATGAAGCGTCGGAGCTGAAGATTCAGCCCGTGATGCCCGACAACAAGTGGGCGCAGAAAATGGAAATCCGCGGACGGGTGCATGTCCAGGCCGCCTACGTCGATGGCGACAACGACGTGAACTCCGGCGACTACAGCACCTTCGAGCTTCGCCGCGCCCGTATGGGTGCCCGCATTGCCCTGCCCAACAATTTCCGCGGACATATTGAAGGGAACCTCATGCCCGACCCCAGCCTGCGCGCGGCGTACATCCAGTGGCGTGAACACAAACCCGCCTATATCAAGGTCGGCTACGACAAGCCCCTCAGCTCGCTGGAAGAGAACACCTCCTCCTCCGCCATCCTGACCGTGGAACGATCCAACCTCACCAACACCCTGGCCGCCCCCGGCGAAACCGTCGGTCTGCTGGTGGAAGGGGAAATGGCGCCGCTGTTCTACGGGTTCGGCCTGTACAACGACGAGGGCGATGTTCGCAATACCGAAAAAGAAAGCGCGGAGTACCTGTTCAACGCCCGCGGCGGAGTGGAACTGGAACTGGCGGAGGACTCCACCCTCATCGCCATGGTGACCTACCTGCAGTCCGACGACCCCAACGGCAACGTGGGCGGTGACTACGAAGACGTGACCATCGCCTCGCTTCACTTCACATCCGGCGCTTTTGACATTCGCGCAGAATACATGATCGGCTCTGCTGAAGACAGCGACACAGACGGTTTCTACATCCAGCCCTCCATGATGCTCAGCGACAAGCTGCAGGCGGTGGTGCGCTACGAGCAAATGGAATCCGATGACGCCAAAGGCATCAGAGCCACCAGCCGGTATGGTCGTCGTTCCGACGCGGTCATCACGGGTGTGGACGAAGAAGGTGGAAACATCGTCGCCGACAAAGGGGATGAATTCTCCGCCCTCTATGCGGGCCTGAATTATTACCTCAGCGGCAATGGAAACAAAATCATGCTCGGTGTTGAGTTCAACGAGCTGAGCAACACCAGTGCCGGGGACTACGAGACCACCACGGTCTTCACCGCCTGGCGCACCCTGTTCTAAGAGAACCCCTCCCTTGAACAAACACACACCCCGGTCGGCAACGACCGGGGTTTTTTCGTTTCCTGCCTGGTTGATTGTCTCCACTAATCCAAACATGTTGATTCTTAAAAAGATTGTTGAAATAGTTTAGCCACAAAAAGGCACGATAAGAACGCC
>JBBDRC010000094.1:0-1377 GCA_040905625.1 Kiritimatiellia bacterium
AAAATTGAAGCCGACAACTGGAACAGTGTCCGGTTGAGTTTGAAAGAAGACCAAATGGGGTTTTCGTTTCACATCACCACCATCTACGCCGGCACCGAAACTCCGATTTGGTACCGGAACCATCTCGAAACCGTGTATTGCATGTCCGGCGAAGGCGAAGTGGAGACCGTGGACGATGGCAAGGTCTATCCCATCAAACCCGGAACGGTTTACATTCTGGACAAAAACGACCAGCATTTGCTGCGCGGCCACACCGAAATGAAACTGGCCTGTGTGTTCAATCCCCCGCTGCACGGAAAAGAGACTCATGATGAAAACGGGGTGTATCCCCTGGAAGCCGATCCGGTCAGCGATCTATCTACGAAATGAATGCCCCGCAACCCTTACACCTGAGACCCCTATGAAACATCCTTTTATCTGTACATTAAAATTATCCGCCTCATTTTTGACAGGCCTCACCGCTCTATTCCTCTCCGGATGCGGTGAGCAGACCGCCACCTCCGGGGGCGACGGGGTGGTCTCCGCCAAATTCGCCTCCGAAGAAATCGATGGCGATTTCATGACGGTCTGGGGGAATAATTTCGCCGACCACATGCGGGAGACCACGGAGGGCAAGCTCGATATCACCGTGTATCCTTTCGGTACCCTCGGCAGCACCCGGGACATCAACGAGCTTGCCCAGCTCGGGGTGGTGGAGTTTGTCTTTTCCGACTACGCCTGGATCAGTTCCTTTGTTCCCGAAGCTCAGGTGTTGGCGCTGCATTATGTCTGGCCCCGCGAAAACACCGCCGAAGTGCTGGAATGGGTGGTAAACAAAGGCAAATTCATGCCCGAACTGGAGGAAGCTTTTCGACAGAAGAATCTTGTGCCCCTGGCGGTCATGTACGAAGGCTGGCAATGGGTCACCTCCAAAAAACCGGCCGCGACTTTGGAGGATCTGGAAGGGCTGAAAACCCGCCTGATGGGATCGAAAATTCTGGTGGAAAACTATCGTCGCTATGGCATCAGTCCCACGCCGATGAGCTATGGCGAGGTGTACAGTTCCCTTCAGACCGGTGTCATTGACGCCCAGGTGAATCCCCTGTTCGCGAACTACAGCATGAAGTTCTACGAGGTCACGGACCATTTCACCCAGATGTGGGCGGAGCCCTTTCTGGGCATCCCGTCCGTCAATAAAGCGTTTTTCGACAGCCGCCCCCCCGAAGAACAACAGGCCATGAAGGACTTTTTCCGTGACAATATTGTGGAGGCTGCCGAGTGGATCGATGCCCGCAATGAGTCCGACCGCAAAAAAATCGAGAAGGAGCGTCCCGGAGTCACCTGGACCGAATGGACTGAGGAACAGGTTGAAATCGCCAGGGGGAACGCGGCCCCCGT
>JBBDRC010000095.1:0-8206 GCA_040905625.1 Kiritimatiellia bacterium
TCTGCACCACAAACAATCCCCCCCGAATCAGATAAGTCTCCTCAGAATATAAAAAGGCCTCCTCCACACCCCCACTCAACATTCCTAAATCATCAGCGGAATACAACACTTCCTTCACTTTTCCGGAGCCATCAGCGGTCCCCCCGAAGGGATCTGCGGGATCAAAGATTTTACTATCACATGCACCTGTTTGAAAATCCATCCCATCCCTGCGTAAAACCGCTTCTGACCCGCATTCTGGATTTTACAGGACGGTATCAGACGGAATCACCGTCCCCTTGGGAACCACGATGACACCGTCGTTGATGGAGTACCGTTCGTAGGTTCCGTTCTGCTTGCCTTTCGGACTGATCACCACCCGGTCGCCGATGCAGACGTTCTTGTCGATGATGGCATCCTCCACGTGACAGTCCCTGCCGATTCCGGGAGGCAGACAGTTTTTCGGGGCCTCCTCCTCGTCCGCATAGTAGTCCGCCCCCATCATCACCGTGTTGCGCATAATCGTCCCCTCCCCGATCACTCCGCGAATCCCCACAATACTGCGGCTGACCTCGCGCCCGGACAAAATACAGCCTTCGGACAACAGGCAGTTGTTCACCACGCAACTCAGCACCTTGGAAGGCGGCAGATAGCGCATGCGGGTGTAAATCCGGTACTTCGAATCATACAGGGATAATTCCGGCATGGCATCGGTCAACTGCAGACTGCTTTCCCAGAAATTCCGGATCGTCCCGATATCCCGCCAGTAGCCGTTATAAATATAGGAGTACACCTTGGTGTTTTCGATGGCCTGGGGAATCACTTCTTTCCCGAAATCCTGGGCATCGGTCTTCAACAACCGTTTCAACACCTCCACATTGAAAATATAGATTCCCATGCTGGCCAGATAGATTTCCTCCTCGTACATGGGTGCCCGCAGCTTGGTCAACTCGGGGGTGTCGCCGGGTTTTTCCACGAAATTGACAATGCGGGAATCCTTGTCGGATTCCAGGATTCCCAGCGACCCCGCGTCCCGCCGGTCCGTGGGTTTGGTGGCAATGGTCACTTCCGCCCCGCGCGCGATGTGCTCCTTCAGCATCGCCTGAAAATCCATGGAGTACAATTGGTCCCCGCTGAGGATCACCACGTAATCGGGGTTCTCATTTCCCAGATGCGTCAGGGTTTTGCGCACCGCGTCCGCGGTTCCATTAAACCAGCTCTCGTCGTCCGGAGTCTGCTGGGCCGCCAGAATGCGCACAAAACTCTTGGAAAACGAATCAAACCGGTAGGTGGTCTGAATATGCCGGTGCAACGATTCGCTGTTGAATTGTGTGAGCACGAAGATGCGTTTGATGTCGTTGTTGATGCAATTACTGATCGGGATATCCACCAGCCGATATTTTCCCGCGATCGGGACCGCCGGCTTCGCCCGCTCCGAGGTCAGGGGTTGCAGTCGGGTACCGGCTCCGCCACCTAAAATCACACCAATCACATTCATAGAGTTCTCCGGGTTTGTTTTACATTTTCAGACACAGCTCCGTTTCTACCGCATTCCCCTGCGGAAACCTAAGCAAAAAAGATTAAAAACTGATGAAAAATGCGTTCGATTCCGGGCTGCAAGCTTGCAATTATCCTGAAATACAACATAAGAGTCTTTTTTTACCCTCAACGAATATTCCTATGAAAACGATTTATCTCAGCGGTCCCATCATGGACGAACATCTAGGCGTGGCCCGCGAGTGGCGCAAAGCCGCCAAAGTGCTGCTACAGGATCATTTCCGGTTGCTGGACCCCATGCGTCGCAATTTTAAAGACCGCGAAGTCGACAGCGCCAACGAAATCGTCGAATTTGATCTCCAGGACGTGCGCGATGCCGATATTCTGCTGGTGAATTACAACAAAGCCTCCATCGGCACCTCCATGGAAGTGTTTTACGCGGCGCACGATCTGGGAAAATTTGTCATCGCCTTCAGTGATTTCCCCTTTCAGGAATGCAGCCCGTGGATGGTCCGCTACTGCACCAAAATTCATCCCACCCTCGCCGGTGCCTCTGAGTACCTGATCAACCACTTCATCGACTGAGCGTACCCGGCATGATCCTCAAACTGGAACCCTACTCCGGCATCAGCGGCGATATGTTTCTCGGAGCTTTGGCCCCCCTGCTGAACGCGGAGGCCGACATTTGCGCCCTTCCCGCCCGACTGGGGCTGGAGCAGGTCGAAGTCCGCTTTCATGATGTCATCCGTTCCACCATTCAATGCCGCAAAGCCACCGTCACCATCGGAGGGGAAGCCCCGGAAGCGCTGGGTCACGGGCATACACACGGACAAACACACGGACATGGACACGGACATGCGCATGACCACCCGGATCATAATCACACCCGTTCCCACGCGCACCGGAGCTACACCGATATCGTGCATCTCCTCCACCACGCCGATCTCACCGAAGGCACCCGGCGCATCGCCCTCGATCTCTTCCGCCGCCTGGGTGAAGCCGAGGCCGAAATGCACGGCATTTCGTTGGATGAGGTCCACTTCCACGAAGTCGGAGCCGAGGATGCCATCGTGGATCTGGTCGGTGCCGCCCTGCTCATCGACCGCCTGCAACCCGAAGCCGTGTACAGCAGCCCGGTCTGTGTGGGCAGCGGCTTTATCAACACCGCCCACGGCCGCCTGCCCGTCCCCGCCCCCGCCACGCAGAAGCTGTTGCAGGGATTTCCCACCTTCGCCGGGCCCGTCGAAAAGGAAATGACCACCCCCACCGGCGCGGTGATCCTGGCCGCGCTGAACCCGCACTTCACAGACCCCACGCTCATCTGCGACAAAACCGGACTCGGAGCCGGTACCCGCGATTTGGATCAACCCAATGCCCTGCGCCTCAGCCTCTGTCGAACCGCCGACACCCCCGCATCCGAATCCATCCACCTGTTGCAAAGCAACCTCGACAACATCACGCCCGAGGATCTCGGAAGCGACCTGCTGCAGAACCTGCTGGATGCCGGATCCCTGGACGCCTGGCTCACCCCCGTTCTGATGAAAAAAGGCCGCCCCGGACATCTCCTTGAAGTCCTCTGCACCCCTGGGAACTCAGATCTGCTCAGCACCCATATCCTCCAGAACCTGCCCACCCTCGGTGTCCGCTGTCTCCCCGGCACCCGCAGCATTCTGAAGCGGGAAAGCGCCACCGTCACCACCCGCTATGGAGACATTGCCCTGAAAATTCACCACCTTCCCGACGGCACCACCCGCGTATTCCCTGAGTACGAAAGCTGCCGCGCCGCCGCCCTCGCCCACAGTGTCCCCACCAGAGACATCCGCCTGGACGCGATCGCCGGATACCGGAAGAACTTTTAAATAAACCCCGTATACGTGGGCCTCCGCACAGATTTGCGGGAATGTCAGAAACTCGAACAGTTGACAGTGCCTGAATTCATCTGTATGCGTGAAAGCATGACAGCCAGCCTATACGGAATTACCCATTCAAACCGAAATTTTTCGGATCCGTTCTATTGGGGTAAAAACCAATTTAATTCATCCTTTCCGGTTGCACTGGCCTGTTACATGCGGGACCAAAACATCCCGGGCAACTACTTGAAGCTGAACGATGACATGGAACTTTCATGCGTTGACCTGGATTTCAGTTCCGTTTTTGATACACAGATACCCAATAGCGACCTGTTTTTTCAATTTGAATCCAGATATACACCTTTCAGCGTATACACAAATGATGAGTTAAAACCGATTGACCTTGTCATCAAAAGCAGAGTCGATGAAGAAACATTTTTACGCCCGTTAGAAATCAAGCTTACCACGCTTCCCGACAACACCACGGCAAATTTATCTGATAAAGAATACGGATGTGAATTGGTCATTCGAAATCCAACAACCCGATATATGGCATTGAGCATGATACATGCATGCCGCAACCACTTTGATCAAATCCGGGAAATTTTCGATCCGGTTTGCCACTCGGTTCGGGATTGGAATAACCAGTCCGAGATGTCCGCGAAAAAATCAGCCCTTTTTGAATGCCTGGAGCTTTTTTTCCAAACATTTCATCATCTCCAATCTCCTTTACTCATGCAGCCTGTTTGGAAAACAATCGGCAAATCAGCCGTTCTGGCCGAAAACTGCCTGGACATTTTTCTTTGGAGCGATTTTGCATTGACCCGCCTGTTTATGAGCAGCACGGAGGAGAAGGATTCTGAAAAGATCAGCAGACCCGAACGCACAGCGCTTCGAATGGCCCGATGCATATATGAAGTGGCCTCCCGGGGAAAAGTCTATCAGCAGTCCATTTATGACGGCATGACATTCAACACCCTGAACGATAAAGAGTTCGCGATTTCAGGTGCCCGGACAAACGCGTTTATGCGCTGTGATCGATTAACCACCCCCATCATCACCAAAGACAAAATTAAAGAAATCATCCTGGGCGGCGGACAAAAATATCTTAGTCCTGAACGCAGATTTGACGCGATCATTTTTTTCTCGCAAGAATTATTCAATTCCGGGGAAGATGATGAAGTCTGATCTTCGTGTTGTTGATCTGTTCTCCGGAGGCGGGGGCTTGACTTTGGGGTTTCAAAATGCCGGTTTCGAGGTTGTGGCGGCCTTCGACCACTGGAAACAGGCTGTTGATCTTTATAAAAAAAATATTACGGATCACCCCGTCTATCAAGCGGACCTGTCAAATCCGGGGATTGTTGAAACCATATCTGAATTCCAACCGGACATGATAATGGGAGGCCCGCCTTGCCAGGATTTCTCATCGGCGGGGAGCCGGGATGAATCTAAAGGCCGGGCGAATTTAACCATCGTGTTTGCCGATATTGTCACGAAAATTTCACCCAGATATTTTGTGATGGAAAACGTGGAACGCGCAAGGAAAAGCAACGCATTTTCAGAGGCTAAAGAAATTTTTGAATCTCACGGTTACAAACTCAGTTCCATGGTTTTGGATGCAAGTCTTTGCGGTGTGCCACAAAAACGCAAACGGTTCATCGTGTTCGGAGAATTAGGGGGCGCCACCAATCAGCTTCTTCCGTATATCATCCGAAACCAATCCAGTACTCCCATGACTCTGAGAGATTATTTCGGGAAAAAACTAGGCTTTGAACACTATTATCGCCATCCCCGCAGTTACAAAAGGCGGGGGGTATTCAGTATCGACGAACCCAGCCCGACAGTAAGGGGCGTAAACAGACCTATTCCCAACGGGTATCCGGGTCATCCAGGCGATACGGCTTGCGCCAAAAGCGGGATCCGTCCGTTGACAACCAGGGAACGAAGTCTCATTCAGACTTTTCCGGAAACGTATATCATGGAAGGGACAAAAACCGATTTAGAACAAATCATCGGAAACGCGGTACCGGTAAAACTGGCTGAATTTGTTGGGACAGCCATTCAAGAGTTGCTTTCTGATCAACAACAGAACCGATATCCACTTTCACCTTATACCGAAACAGAGCAACTGGTTTTATTCGAACAAAAAGCCGTCTACAAGACAACCGGACTTTCCTATGCTGTTGCTGAATAATCGGAAATAATTTTTATATCGTCACCATGGATACCCCCACCGTCCTTATCACCGGCACCTCCTCGGGCATTGGCCTGGCCGCGGCGTTGGAAATGCAGCGGAGGGGCTGGACAGTTTTTGCGGCCGTGCGCAAAGCAGACGACTTGGAGAACCTCAAATCCCGCAACCTGATCCCGGTGCATCTGGATGTCGCCGATGCCGCTTCCATCGACCGGGCGGTGACCGAGGTGCTGAATCAATGTGACGGACATCTCACCGGACTGGTCAACAATGCCGGTTTCGGTCAGCCGGGGGCGATCGAGGATCTAAGCCGCGAAGCCATGCGGGCGCAGTTTGAAGTCAATGTCTTCGGCCTGCAGGACCTCACCAACCGGGTGCTTCCGGGCATGATTCAGCAGGGACACGGACGCATCGTGCAGATTTCGAGCGTGGTCGGGCGCATCGCGCTTCCTTTCATGGGTATTTATTCCGCCAGCAAATTCGCGGTGGAGGCCCTGGCCGATGCCCAGCGGGTGGAACTCATCGGAACCGAGGTACGGCTCAGCCTGGTGGAACCCGGCCCCATCACCACCCGTTTCTCCAAAAACGCCATTTCCTCCACCCACAGCATACTCTCCACCGAACACTCCCGTTTCACAGAGATGTATCAGAAAGAACTCGCCGACCGCGCCAAAGAACGCGATCCACGCCCCTTTGCACTGCCACCCGAAGCCGTGGCCCGCAAAATTGCCCACGCCCTCACCTCCCCGCATCCCCGGCGACGCTACAAGGTCACCCTCCCCGCCCACCTCGGCGCCTTCATGAGCCGTGCCGCCCCCGATGCCCTCATCGACTGGATTCTCGCCCGGGAGCTCCGAAAATATCCGGACGGACCATGAAATAGTATCGATGATCCCCTATCGATATGCTCAGCTTGCTGAAAAAAGCTCACAACCGGGCACCCAGTGGCCATTTCTGCCATTTCACCTCTGTGGTATACCACGGACTCACCAATCAGATCCCAAACCGAGTCTGAATACGAAAACGGGACGTTGGGTCAAACCGCCCCAGACCTGAATATTCTTGATTTCAAGCACTGACGCAAGCCCACCATCAAAAGCACAGACAAACCCGAATGGTGGGGAGGCTGGTGCTGCGAATTCAAACTCTGCGCCGCTTCGCTTCGGAATGAACCTCTGGAAAAAAGACGGCGGAACACATTGATTCCGGAGGGAAACAACAAATCCACTATTCCCGCTTTCAACCACGCCACCGGAAAATTACAATCTCATTCACTCAAAACAGGACGATGCCGGGCTTTCAACGTCAGGAGCTTGGAGTTTCTACATTCAGAGAAGCTGCTCCAGACGATCCGTCGCCTCGATAGAGGTGGTGTGGATACTCTCAAGGATCAAAAGAAACAGGTCGTCCAGGGGTTTCTTCAGCATCGGATCGTTGCACAATTCAGCGTGCTCCGAATCGGTTGATCCACCATCGACTCTAATTTTCAGCGTTAGCAGAACCAGAAGCTTCAATATCATGGTCACATACGCCTCCTTCATTTGTTGAAAGGCTTTGGTTTTGCGAATTTTTTTGTGAACGGTCTTCATATCGGTCTCAACCAGGTTGAAGCCGCTTAAAAATCCCATCCGCCAGTGATTCAGTGGATGGCCGGGAAAATCCTCCTTCGGGATAGAGTCGGGAATGGACAGGGTGTGGGTCTTGAAATACTGTCCGTCCATCAGCGCATCCTGTATGTCTTCGTACACATCGACGATGTCGTCACGATATCCATCGGTCTCGTAGCAACTGTCCGGCAGATGGAGGTCCAGATGATATCCCCATACTTCCATATCGATTTCGTAGGGAGCCAGAAGCACCGCGTACAGATACCCTTCGAGGGCCGGGTAGCAGAACGGGTAGGTCCCGTTTTCATTCACGGGCAGGATTGGCAGCTGCTCCCGGAGACGGGCGCGGGCTTGAAGCAAGTGAAGCATTCGGGTTGAATCAGTCATGTCGGCCTTCTATTCAATTTCAGCTAAAATGTAGAGTCAAAAACTTGTGCGCCTTCGGCGCAATAAGATGTTGACAGGGTCTCACACAAGCCCCGCCAACAACGGAGTCGAACCACGCGTTCCGCGTGGCAAGCTTTGAGGAAAGGGTCCCCCACTCCTACTCGTAATCGTGCTCTCACACCCCCTCAAAAAAAACGCAAAGAATTCATGACCCGGGGCACGGAATACGCTAATTCATGATTTATGATCGAATCCCGCTCGGAACGTGAACAATTGGAACAGACCACTCTGGCCCCCTATGCGGCACAGAGCGGGTCCTCACGTGGCCGTCTGCATGCGGAGGCGAAGGCCTCCCGGCGGGCGGATTTCCAGCGCGACTGCGACCGGGTGATTAACAGTCGTTGCTTTCGACGCCTGGAATACAAAACCCAGGTGTTTGTCATCGGCACCCAGGATCATTACCGCACCCGCCTTACCCACACCATGGAAATGACCCAAGTGGCCCGCACCCTCGCCCGGGCGCTGCGGGTGAACGAGGATCTGGCCGCCGCCATCTCGCTTGCCCACGACATCGGCCACAGCCCCTTTGGTCACAGCGGAGAACGCGCCCTCAACGGTCTGATGCGGGATCACGGGGGCTTCGATCACAATCTTCAAAGCCTGCGCTGGGTGGAGGAACTGGAGGAGACCTA
>JBBDRC010000096.1:0-8059 GCA_040905625.1 Kiritimatiellia bacterium
AAGGTCCAATCCAAGTGTATTCATAATATTCAGGGGTGTGAAGATATAAGTGATGAGTACGAAGTCCTATTATCACCTTGTCTGTTTCAAAATTGCAAGACTATGTTCATATAGAAGTATGGCTATTTTTGCTCCCGCGATATCAAAGCGTTTCTGACGGCTCACCCCCTTGTATGAGAGCTCACACGTCAATCATCAGTAGTCATTCGTCACAGGTAACACATGTTCCCAGTGATAAATGATCAATGACGCAGCGTAGCAGCCCACCGCGTGAGCGGGACGTTGTCCCTCAACGCGTGGCTCACGTCCTGACCGCCGCCACAGGTCTCTGATCCCAAATTCGTATGGTCATTCGTGGCGGCACTGTCCCTTGACCTCTTCTCCAGGAATTGTTGACGGATTCAGGTTTGATTCAACTGACTTAAAAAAAACATATCCAGCGCATCTTTTTCCCGATGGGTATTCTGTTTCATTCTGATTAAGAGTGCAGGTGAAGCAAAAGGAATTTCCACCCCGTTGATCCGGTGCACATCCACCTCCCGGAACGCTTCCTCATACTCAATGCCACAGGCGGACTTCATTAAATCGACCACGATTTCATCCGCTATTCTCACCACCGTATATTTCGCCACATCTCCGGGATCCAATTCTTTGACCGCCTGATCAGGAAGATGTTCCAAGGAAGTGAACACTCGCCGCTCGTTACCCGGTTCCACATCAATCAACAAATCCACATCCATGGTGTGTCGGTCGTAGCCGGCCGCCCGCATCGCAAAGCCGCCGATCACAATATATCGGGCTTTCGACTCATTGAGATGCCTGCACAGTTCCACCAAATCCTCCACAGAGGGCTCTCTGGACTGGAGGTCGCTCACGGGTTCCGGTTTCTCGTCAGCATTTTCCATAACCAGGCATCCGCCTCTTCATGGGAGTTAAATCGATACACCCCTTTTGGTACAAAAGGAGTCGGAAACGCGTCTCTCCATTCCCGAACCTGAGCTTTGGTGCTTGAGGAAACAGACATGAGAAGTTTCGCCTGCGTGCGTTTACCAACAGTTTTTCCAATAGGAGATTGGAGAGAGGCCTCTGGGGATTGACTATCCATGATCAAAAGAGTGTATGAGGTCCCCCACAATATTCAAGAATCAATTTCTTTCAGCCACTGCCTGAAATCCGCAGCCTTTCCGATGGGATCCATCTCTGGTTCCACATCGGGTGTCATTTCTACTTTAAAGCCCGGCTCACCGTTTTCGAAGAAGCGGACCCATCCCTCAATTTTGCCTTCCCAGTTGTAGGGCCAGGTGGCGATCAGCCCGCCATCCCCGTTCCACTCCCGATACGGCCCGGTGGGAACGCCCCGGGTGTAGCGGACCTCCCACAGCACCCGGTCTCCGTCCAGTCCCCGCCACATGCCGTGCCGATCCACCCGCGCAGCCTCTCCTTTTGGATGCACCTTCGCCATCGGCCCCCGTTCCATCGCGGCTCCCCTCCCCGGCTCCACCGTGGTCAAATCACCGCAGCCCGTCAGCAGAAGCAGCGCGAAGAGGCAGGCGGCGGAAACCCGAAGATGTGTACGATTTTTCATCCCTTTGATATGCCATACTTTCACAACAGGTCCAGTTTTTCCGCTTCCGAAAATCGATCGTAATATGTGTGACAGGGTACTAACACTCTGTCACAATGAAATTGTCGGGCAAGGTTTCTTTTTACAGAGGGTTGCAGATAGTGGCTGTAGACGTTTACGCCACAGGCCGCTGGGTGGGGGCAAAGGTTGCGGTCCGTGGCGTAAACGCCTACGGCCACTCTTTGAAGCCCTGTGCATCATGAGCCAACTGGGATTCAGTGGTCCCCCCGAAGGGATCAGCGGGACGGCGCAGCGATTCGCGGATCTTCAACCCACACATTTAAATTTGTGATCTGGTTTGCTGTTTTGGACTCTTAAATTGAGGTCTGGCGCTCAGTCGTATTTATTGGAAAACCCATATTCTTCCGGTTTTGCGATCTTCATGTGCTTTTCTCGTTCTCGGCAGCTACACCGATACAAGCTTAAAAACTTGTAATAAATAAATACAAGTAATTTTACTTGTATCTAAATGTTTGCTGACCAATTGAGCGAAAGGGATCCAAAACTTAAAGAAGCCATGGATAGAGGACTGAGTGGAGTTTTGGATTGGCCCTGGCATTCGCTTCGCTGACCCGCTCACTCGTCGTTTGGTGAGGTTTACCTTAACTCCGCCCGGATTTCAGCCACCGAGGAGGCGGTTTCCCATATCCGGACCGTGAAGGCTTTCACTTCTTTGCAGGCATCGAAAGCGGGCCGGAGCCGGTCCACGAACAGCCCGCAAATATTCTCCACCGTGGAGGGGACCGGGATATACACCCGTTTCAGGTCCATGTTTTCAAGCAGGTCCCGAACCTCACGGTCATCCTCCTGACACAGAAACGCGTGATCCAACTCCAGCAGGAAGGGTTTGACGATGGTGGAAATATCCGCGAAGTCGATCACCATGCCGGTCCCGGGGTTCACGTCGCCCTCCACTTCCACCACCATTCGATAGGAGTGTCCATGCAAATTTCGGCAGGCGCCCTCGTGTTTGGGCAGGCGGTGCCCCATCTCCCACCGAAATTCTTTGGCGATTTTCATGCGGGTCGCGTCAGGCGGCGGAATAACCGCGGGAAAGATCCTGAACCCGCTGGGCCTGATGGCGGCGCACCTGCTCCAGGGTCAGTTTGGGAATGTGGAATTCCGGGTCGGCATCGGTGGAGCCTTTACAGTGTTGAATAATGATTTCGTAGAGGAATTTGAAAGCGTCCCGGGGCTGCTTCATTTGGTCCAGCGAATCGACCAAATCCTGCACCGACACCTTTTCTTCAAATAAATCGCGAAGGAGCACCGGCTCCTCATCACCCTCGCACTCACACACGGCGGCCACGCGATGATTGCAAATATCGAACAGATTCACCCCGGTCCATTCCAAACGCTCAATCAAATTCCCCTTGTCCAGGCGGGCGCCCATAAAGAAATCGGCATCCTCCCGCCGCAGTTCATAGCCCAGTTCAATGGGAAGCAGCATCTTGATTCCCAGTCCGTCCTGTTGCAGAATCTTGTGGGTAAACAGCGGCCACATCAAATTGCGCATTTTGCGGGCATTTCCGTTCACCATGCTGGGTTCATCCACCCGGTCGATCAGCACCGTGATGCTGACAAAACCGAGTCCGCGAATCAAGCGCTGCATGCGACCGAGCAATTCATAGCGGCAATCCCGGTCACCCGGTTTGGGAAGGGGCAGGGAGGCCAATTCGGTCTCTTTGAGGGTGCACAATTGATGAAACAAGAGAGAATCCGGGTGATCCACCACTTTGATTTCGTCACTGATCTGCTTCTTCCGTTTCCGATTGGCAAAAAACGGTCCCATGCCGATCCAACCGCTCAGAAATGCAAACAGCCCCCCCGCGGCGACCGCGATAAAGGCATAGGGCCCCAGCGCGCCCACGGAGGTGATATCCAGCAGCCCCAGGGCCACCAGCATCAGTCCCATGCCAAACACGTACATGGCATGAATCGGATTTAAAAACTGACTGACTTTCAGGATGCCTGAAATTTTACGCCAGCGTTCCGAACGGGTGCTCAGGCTGGGCTGATCATAAAGCAGGGTCAAATAGGCAAGATCCAAACGGTGCTGACGGGGCAGTTTACGCAGGGTTTTGGTCAAATCCTTCGCCACCTTGGAGGAGGACGAACGACTGGCGGCGTCCACGATCTCGGTAATCACCATCGAAATGATTTTGTCGATATGGTCGTCCAGCCGGATCCGGCTGAAATTCTCCGGATCACTGGCGGCCGCCTCCGAGCCCACGGTGCGGTCCACCATGTGGTTCCATTCGTCGTAGCGTACAATCCAGGTCTTTTTTTCCGGATTCTGTTCGTTGTGTTCGCGCAGACGCTGTTCCATCAGCAGGCGAAGCGCGGTTTTCCCGCTGCCTTTCTCCCCGAAGACCACTGAGGTGCTGGGTCGGTCGGGGTGACCGAACATTTTCTCAAACTCCGGATGCGCCACTCCATCGGCCATGATGGATTGATAAATATCGTCGTCGCGGGCCTCCTCCGCAACAAAAGGGTTCTCTTTCAGGCGCCAGTGACGCAAAAATGTTTCAATTTTCATATAAACTCCGTTTACAGTCGAGCTTTATACATACGCGAACCTGTGAAAGGGTCAAAGATAAATACCGTTGAACTATCACTCCCGGACCTCCGAAGTCGCGGCGCCCGCATCTGAGTCGATTTTTTCCGCCCCCTGCACTAAAAATCCGCTTTCCGGATGTTCCATCAACCGGATGGGGGTGCCGGGGGTGACCTGATAGTAGGTGCGTCCCACCGGTGTGCCGTCGGGCTCGAATTGGCAGAGCACCGCCATATTGGGGCGCACATAATGCAGTGTGGCAACCCCGCCCTCTTTGTTCATGCTGATGTATGGGGGATAATGACGCAGATGCCGTTCCAGGAAGTACGTCGCCAGATTCATGGTTTCCTTGTAATTGGTCACCCGCATCATCAATTCATCCCGGTTGTTCCGGTTCAGTCCATACAAGGTGAACACCCGGTCTGTTTTGCGGCGCCTCACACTGCGGTGCTCGATTCCCGTTATCACATCAAACATCAGGGGCTTGCCTGTATACATCTCATCACCCACCTTTACATCCTGCAGACAGCGATAACTTTGGGCACGGGTCACTAAAAATAATTGCAGTAAATCAAAGGTGCGAACGGACGTTTCCCCATCCGGGATAATCCAGGGTTCCAAAAGCACAGGCGTTTGGGTGGTGGGAATCACCCCGTTACGGGTGTCCCGCATTCTCAGCAGGATCACATCCCGGGCATCCTCCTCCCCGAATCGCAGCTCCTCACCCGTGCGGTTGGTGATTTCCATCCTCAACGGAATTCCTTCATACAGCAAAAAGGTTTTGGCGGGCAGAGTAGCGGTGATACTGACATCCGCGAAAAGCAGTCGGCCAAGACCCACACACAGGATTAGAAATGCGGTTTTCATAAGGAATTCTCCGGGAAACTGGTTTAACGTCCGGTGGCCAATCGGGCCGCGACTTTGTTGGGAAGGCCGGCCGCCAGAATTTTCTCCTGAGCCTTGGGCAGATCGTATTCAAGACGTCTTAACTCGATCAAGTTGTTCATCATATCGTATATGACGTATGCGGCCCGGGGATCCCCGTCGCGCGGCTGGCCCACACTGCCCACATTGATGAAATATTTGCGTCCCGTTTTGATTTTAATCTTGGAGTAAAGCCCGGACCGGATTTCATCCCCTTTTTCAAACGCGATGGGGATGTGGGTATGCCCGTAAAAACAGACCGAGGTGGTTTGATAATTGAAATTCGATTCCGCATCATAGCGGTCCAGCACGTAGCCCCATTTGTGAGGGTTGTCCAGGGTGCTGTGCACCATGGTGAAGGTTTCCACCCGCCGGGAATAGGGTAAATTGCGCAGCCATTCTTTCTGATCGTCCGTCAATTGTTGGCGGGTCCAGTTGATCACCTCGGCGGCCATGGGATGAAACCCCACCAGTTTATCCTCCCGGGAGCCATAATAATCATGATTTCCCATCACCACCGGCGCATTCAGTTCACGCACTTTTTCCAGGCACTCACTGGGGTTGGCGTTGTAGCCGATTAAATCACCTATACAGACAAAATTCGTGACGTTCTGCTTCTCCGCATCGGCCAACACCGTCTCCAGGGCATCTAAATTGGCGTGAATATCTCCAAGAATTGCATATTTCATATCCCTGAATCCTTCGCAGGAAAACCTGCGGTTGTCGATACCGGATTGGGGACAATCTCCCGGTCCATTTTAGACTTAATTTCCACCACCGCTGATCTGCAATTGAAGCTCCTGAACCGCCAAATGCGCCTTGGCAAGATGCGCGGCCATCACCATGGAATGGTTTTGAACAAATCCGAACTCCCTGCCGTTCAACACCATGGGACTGCGCATGGGATTGTTGGCGTTTTCCAGTTCATTGAGTACCCGGTTGACGATCCCCATGGCTTTGGAACTGTTGAACAACTCCTCGCAGTCCGTGCGCATGGCCAGCATCACGTGATACATGACATAGGCACCGCCCCGGACCTGATAAAAAATATCATCCCTCTCGAAAAACCCGTGCACCTCGTCCGGATCCTCTTTGGCCGCGTCCAGAAAAGGGGTCATGGTGGACACATCCTGGGTCAGCACGCCCACATCAAACGTGGCGGGACCGACATTGCGCTGCAATTGAGCCGTATAGTTCCCCAACATCACTTTTTGCCGCTCCAGCCAGCGAATCACCATGTCCTGCCGGGCCGCAAAGTACTTGGCCTCGGAACTGGCACTGTTCAAATCATTCAAATACGACTCCAGCAGCCGGATTCCTTCCTGATATTGGCTTTCCGTGGACGGCAGCACCAACGAGTCGTGGGTGAAATTGAATTTACTTTCCGCGAGCCGGAGGGATTCATGCTCCTGGGAATTAGGGCCCGATCGGCTCAATTCATAGCGCAGCCCCTGCACCATAATCCGGAGCTGGGTGACATAGCCATATTCCCAATTGCGCATGTTATCGGGAATTTTGGACATGGGATTCCAATCGTTCGACAGATATCCACCCGGTTTCGTGAACAACTGATCCGCCAGATGAATGATCACACTGGTGGTGCGGTAGCCCCGGGGCAGAATTTGATCCGGTTTCCGATGTTCATACAGTGCGGTGCGCGCGCGGGCGGCCTCCTCCACATCGAATGTTCGCGGAATTCGGTTCCAGTACACCGAGATCGCGGTGCCGATAATTAACAGACCGGTACCGATCCTCAGGGTCATCCGCACCGCTTTTTTCCTGAAAAAAGACTTCAGGAACGAGTCCGGCCTGGGCTCGTCCGCTTCCGGGGGCTCCGATTCAGCGGATACGGAATCGCTTGTCGCCATCACATCCTCGACATCATCCCCGGGCAGATCATCATCATGGGCAAAATTATTCATTGTGGGGTCATCCTACTCAAAGAAACGGGGTTGCGCAAGTCAGCGCTGCCCTCTAGTTTTGTTTTTCCCTGCATCCGCCTTTTCCCCGTTGCGGCTTGATCTTCAGTTCCGGATGCATCGCCGACACCACACTGTTTGCGGGTACCGACTCATTCAGAAACACGTTCGCGCCGATCGTGCTGCCGCAGCCGATCACGGTGTCGCCGCCCAGAATGGTGCTGTTGGCGTAAATGATCACGTCATCCTCCACCGTCGGATGCCGCTTCACATGCTTGATGGGAAATCCGTTCTCATCCAAGGGAAAGCTCTTCGCCCCCAGGGTCACCCCCTGGTAAATTTTCACCCGGTTGCCGATTTCAGTGGTCTCCCCCACCACCACCCCGGTGGCGTGGTCAATAAAAAAACTGTGCCCCACGTTGGCGCCCGGGTGCATGTCCACGCCGGTTTGGGAATGCGTCCACTCGCTCATGATCCGCGGAACCACGGGCACATCCAACACATACAACTCATGGGCCAGACGGTGTGCGCTGATCGCCAGCAGCCCCGGATACGCCAGTTGCACTTCCGCGTAGGTCAAGGCCGCCGGATCCCCGTCATAGGCCGCCTGAATATCCTGGATCACCAAACGGCGAATGTCGGGCAACTTCTCGAAAAAAGCTTTCAGCACCCGATTGGATTCGTGGTGGGCGTCTTTCCGGGAGACCTCGGCCCCCTCCGTCAATGCCGCCCGACCATACCAGCGGAACGGAATGCTGCGTTCGATCTGCGGACGTAAATGCCGCCAGGTATGGCTCAAACGCCGCAACAGAAACACGCTGAAGTCATCCAGCCCGATGGTTCCGGGATTGATGCGCCCCGGCAGCAGCAGATCAATCATCATTTTCAGAGCCGATTCCACCTCGCCCGGATCCGGATACTCCGAAAGCACATTCTCCGGCACATCCTCGGCCGAATCCCCATACAACGGCATCAGCCGATGCGCGGTTTCACTGAAAAACTCTGAACATTGATCTGGATCGTGTGCACTCATCG
>JBBDRC010000097.1:0-1344 GCA_040905625.1 Kiritimatiellia bacterium
CCGCCCTGTACGGATTTGTCAACCGACTTCTTGTCCGCAAATGCGCGTTTTTTTTCAGCCGATTCGAGTGGACGGGATGCATTTAAGATGGGCAGATTGAATTATTGTGGCGAATCAGGGACCTCATGCACTGTATCGCCCGCACCCCGTCCGGGGCGCACATGGGGGGGGGCGGGTGATCCCGGGGCTGCGCTCCTTCGTCGCTGACCCCGGGCTGATTGCTTTGGCCCCTCCGGGACCTGTTGGGCTGACAAACTTGGTGATTTTGATTTACCCCTATAAATGGGAAGTGTTATGAAAAAAAAATGAGCAAACAAGCGTTCTCTGGGCTGGAATGAAAACAGCTGATTTTGATTATGAACTTCCTTCCGAACTGATTGCGCAGCATCCGGCGATGCGGCGGGATGAGGCCCGGATGTTGTCTCTGCGGGTGGAGGACGGGGACATGCGGCACCAATCGATTGTGGATTTTCCGGATTATTTGCGCCCCGGAGACGCGCTGGTGTTGAACAACACCCGGGTGATTCCCGCCCGCACCCACGGGGTGAAATCCACTGGGGGACGGGTGGAGTGTCTGTTTATCGAGCCGGTGGAGGACGCGGAGGGGGAGTGGCTGGTGATGATGAAAAGCAGCCATCGTCCGCGGGAGGGAACGACAGTTACCTTGTCCGATGCCTTGAAGCTGGAGGTGCTGGAGAACCGCGATGACGGGTTGAACCGGGTGCGGGCAATTGGATCCGAGCCGGTGTTGGCCACCTTGGACAAAATCGGAGAGCCGCCGTTGCCTCCTTACATACACCGGGAATCGCTGTGCGAGGAGGATCCGGAGCGCTATCAAACCGTGTACGCCTCCCAACCCGGAGCGGTGGCGGCCCCCACCGCCGGTTTGCATTTCACTCCGGAATTGCTGGACCGCATCCGTGCCAAGGGGGTGGAGGTGGTGGAAGTGACCCTGCATGTGGGACCGGGAACTTTTCGCCCGGTCAAAGTCGATGATGTCACCGCCCACCACATGGATGAAGAGCGCTACGAGGTGAGTGACGAATGCGCGGAGGTGTTGAACCTCACCCGACAGAAAGGGGGGCGCATTGTGGCGGTGGGCAGCACCAGTGTGCGTACCCTGGAAACGGTGGTGCGAGCGGACGGGACCTTCGCGGCCGGCCGGGGGCGGAGCGGGCTGTATATCTATCCGCCCTATTCGTTTAAGGCGGTGGACGCGATTCTGACCAATTTTCATTTGCCTAAATCGACCTTATTGATGATGATGAGCGCGTTCGCGCGCCGGGAGACGATGCTGGCGGCCTATCAGGAGGCTATAGAGCACCGATACCGTTTCTTCTCCTA
>JBBDRC010000098.1:0-8016 GCA_040905625.1 Kiritimatiellia bacterium
CCATCTCGGTGTTCGGGGTGGCTTCGGCTTTGATGGTGTTGGTGGGGAACGCGAAATCGCTGGGGGTGAGCACGGCGGACTGGGCGTACTGAATATCCATATTGTTGACGTTGGGCAGATTACCCACCGCCCCGGCCATGACCACGTAACATTCGTTTTCGATGGCCCTGGCCTGCGCGCAATGCCGGACCCGCATGTACCCGTTCTGGGTGTCGGTGAGAAAGGGCACGAACAAAATATTCATTCCCTGATCCGCCAGAATGCGGGCCGCCTCGGGGAATTCGGAGTCGTAACAAATCAAAATTCCTATTTTTCCGCAATCGGTGTCCAGCGCACGGATTTCCTGTCCGCCCTCCATCCCCCAGGCACTGACTTCGGAGGGAGTGGGATGAATTTTGCACATGGAATCGCAGGAGCCGTCCCGCCGACAGAGCCAGGAGACATTCACCAGTTTTTCGTCCTGCAGATACGGCATACTGCCGGTGATGATGTTGACATTGTAGGAAATGGCCAGCTTGGAGAATTTATCCCGCAGCGGTTCGGCGTACCCCGCCAGTCGGCGTATCGCCTCCACTTCGCTCAAATGATTGTAGGGGGCCATCAGCGGCGCATTGAATAATTCGGGAAACAGAATAAAATCCGACCCGTAATCCGAGACCGCGTCCACAAAGTATTCGGCGTGCTTCATCAACTCGTCCATACTTTCATAGGGGCGCATCTGCCACTGCACCACCCCGATCCGCACCTGAATGGGTTTGGCATGCACCCGCTCGGCCTCGCCGGGATCGTAATAAATATTGTTCCACTCCAGCAAGGTGGCATAGTCCATACTCTCCTCGTCACCCGGAAGATAATTCCGGAGGATTTTCCGCACATGAAAATCGTTGGCGAGTTGAAAACGCAGAGTGGGATCGTGAATTTCGCGTTGTTTGACTTTGTCAATGTATTCCCGGGGGCTCATCTCAGCCGCGTAGTTGGTATAATTCGGAATACGCCCTCCCGCCATGATCGCGCGCAGGTTCAATTCCTCGCACAGAGTCTTGCGGGCCTCATACAAGCGGCGGCCAAGGCGAAGCCCGCGGCAGGCCTCGTCCACAAAAACTTCAATTCCATACAGTACATTGCCATTGGGATCATGGGTGTCAAATTGGTGGTGACCGATGATTTCCTTGTAGGTATGCTGATCCCCGAAGCGATCATAATCAATAATCAGACTCATCGCACACGCGACCACCTTCCCCCCCATCACCACGCAATGCTGCCCCTGGGGAAAAAGCTCAATCAGGCGGGACAGATGCTCGCTTTTCCAGCACATGTCCTCATTCCCGCCGTAAGACTGAATCATGGCGGGTTTCAGTTGAAGGTAATCCTCCAGGGTAAGGCGGCGGAGTTCAATGGATTCGTTTTGGGGTTCATTCATAGAGAAGGTTCGGAGATAGGAGTTCGGAGATAGGAGTTCGGAGATGGGAGATTGGAAATACCGCGACTCCATCTAAACCGATTCCTGCTGGAATCAAAGCGTAAACGCTGAATCACTTACGGTCCTAACTATCTCCTATCTCCGACCCCCGCCCCCCCATCTCGCGCTCCAACCCCGCAACATCCGGTTTTAATCCCGCCTGTGGAGGGAGGGTTTTATACTTCACCGGAATCATGTACCCCGGCAACCGTGACCGCAAGGCCTGATTCCACAGGGTCACCTTCTCGTCCGTTATTTCCACATCCAGCCAAGCTGCGGGACGCTGTCCGAATTCAGCATCCTCCACCGGAACCACCACTGCACATCCCGCGCCGCTGCACGCCTGCAGTTCCCGCTCGATCCGCTCCGGTTGAATATTTTCCCCTCCCGAAATGAATTGTCGGTCCATTCGCCCCTCCACAAACAGCAGACTCCCCTCCAACCGGCCGCAATCTCCTGTTCGCAACCAGCCGTCGGTCAACAGCGTCTCAGGTATGGATCCGGCCTGAACCTGTATTTCACCCGATTCAGATATGCGGACCCCCGCATGGGGTAAAATACGCCCAGCGCCCAGCGGCGGCTCGCCCGGCGGGGTGGCCGCAATCTGCGACCCGGTCTCGGTCATGCCATAACTCACCGCCACCGGCAGCCCGGCAGCTTCCGCCTCCTCCAGCAAACCCATCGGCATCGATGCCCCTCCCATCAACACCCGTTTCACCTTTTGGACATAATGTGCAAAACCGTCCGATTTCATCCAACGCCGCAACTGCGTGGGAACCAGCGAAAGATGGGTGATCTCAAGCGGCTCCACGATTTCGGTCCAATCTGATTCCTCTCCCGAAAATCCCACCGCCGCCCCGGCCAGCACACATCGAAACAGAATCGCTATTCCCCCCACGTGATAAAGCGGCAGCGAACACAGCCAGCGGTCGCCGGACCCGAGGGGGGCAATCTGATTGGCGGAACGGGCGGAGATTAGATAATGAATCAACAGGTGCTCCACCACTTTCGCCGCTCCACGGCTGCCCGATGTAAAAATTCGGGTGGCGGGAAAACCCTCCCGTACCACCGCCACCTCCTCTTCGGGAACAACCGCCGCCTCCAACAACCGCGCGAAATCCCGCACTGAACCCCGAAATCCCGGAAGTTCCCGGTCCGTGATCACCAGCGAGGGAGCCAACATCGTCAGTTGTTCAGCCAGAACCGCCGGCGGCTGACGCACATTCAACGGACACATCACTGCTCCCAGCCGAAGGCCGGCAAACAGCAGCGGGAGCCATTCGGGTCGATTTTCCGCCACCACCGCGATCCGGTCCCCCGGCCCGATTTCCGCGGTCTCCCGCAACCATCTGACCATGCAGGCGCAGCGCCGGTCGATGTCCGCAAAACTCCGGCAGCCCTCCAATGTCACCAGCGCGGGCGCGTCACCGTTACGCATCGCCTGAGCATGTAAAAGACAAGGAATGGTGGACCCGGAGACTGTCATCATAACCCCGACATGGAGGGACGGCGCCCCCGCCGTCTTTCGAATAAATGGAAAACCGTTACCGGTCCTCCATCTTCACAAAGTCGCGAATGGGTTTGCCGACATAAATCTGACGCGGGCGACAAATCCGGCGGTTTTCATCCTCGCGGAATTCCAGCAGATGCGCCAGCCAGCCGGCCATCCGTCCCATGGTGAACATCACCGTGAACATTTCCTTGGGAATGCCCATGGCTTTGTAGGCGATCCCGGTGTAAAAATCCACGTTGGGATACAGATTGCGGGATACGAAATAGTCGTCCTCCAGAGCGATTTTCTCCAGTTCCATGGCCGTATCCACCAGCGGCTCGTCCACACCCAGATCCTCCAGCAGCGAATCCACCACTTCCTTGGCGATGGTGGCCCGGGGATCGTAGGTTTTGTACACGCGGTGTCCGAATCCCATCAGTTTAAAGGGGTCATCCTTATCCTTGGCCCGCTTGATCACCGAGGCCAGGTCACCGTCGTGCATTTTGACGTACTCCAGCATGTTGATCACCGCCTCGTTCGCGCCCCCGTGCAGAGGTCCCCACAGGGCGCCGATCCCTCCGCCGATCGCCGCGTACACGTTCGCATCTGAACTGCTGATCATGCGGACGGTCGAAGTGGAACAGTTCTGCTCATGGTCCGCGTGAATAATCAGCAGTTTTTCCAGTGCCTCCGCCATGATTTTCCGCCGCTCCTTCGGGAGCCGCTTCGAAAACATCGAATACAAAAAGTTTTCCGCATAGCCCATAGACGGATCGGCGTAGATATAGCCCATCCCCCGCTTGCGGCGATAGTTGTGCGCCGCGATCAAAGGAGTTTTCGCGATCAACCGCACTACGTCCATATCGAATTGATAAAAGGTTTCATGCCCCAAATCGCCGTAGAAGCCGGTCAGCGAGAGCACCACGCTGGCCAATACGGACATCGGATGCGATTTCACCGGATAGTGATTCAACAGATCCTGCAAACTCGGTCCCAGAAAAGAGTTGTCCCGAACCAACTCCGTCCACTGACGATGCTGGGCCGGATCGGGCAATTCCCCTTTCATCAGCAAATACGCCACTTCCAGAAAACTGCAGTTGGCGGCCAGATCCTTCAATTCATATCCCCGGTGATGAATCACACCCTTTTCACCGTCCAGAAACGTGATCGCACTCACGCAGCTTCCGGTGTTTCCATATCCCGGATCCAGATTGATGACTCCGGTCTGACTCCGAAGCTGCAACCCGTCTATGGCCACTTCGTTTTCAACCCCGCGCACCACGTCCAGATTGAGTTTTTTACCGTTGACCTCCAAATGGGCCGCAGCGTCCTGTCGTTTGATATTCATAAGCACTTTTTCCATTAAAATTAAGTGAGACGAACAGGAATTAACCACAATTCACCAGAAAGGCAAGTGCCGTTTTTCATCAGATTTCACCTATTTAGGTCCGTCCATTAAGGAATATCAACAACCCGCACAGCATCAGCGGTATCAACCCAAATGCCTTCGCGGGCCCGAAGGACTCACCGATGAGCCCCGGGATCCAGGAGGCGAACGAAAAACCGGCGATAGCTCCACACGACAGCAGGATTAACAAAGCGGTGGGCTCCAACTCCAGCCGCTCCACCGCCAGCGACTGAATACTCGGCCAGAAACAGGCCGTGGAGACGCCTCCCAGAAAAAAGAACAGCCACAACCCCCATCCCGGTGACAGCAGAGGAAAAATCATCTCAGACTGTATCTTAGCGGATCAAACAAAAAAAATCCCCCTCCCGCTTTTGCGGAAGAGGGCGCGAAAGGCGGCAGCCTCAGGGTTGCTGTTGCTGCATTTGCTGTTGCATCTGCTGCTGCATCATTTGTTGCATTTGCTGTTGTTGCATCTGCTGTTGCATTTCCATTTGCTGCCGTTCCATCTCTTCGAGTTTCTCCCGCTGTTCCGCGGTGAAGATCGAATCCACTTTGGACTGCAGGATAATCCCGTTTGCAGTGATTCCGGCGGTCAATTTTCCGAGTTCATCCGCTTTTTCACGAATGAGGTCTTCATCATACTCCGGACCGATCAGGTCCTGCAGTTCTACCTGCTTCTGCTGAGCTTCGATCTGCATTTCTTCTATTTTCGGACTGATCTCATCAATCACCGCGCGGATTTCGTTTACTTGCTCTTCACTGAGATCCAGCATTTCAGCGAGCTGATCAATTGGGTCGGGTGGTTCCTGCGCCTGTGCGCCGGGGGGCATTTGAGCGGAAACGGAGAAAGTGAACCCGAGGAGCAGTCCGAGCGCGGGGAGGAGGGTGCTTAGTTTTCGTGATCTCATAAGAGGGTGTGTGTCCTTTGCGTTTTGTGTTACTTCGGCACTTCGCGTGCGGGGGTTGCAGCCTTGCAATACCCACACGCCAGAAGTTTTAACCGATGTTGTAGTGAGTCGAATCAGGCAGAAACCGTTCAAAATAAATGATTTTTCCATCATCGAACCACAAAGCGTACCCTTAAGTGACGATCTGTCAAGGGTATGAAACTTCAATTTGGAATCCTTCCCGCTTGAATCCACAGCCTGATCGGGTAAGGCGAAGCCCATTCACAACCCCACAGGAAATCCTTTATGAACATTTTAGTCCTTCCCGGAGACGGCATCGGCCCCGAAGTCTGCAGCGAAGCTGTCTGCACCCTCGAACTTCTCGCCCGCAAAAAAAACCTCGAACTGATTTTCACCGAGGATCACGCGGGCGGCTCCGCCATTGACCACTGTCAGGATCCCATGCCGGATTCCGTGATTGCCAAAGCCAAAGCCTCCGACGCGGTGATGCTGGGCGCGGTGGGCGGGGCGAAATGGGATCATCTCTTCGGTGCCATGCGCCCGGAATCCGGCCTGCTGAAAATCCGCAGGGAACTCGGCGTGTTCGCCAATCTTCGCCCCGTCGCGGTAAGCGCGGCCCTCGCCGACGCCTCGCCCCTGCGCCCCGAAGCCATTGCCGGTACCGACATGCTGGTGGTGCGCGAACTGACCGGCGGCATCTACTTCGGCGAACCCCGCGGACGCTCCGGCGAACCCGGCAACGAGGAGGCCTTCAGCACCATGCGCTACACCACCCACGAAATCGAACGCGTGGCCCGGGTGGCCTTCACCTGGGCCCGCCGCCGCGGCAACAAGGTCTGCTCCGTGGACAAAGCCAACGTGCTGGTGGTCTCCCAACTGTGGCGGGATGTGGTCACCAGGCTTCACAAAGAGGAATTCTCCGATGTCGACCTCTCCCACATGTACGTCGACAACGCGGCCATGCAACTGGTGGTGCGACCCGGTCAGTTTGATGTCATCCTCACCGGCAACCTCTTTGGCGATATTCTCTCCGATGCCGCCGCCACCCTCGGCGGTTCCCTCGGACTGCTCCCCTCCGCCAGCGTGGGAGGTCCGGTCGGTCTCTTCGAACCCGTCCACGGCAGTGCCCCCGACATCGCCGGCAAAGGCATCGCCAACCCGGTGGCCATGCTCCTGAGCGCGGCCATGATGATGGAGGAACTGCAGCAGCCCGACATCGCCGCCGCCATCCGCGCCGGAGTCGATTCCGCCCTCAACCAGGGTCTCCGCACCGCCGATCTCCACCGCGAAGGCAAAACCACCCGCGTCAGTACCCGCGAAATGGCCGACGCCGTCCGCGAGGCCGCGCTGGATGCTCTGGTATGACCCCCACGTCATCCGTCAATGGTCATTCGTCATTGGTTACACATTTTCCCAGTGACAAATGACAAATGACCGCCGCCACCCGACTCTTTCCCCACATTGCGGTTCATAATCCGTGGCGGCCCTGACCTCCTGCCCATGCTGATTCCCTCCCCCACCGCCCGCCCGCTGCTCATCACCTTTCACTGCGGAGTGTACTTTCTGTATCTCTCGGTGTTTATGATGAGCATCGCGCACGTGGATCTGGAAAGTCATTTCGAGCAGATGGGGCCCACTTTCATCCGGGATATGCTCCTATTCATGGGCCTCGGCTTTGTGGGCTACGTCGGACTCTGGAATCAGCGGCGCTGGAGCATTGTCCTGCTCATTCTGGTTGGCATCCCTTTCTGCATCTACGGATTCCACGTCGGCAAACCCATCCTCCTCAACTTCCTCCCGCTGATCGCCGCCTTCACCTGTCTGCCGCTCTGGCCGGTGCTTAAATAGTTTTTTCAATGGATTAGGCGTGACCCGCGCGAAATTCATGGCATAAGGCAGTGCCCCCGCCTCCCCGGCGGACTTCCGAGACTCGGAAACTCCGTTTTCCGATCTTCCGACGCCCGGAAAACCCTCTTTTCAAAGGAATTCTTTATGAAACGTACTCATACCTGTGGCGAATTATCCACGGACGCCATCGGCGGCACCCCCACCCTCTGCGGATGGGTGGACACCGTCCGCGATCACGGCGGCATTATTTTTATCGATCTGCGTGACCGCTACGGCATCACCCAGGTGGTCTGCGATCCCGAGGACAACCCCGCCGCCACCGAAGTGGCCAAGTCCACCCGGCCCGAATACGTGATCCAGGTCACCGGCACCGTGCGCGCCCGCCCCGCCGACATGGTCAACGCCCGCCTGGCCACCGGCTCCATCGAAGTGGTCGGCGCCGCGGTCACCATCCTCAACCGAAGCAAAACCCCTCCCTTCCCGCTGGACGAGATCAAAGCGGACAAAGTCCACGAGGAACTGCGCCTGGAATCGCGCTATCTCGATCTGCGCCGTCCCTCCATGCAGCAGCGCCTGCAGAAACGCCACAAGATGGCCATTGCCGTGCGGACCTTCATGGACGCACAGGATTTCATCGAAGTGGAAACCCCGATTCTCACCAAAAGCACTCCCGAGGGCGCCCGCGATTATCTGGTCCCCAACCGGGTGACCCCCGGCACCTTCTACGCCCTCCCCCAGGCCCCCCAGCAATACAAACAGTTGCTGATGATCGGCGGCATGGACCGCTACTTCCAGATGGCCCGCTGCTTTCGTGACGAGGATCTGCGAGCGGACCGTCAGCCGGAGTTCACCCAGATCGACGTGGAAATGTCTTTTGTGGACGCCGAGGATCTCTACGGGG
>JBBDRC010000099.1:0-1340 GCA_040905625.1 Kiritimatiellia bacterium
ATCGCAAGGAAGGCCCAAGGTCAAACGCAAAAATCAAAGAGATTGCCGATTTCTGGATTCGTTCCCCCGGCGGATAGGTGATATCTATTTCAGGACTGCAAGTTAACACGGACAATAAGGGACAAACACGGACAGACAGGTGTGCTCTCAGAAGATGTGTTGGGCGTCAAGATTGCCGGCGTTTTTGCTGCCGCACCCGGTAAAGCCGCTCGGTGAAGCCTCCGTTGTCCTCGAAGTCCTTCGCCTGGGCATCCATTTGACGTTTGATGTGATACACACAAAGATTTTTTATAAAATGCATTCCTTCCTTTCATTGTCCACGGTGAGATGTTAAAGGTTGTTAAATATGTACACACTTGGCATTGATTACGGAACCAATTCGGTCCGGGCTCTCGTGGTGCGCTGTAAAGACGGCGCGGAAGCGGGCACCGGAATTTTCAACTACGCCCGCGGCACCCAGGGGGTGTTGCTGGATGTGGCCAATTCGCTGCTGGCGCGGCAATCCCCGTCGGATTATGTGGAGGGGCTGGAACGCTCGGTCAAGACCGCCCTGGAAGATGCCGCGAAGGCTCACCCTGATTTCTCGGTTTCGGACGTGATCGGGATCGGGGTGGACACCACCGGCTCCAGTCCCCTGCCCGTGGATGCGCACAACCGCGCCCTCGCCGAAGACCCGCGTTTTGCAGACAACCTGAACGCCCAGTGCTGGCTCTGGAAGGACCACACCGCCCACGCCGAGGCCGCCCGCATCACCGAACAGGCCCGCAAACTGCGGCCCCGCATGATCGCCCAGTCCGGCAATGTCTACTCCTCCGAGTGGTGGTGGAGCAAAATCTGGCACTGTTTGAAAGTGGATCCCGATGTCTTCCACGCCGCCGCCTCCTGGGTGGAACTGGCCGACTGGGTCCCTTCCCTGCTCACCGGTGTGGATAAACCCGCCGATATCAGGCGCTGCGCCTGCGCCGCCGGTCACAAAGCCCTGTTTGACAGCAGTTGGGGCGGGCTTCCGGACTCCGAATTTCTCACCACCCTTGATCCGGAACTCGCGAAGTTGCGGGATCGACTCTACGACGAGGTGTTCGATATTTCGGTTCCCGCCGGCGCCCTCTGCGAAGAATGGGCCGACCGACTGGGTCTCCCCGCCGGCATCCCGGTGGCCATGGGCGAATTTGATGTGCATTTCGGCGCCGTCGGCTGTGGCATTACTGAAGGCACGCTGGTGAAGGTGATCGGCACCTCCACCTGCGATTGCGCGGTGCTGCCGGAAACCGATCAGGCCCCCCACATTCAGGGAATCTGCGGCATCGCCCGGGGCGCGATTCTGCCCGGATTCTTCGGGG
>JBBDRC010000100.1:0-7975 GCA_040905625.1 Kiritimatiellia bacterium
GAGTTGTGCAAGGATAAAATTGAGCCGGGCCATGAGATCCGGGAATGGCTCGACGAAATCATCCAGTGCTCCGAGAGGTCGGCTGAAATCACCCGGCAGCTTCTGGCCTTTGCCCGGAAACAGGTGATTCAGCCCAGAATCGTGGACCTCAACGATGCCGTGGGCGGCATGCTCAAACTGTTGCGGCGGCTCCTCGGTGAGGATATCACACTGGTTTGGCAGCCCGGCAGGGGGCTTTATCAGGTGCTGATCGATCCGGCGCAGATAGACCAGATCCTTGCCAACTTGTGCGTCAATGGCCGCGACGCGATCGACGGCGTGGGTGAGATCATCATCGAAACCGGGTACGTTCACCTGGATGCAGACTATTGCGAAAGCCATCCGGATGCCATTCCCGGAGACTATGTGTGCCTTTCGGTCAGCGACGATGGCTGCGGAATGAACGAAGAGGATCTGGCGCAGGTGTTCGAGCCGTTCTTCACCACGAAGGGGGTCGGCAAGGGAACGGGTCTGGGCTTGTCCACCGTCTATGGTATCGCCAAGCAGAACTTCGGATCGGTGGACGCATCCAGCGAACCGGGCAGGGGATCGACATTCCGGGTCTATTTGCAAAAAGTTGCGGCAGAGGTCGAGGAAACAACCGTTACCCCCAAGACGGAAGCACCCAGAGCACGGGGGGAGACCATCCTGTTGGTGGAGGACGAGAAATCTCTGCGCGTGACCTGCGGCCTGTTCCTGGAAACCCTCGGGTATCAGGTCATCGTTGCGGAGACACCGGCCGAAGCCTTGAAACTGACAGCCCGGCATTCGGGGTCCATTCATCTGTTGTTGACCGACGTGGTCATGCCTGGAATGGATGGGTGTCAACTGGCGAAAAGGATCAGTGCGGGCAAGTCAAACCTCAAGGTGCTGTTCATGTCCGGCTACACCTCCGATGTGATCACCAGGCGCGGAGTGCTTGACGAAGGCATGCATTTCATGTCCAAGCCGTTCACGCGCGATGACCTCGCTCACAAAGTGCGGGAGTTGCTCGATGCGCCATCGAGGTTTTAGTCTTCATCCTCGTCGTAGAAGTGAAGGGTGTTGGAGAATTCGCGTTCGGTGAAATCCTCCTCACTGATCCAGTAATCCGAGGTGATCAGGGCGTACTGATTCGATCCGGAGTCGTGGAGTTCCCACACCAAATGTTCTGCGTCGGCAAAGGGTTCTTTTCCATCGAGCTGATCTTTGAATAACCGTAGAATGGGACTGGTCCCGGTGAGACCACGGCTCAGGGCCTTTAAGGCAAGTTCTTTGCTGAGGATCTCTTTGGAACCGTCCTTCCACCGGAGTTCAAAATCCAGCCGGGTGGCTTTGGCGGTGGGGAACATGCCAGGAAACGCGGTGGAGAGTAACTGGGTGATGTTAAAGAGGTCGTAGTGCAGGGCGATGTTTGCGTTGCCGGCCGATTCGTCGTCATCCACCATTTCATGGGAAAGGTTTTGAATCTGCCCCGGATTCAGTTTTTCGCTTAATTTCGTTTTTACTAAAATTTCCGCGGCCTCAGACGGTTCGAAATCCGCCAGGGCCATTTTGATCAGCTCCCCCAGTTCGGCGGGACTGGCGCTTTGTGCGTCGGAGACTTCCAGATCCTCCAGGATGTGGATAAAGTCATCATCTGTCCAATACCCTGGGATGGAGTCCAACGTGGTAATGCCATTTAGTTTTAAAGTAAAATTCATGGTGGGATATAAAGGCTAATGGCTGGGAATGCAACATGATCAGGTGGGAATTTCCCGGCGGGCTTAATGGGTAAGATTAAACCACGAATAAACGCGAATCGACACGAATATAAGAGGCATTCTTCATTGGGTACACCTTTTCCCGGTGACCCGCCTCCGCCAAGGCTATGGCGGGACAGGCAAGTGATCTCTGACGCGGCCCCGCCGGGTTGTGTCGCGCATTCAGCGCTCGCGGAGGTGTGTGGGAACCGAAACCCGGCCCTTGCGGGCACGGGCTGCGTTGTGTCAGGCCGTTGGCCCTCTTGTCGTCGATCTCTTAATTGTAATCGTGCTCGCAATCTTGATCGAAAATATTTTGGGGATTACGATTACGATTAGGATTAGGATTAGGATTAGGATTAAGAATAAGATGTTGAGTCTCTTACTTCAAATTCTGACCTCCGACCTCTTGACTTCTGACCTCTCTCACCGCGCCTAAAACCCGCCGCGGCGGGACCGTTGGCGCTGCATTTTCGGTTTGGGCGGGGGTTCGAGATACAGGGCGAACCACTCGTCCCCGAGCCCGGCGTTGGAAAATTTCTTTATCCGGTCATTGGCCAGGTGCTCCCAGTTGTGGGCGAGGGTTTCATTCCCGGTTTTTTCTTTGGCTTTGGCCAGAAGTTGAAAGGCCTTTTCGGTTTCCCCTTTTTTGACCCAGGCCCAGGACATGAGGCCGTAGAGAAGGGATCCGCGATCCCCCCGCATCCAGCGGACGTGCTTGTGGAACAGTTTTTCCATTTCGTTGAGGTTGTCGTGTTTGTAGGCGCGGGCCATTTTCATCGCCACCAGCACAGGCTCCATCAGCATGGGCTTTTTGAGCGGGTGCCTGAGGGCAAAAATCCGGTCCACCTCGTCGAAGCGTTTGAGTTGGTAGAGCAGGTGAACGCGCTGGGTGTTGATCTGCCGGCCCAGGGTAAGCGCCCATTTCTGAAAGGGTTCCAGGCGTTCGGTCTGTTGCAGGGCCTGATTCAAGGCCTTGGCCTGCTGAATCTCCACCTGTTTTTGCAGGGCCGCCGGATTGGCGCCGGGTTTCTGCTGCGCCTGGTGAATGGACCGCTGAATGCGCGCCTGTGAAACCTGCATGGTTTCCTGCATTTCTTTCTGCAGGGCGGACATTTTGCGTCGGACAACGAGTCCGATGGCCAGTGTGCTTGCAAAATAGCCGGCAATACCGGAAAGAACCACCCACAGGGTGGTGTATTCCAGGTGAATCGCGGTAAGGACGCAGACGAGGGCGGTAAGAATTGAAAGGAGAAAAGAAATCACAATTGAAGACGGGGGGTCAGGGTTCGTAAAACAACCATGCTGTGACGAAAATCTCAGATTTTACAATCGTTTAGCGTGGTTGATTTTCCGAATGGCCTTTTGGCAGGTGTGTTGGAGTAATGTTGTTTTATGTTGGAAAGAGTGGTTTTACCCCACAATTGAAAATTTTCGGTTGTCAAGAGGTGTTTTTTAGGGAAGGGTGTGCGCATGTCAACGAAATCCCCCCCCATGACACGTCAATCGATTGAAGCTCAGGTCCGCGCTCAGGTGTATGCCGCGATGGGTTTGCCGATTCCCCGCAAAGTGAATGCGCCGAATCCGTTGTTGGTGAATGTGAGCGCGCGGCATGCGCATTTGACGCAGGAGGCGGTGGAGAAATTGTTCGGGGCGGGCCACACTCTGACTCCGAAAAAGTGGCTGTATCAGGACGGGTACTTCGCGGCGGAGGAACTGATCACTCTGGTGGGACCGCGGAGCCGGGTAATTTCGAATCTGCGCATTCTGGGGCCCTGCCGGGATGTGAACCAGGTGGAACTGGCTTATACGGATGCGATCGCGCTGGGCATTCAGAATGTGCCGACCCGGATTTCGGGGGATGTGAAGGGGAGTGCGCCGGGACTGATTATGGGGCCAAACGGAACCCTGGAGCTGGAGGAGGGCATTATCCGCGCGGCACCCCATGTGCACATGAGTCCGGCGGACGCGGAATTTTACGGAGTGAAGAACGGGGAGATGATGCGGCTGAAAGTGGGCGGGCCGCTGGCCATGTGCTTCGACCGGATTCAGGTCCGGGTCGGAGAAGGCATCAAACTGGAAATTCACATCGACACGGACGAGGGCAATGCCTGCAATCTGCGTCCGGACACCCCCTGCGAACTTTTAAAATTGTAAGTGAAACCCTAAACCCTGATCCCGCAGTCGCGGGATTGAACCTGTAACGAAGAGGAAAATAACATGAGTGATTCCCTGGGAATTATCGAAACCAAAGGTCTGGCCGGCAGCATTGAAGCCAGTGATGCCATGGTCAAAGCCGCCGGCGTGAAGCTGGCAAAGCAAATCCCGATTGGCGGTGGTTACATTACCATTACCGTCAAAGGCGATGTGGGCAGCGTGAAAGCGGCGGTGGAAGCCGGCGCCGAAGCGGCCTCCCGTGTGGGCGAACTGGTCGCCTCGCATGTCATTCCGAGACCGCATCCGGATCTCGTGAAACAATTTGGACTGTAAAACGAAAGGAACCTTATTATGGCAAAACAAGCATTAGGTATGATTGAAACGGTGGGATTGACCACCTTGATGGAAGCGGCGGACGCGGCATTGAAAGCGGCGGACGTTACCATGTCCGGCTGGGAAAAAGTCGGCAGCGGTCTGGTCACCGGATTTTTCCACGGCGATGTGGCGGCGGTGAAAGCGGCGGTGGAAGTGGGAGCGGAATCCGCTTCGCAAATCGGCACCGTGAAATCGGTGCAGGTGATTCCGCGTCCGCACGATGACCTCAGCGGTCTCGGCTCTTACATCGGCTGAACGGATCCTCGATGAAAATCCTCGCCGCCAACATCGGCTCCACCTCGTTTAAGTACCGTCTGTTTGATATGGACGGTGCGGCGGAGCGCGTGTTGGCGGAAGGCGGTCTGGAGCGGGTGACCGATCACGGTCAGGCGATCGAGACCAGCCTCCGGATGTTGGTGGAGGAGGGACATCTCGCCTCCGTCGAGGACCTGGACGCGGTGGGCTTCAAAACGGTGCTGGGAAAAGATCTTTCCGGCTGCGTGCCCGCGGACGACCGGGCACTGAAGGCGCTGGACGATTTCAAAGAGATCGCGCCTGCGCACAATCCGCCTTACGCGGCGAGCATCCGCTATTTTCGGGACACCTATCCGTCGATTCAGCGGGTGGCCCTGTTTGAAACCGCGTTCTATCAGTGGGTGCCAAAGGCCGCCCGCACCTACGCCCTGCCCCAAAGCTGGCGGGATTTGGGAATTGAGCGGCTTGGCTTCCACGGGGCCAGTCACAAGTTCGTGGCGGAGCGGGCGGCGGAATTGATGGACCGCCCGGATGTGGCGGAGCGGGTTCGGAATCTCTATATCAAAGGCCCCGGAGACGCGCCGGCGATTCCGTTCCGGATGGTGTCCTGCCATCTGGGGGGCAGCAGTTCGGTGACCGGCACCCTCAGCGGGGTGGCCGTCGGCACCAGCATGGGACTGAGCCCGCAGTCCGGTCTGCCTCAGAACAACCGGGTGGGCGATCTCGATTCCAATGCGCTTCCCTACGCTATGACCAAGTTGGGCATCCCTGTGGAGGAGGCGGTGCGGCAGATGAACAAGGAAGGGGGCCTGCTGGGACTATCAGGGGTCAGCAACGACCTGCGGGATATCAAAGCTGCCGCAGACGCGGGCAATGCCGACGCGCAACTCGCGATTGAGGTGCTGGTGGATGCGACTAGAAGCTACATCGGAAACTACATGTTCAAAATGGGCGGACTGGATGCGCTGGTGTTCACCGCCGGAATCGGCGAACACAACCCCTGGCTCCGTGAAGCGGTGTGCGCGGGCCTGCAGGATCTGGGACTCAGGATCGATCCCGCCCGCAATAACGATTTACACAGCGAAGGCCCGATTCACGCCGGCGACTCCCGGATCCAGGTCTGGGTGATCCCCACCAATGAGGAGTTGGTGGTGGCCCGGGAAACCAAAAGACTTATTATTAGCGGTCAGAGTGTAGAGGTCAGAGAGTCGGAAGAGGTCAGAGTGCAGAGGTCAGAGGATAGGCTACTATGACAGAAATCCATAATCGTAATCCTAATCTTAATCCTAATCGAGCTTGGAACATCGATTATGATTACGAGAACGATTACGAGTATGAGCAACCCCCTGACTTCTAAACTCTAAACTCTGACCTCTCTCCCAGACTTCTCCCCTCTAACTTCTGACCTCTAACTTCTAACTTCTAAACATAACAACCCTACCAAAGGAACAACACCATGGCACAAAAAGCATTAGGAATACTCGAAACGAAAGGACTGGCCTGTCTGGTCTCCGGAACCGACGCAATGTTGAAAGCGGCGGACGTCACCCTGGTCGGCCCCATGAAAAATGTGGGCAGCGGCCTCTGTTCCGCGATGATCGAAGGCGATGTGGCGGCGGTGAAGGCATCGATTGAAGTCGGCACCCAGGCGGCCTCCGAAATCGGTGAAGTCGTGAGCATGCAGGTCATTCCGCGTCCGCATGACGAAGTGGCGGCGATCCTGCCCCGCGCAACCGCCGCAGCCAAGAAGTAAGCGATGTTTCTGGCACGTGTGATCGGTCAGGTCGTCTCCAGCAAAAAGGACGAGGCGATGCAGGGGCGAAAGCTCCTCATCCTGCGTCCGATGCTGGTGGACGAGGAGAATCCGGCCCAATTGCGGGCCGGAGCCAACACCGTGGTGGCCGTCGATTCCGTCGGTGCCGGGGTGGGGGAACTGGTGATGTTTGTGCAGGGCAGCTCGGCCCGCAAAGTCAAGGGCCTCTCCCCCTGTCCGATCGACGCGGCCGTCACCGGAATTGTGGATTCCGTGGATGTGCTCGGCCGCAATATTTTTAAATCCTCCGACTAATGCCGCTTCGACGCGGCGGGAAACGATATGCAAAAACAAGTAAATGAAGAACTGGTGCGCAGCATTGTGGAAGAAGTGTTGCAGAATCTCCGCAAGGGCCCGACAGCCTCCGGATCCTCCGCCTCCTGCGGATGCCGTAAGGGGACCGCCGGAAATCTCGGGGTATTCCCGGACGCGAATTCGGCCGCCGCGGCGGCCCGGATTGCCTTTGAGCAATTGCGCGGGAAAGGAATTGAGGGCCGGGTGAAAGTGGTGGAACTGGTGAAACGGATCTGCACCGCTAAAGATGAGGAATGGGGCAAGCTGGAATTCGCCGAAACCAAAATTGGCCGTCTGGATCACAAAATCGCCAAACTGCAGGGAATTCAAAATCTCCCGGGTGTGGAATGGCTGCGGCCCTACGGCATGTCCGGGGATCACGGTATTTCCATGGAGGAGAACACCCCCTTCGGCGTGGTGGGCGCGATCACTCCGGTCACCCATTCCATTCCGACTCTGGCCTGCAATGTGATCAATATTGTGGCCGCCGGAAACACGGTGGTGTTCAATGCTCATCCCGGCGGTGCCAAATGCGCGGCGACCGCGGTGCGGACCTTCAATGCGGAAATTGAGCGTGAACTGGGGATTTCGAACATCATCACCATTATTGAAGAACCGACCCTGGACAGCTTTAATGAGCTGTGCGCCAGTCCGGATGTGAACCTGCTGGTGATCACTGGCGGCCCAGGAGTGGTGCAGGCGGCGATGGCCAGCGGTAAACGCGCGATCTGCGCCGGCCCCGGCAATCCCCCGGTTGTGGTGGATGAATCCGCCCGGCTGGACAAAGCCGCCCGCGACATTATTTTCGGCGCATCCTTTGACAACAATTTGCTCTGCATCGGTGAGAAGCAAATCTACGTGTTGGACAAGGTCTACAGTCAGTTCCTGGAATCCTTCAAACGCGCCGGCGCGGTGCAATTGAATGACCGCGAGTTGAAAGCGCTTACCGCCGAGGCGTTTAATATCACGGACGGCGGGGGCGGCTGTTCCAAAGCGGCGGTGAACCGGGCGTTGGTGGGGGCCTCCCCGGAGATGCTGGCCAAGATTGCCGGACGCAGTATCCCGCAGGGAACCGAATTACTGTTTGCCGAAACGGATCAGGATCATCTCTTCGTCGAAGAAGAGCAAATGATGCCGATGGTGCCGGTGATCCGGGTTCGGGACATTCAGGAGGCGGTGAAACTGGCCAAAGAAAGCGAGCATGGATATAAGCATTCCTCCATGATCCACACCCTGAACGTCGAGCACATGACTTACATGGCCAAGGCGCTCGACAGCACCCTGTTTGTGAAAAACGGGGCCTGCACGGCGGGACTGGGAA
>JBBDRC010000101.1:0-7632 GCA_040905625.1 Kiritimatiellia bacterium
TGAGGGTTTCGCCTCCGGTTTCGCGAAGGGTGAGGTTCATTTGAAACCAGTCCGGGGTGTCGGCCTGCTGAAAATCTATTCGGGCCAGCAATATTCCCGCTTTAGCGGCAATGCTTTCGAGATTTCCGTTCAGTTCCACCTCCCAGCCCAGCGGTTCCAGTTCGAAGCGGACGCGGGACAGTACATTCAGGATGGATGTCTGGCCCTCTATGGTGCCCAGGCGGTCTCCGGAGGAGGCGGCGAATCCCCATTTTTGCAAACGGGCCAGGGCATTGGCTTCCGCCTCCGGGTTGCGTCCGCCGTAAGCCAACGGGTCTTCAGGATCGGGGATGCTGCACACTTTATCCGGGTCCGGTCCGCCCGCCAACACCTCCACCTCCCCGTATCGGGCGTGCAACACACCGCTGATAAATTGCAGACCACCCTTGAGACGCAGATGAAAGGGCGGGCAGACGGAGGTGGTGGTGAAGGCATCGTCGGGCACCCGGTTGTCCACCAACAGGCGGTTTTCCAATTCAGGGAGGTCCTCTTTCAGAAACCGCATCACCCGGCTGCGGGGAATGCGAACGGTGCCCGAGCACAGGCCGCGCAATTCGGCGGGGGGAACCGCCTCCAGCGGCCAGGCGTACTGACCGGAGATGACCCAGCCGCTGCGGGGTGCCAGCACCAGCAGCGGAGAGCTTCCGGCCGGAGGCGGATGGGGCAGGTCCATTTTCAGGGTCACCAACAGTTCGCCGCTTTTTCGGTCCAGATCCACGGTTAACAAAGGCAGGACCGGTTTCGAATGAAGCTGAAGGGGGCCGGGCGATTCCAGCACTTTCAGGGAATCCGGAGCGCGAAAATCCAGGATTTGAGCAAAATCGGCAGTTGTTACCGGAAAAACGGGATCGAGTGGCTTACCGTTGATTTCCTCCAGCAGGGCCAGCATTCGCTGATCGGATTCCGAGAGTTTAAGGACCTGTCCGGGATGCAGTTGATCCGGACGGCGGATTCGGCCCTCCAGTTCAAAAGAGGGGATGAGGTGAATCTCCCCCTTGAGGAGTTCCTCCGTCCAGTTTCGGCGCAGGCTCAGGTGCAGGCGGGTTTCGACCCCGGATTCACCCAGGCGCCGGGTGTGTTGGCGGCGTTCAGGTTCGATTTGCAGAATTTGGTCAATGCGGGCCCTGCGCTCCTCCAGGGGATCCGCATGTTCCGCCCGCCAGGCCAGCATGATGGCGATAACGTGGCCGCAGATCATTCCCTCCACGCGATTGACCCGGCAGGGGCACTCATTATGGGGAAGTCCCTGCGCGTCCAGCTTGAACCGACAGATTTGGGAGCGGTCCCGAATGGAGATGCGTCCTTCGAACTCACCGTCTTTTTCGGTGTAATGCTCCACTTTGCCCGCTTCAAACCAGGCTTCGCCCTCCTGGTAATAACGGGGGGAGGTCCACTTTCGGAGATCCGCGATTGAGACTAACATGCGTTAGAGATCGATTTGACCTTCAAACACATGCACGGCGGGGCCGGTGAGGGTCACCTGTTGCGGTCCGTCGGGAGTGGTCTGATAATTCACGTCCAACACGTCACCCGAAGCGCAGGTGATCTGAACCGGGGTGGAGACGCGGCCCAGGGAGCCGGCCACCAGGCCGCATGCCACCATGCCGGTGCCGCAGGCGAGGGTTTCCGCCTCCACTCCGCGTTCGTAGGTGCGCACGGTCAGGCTGTCGGGTCCGGTGATTTGGATGAAGTTGACGTTGGTGCCTTTGGGCTTGAAATGATCATGATAACGGATGGCGGCGCCGATGGTGGCGATTTCGATGTTCTGCACATCCTCCACTTCGATGACCACGTGGGGGACGCCGCTGTTGACGAAATGGTAAGGCATGGATTGGCCCTGGACCTCCAGTTCCGCATTCAGGTCCAGTCCGGTTGGGGGTGTCATGGTGAGTCGGATTTGGTCGCCGTCCAGGACTTCGGCGGAAATAAGACCGGCCACGGTATCAAACGTCATGGATTTGGGCGCGACCCCGATTTCGTGGGCGAGGCGGGCGACGCAGCGGGCGCCGTTTCCGCACATTTCCACCTCATTTCCGTCCGGATTATAAAAGCGCATGCGGAAATCAGCGGTTTCCGAAGGTTGAATCAGGATCACCCCTTCCGAGCCCACCCCGTATTTCGGGGTGGCGAGACGATGGATCAGGGGATGGTCCTGATCGGGAAAGGTTTGTTTGCGGTCGTCAATGAGGATGAAATCATTGCCGGCACCGTGCATTTTCCAAAAAGAGGTTTTCATAAGGCCCCCTATGTGGATGAATCGACGGTCAAGATCAATTCCAATGATGAAAAAAATCCGTAATGGCTGGTTGAATCCGACTGCGTCTTTCACAACCCGCGGTTTTTTTTCTTGTCACGGCCGCCCCACCAATCAAAGTGGTTTTGATTTGCGGATTTTGCATTCATAGGGTTAGGTGGCGCGAAATTCCGAATTCCCATGGCCACAAAAACTAAAAAATCGATCAGTAAAAATAAGACACTCGAATCCTGGATCTGGGATGCGGCATGCTCCATTCGTGGAGCCAAGGATGCGCCGAAATATAAAGACTATATTCTGCCGCTGATTTTTACAAAACGCTTGTGCGATGTGTTCGATGATGAGCTGAACCGCATCGCGGCGAAGGTGGGATCGCGCAAGAAGGCGTTCAAGCTGGTCAAAGCCGATCCCAAACTGGTTCGGTTTTATTTACCTTTAGTGCCTGAAGATCCCGAACAGCCGGTCTGGTCGGTTATTCGCAAGCTCTCGGACAAGATCGGCGAGGGCGTCACCACCCACATGCGGGCGATTGCCAGGGAAAATCAGTTACTGCAGGGAATCATTGACCGCGTCGATTTCAATGCCACCACCCATGGTCAGCGGGATATTGATGACGACCGGCTGTCCAATCTGATCGAGGCCATCAGCACCAAACGGCTGGGACTGGAGGATGTGGAGGCCGATATTATTGGCAAAAGTTACGAATACCTGATCCGCAAATTCGCGGAGGGCGGGGGGCAGAGCGCCGGCGAGTTTTATACACCCCCGGAAGTCGGTATCATCATGTCCCGGGTATTGGCTCCCGAGCCGGGAATGGAAATTTATGATCCCTGTTGTGGATCCGGTGGACTGCTGGTCAAATGCGAAGTGGCGATGGAGGAAAGGAGCGCGGACACTTCTGTCCGCAATTCAGGGAAAAGCAAAGCAGACAGGAGTCCGCCCCAGCGGATAAATGTCCGCGCTCCGCTCAAACTATTCGGACAGGAGTACACCTCCGAAACCTGGGCCATGGCCAATATGAACATGATCATTCACGACATGGAGGGGGAGATTGAGATTGGGGACACTTTCAAGAATCCCAAATTCCGCAAACAGGGGAAGCTGCGCACCTTTGACCGGGTGATTGCCAACCCCATGTGGAATCAGAACTGGTTCACGGAAGCGGACTACGATGCCGACGAACTGGGGCGTTTTCCCGCCGGTGCCGGTTTTCCGGGTAAATCCTCGGCCGACTGGGGCTGGGTGCAGCATATGCATGCCAGCCTCAACGCCCGGGGCCAGGCCGCGGTGGTGCTCGATACCGGCGCGGCCTCCCGCGGCTCCGGCAATGCGGGGACCAGCAAAGAGCGGGATGTGCGGCAGTGGTTTGTGGATCAGGATCTGATTGAAAGCGTGCTTTATCTGCCCGAGAACCTCTTTTATAACACCACCGCGCCGGGAATTGTGCTGTTTTTGAACCGGGCCAAGGCGAAAGCGCGTAAAGGGAAAGTGCTGCTGGTGAATGCCAGTCAGATCTTTGAAAAAGGCGATCCCAAGAACTTTATACCGGATGCCGGGATTGCACACATTGCCGACACCCTGCTGGGCTGGAAAGAGGAAGACAAACTCAGCCGGATCGTCGATCATGCGGAGTTGAAGAAAAACGACTACAACCTTTCCCCCAGCCGCTACATTCACACCAGCGACGCCGAAACCTACCGCCCCATCCCGGAAATCCTCGCGGAACTGGATGAAGTTGAGGCGGCGGCCAAGGAAACCGATGCTGAATTACGAAAGATTCTCAAACAAATCGGCTATTGAAGGTGATTCCACATACTACCTGGCTTTTTGACTCAAAGGAACCAACTGACAGTGTACCTCTATCAACCACAAAATACACAAAAAACACAGAAAACAGCAATTCCATGTTCGACATTGAGCCGATGGTGTTATACACATGTATTCTATGAAAATCACCTATTCAAAACAGCCTAATCCGCTAGCCAAAGCTGTTGCAAAAGCGGTTGGGAGTGTCGAAGGGGAAATTGAGTATCGCACAATGTTTGTGTTGGACCAGCTCCTGCATCAAATGAAACAACAAGGGATCAGTAAAGCTGAACTTGCCAAACGCATGAACGTAGCCACTTCCCGGGTCACGGATCTACTGTGTGGCGATGGCAATCTTACTGTCGACATGTTGGTACGTGCCGGACATGCTTTGGATGTGGACTTGGTGCAAATTTTTGTACCGAGGGGGCAAAAAGGGAGGTGGGTGAAAGATGAGTGATCTTATTCTTTACGACGGCGAGCTGGTCGATGAGGCAACTGTCAAGGATTCATTGACAGCTCAAATCGAAAGAAAACGCGAGGTTCAAACTTCTGAAAACCGCTTCTACCAGAAAGGTTACGACCCTTTCTTTCGCTCCGATTTTGTCAGAGCTTCAAAAGAAAGTTGGGGTCTAAGGATTTAACGTATGCCGAAGAAAATACCATTTGATCCAAGGACTCTCATGGAGAAAGCTGTCAAGGTTATGAAGGCTTCCATAAGGGAAACGCGCGACGATGATGCGGTACCGCCAAAAGTCGGGGCTGTTTTGTGGTGGCCGGACGGACGCACGGACACCGCCTCCCGTGGAGAACTCCGGGAGGGGGATCATGCGGAATACACCCTGATTGAACGCAAACACGGGGACGAGGATCTGAGCAGTTGTGTGCTATTTGCAACCCTGGAGCCCTGTGGGCCGGATGCGCGGAATCCTCCTAAAATCGGGTGCGCGCGGCGCATTACCAACGCCCGGATTAAAAAGGTGTACTATGGCAGGGAGGACCCGCATCCGAGAGTGGCAGGTGAAGGACTGAGATACCTGAAAGAGCATGGGGTGGAGGTGATTCCCTTTGACCGGGAGTTTCAGGAGGAAATAAACCTGGAGAATCGGGCTTTTTTTGAGCAGGCTCTGGTCAAAGCTGCGGAAGAGGAGCAAGCCACCACATTGCCTCCCCTGCCGCATGACCGGCCCGCCCCCCTGGTTTCGTTGCAGGATCTGGATGCCGGCGCGTTGGAGGCCTACAAAAGTTTTCTATTGAAAGGGAATGGCGGAGATGAAGCCCTGTTTCATCGGAGACTGCTGTATCAAGGCCTTCTCCACGAAACAGACGATCAGGGTCTCCTGCCCACCGGATTCGCGTTTCTGTTGTTTGGAAAGGATCCCCGCGATGTCTTTCCCCAGGCGGGGGTGCTGGCCACCTTCGAGCGTCCCACCGGAGACGAGCTGGAGAATTTTGACGGACCGATGTCGCTGGCGCCCGAAAAAGTGTTGAAATGGCTGCGCGGCAAGCTTCCGGATGAGATCGACCGCAGCACCGCCCGGCGGGGAAAAATCCAGGAGCCGTTTTACGAAATGGTGCGCGAGGGTCTGGTCAACGCCATCATGCATAGGGACTATGACATGGAGGGCGCGAAAATCCAGTTTCTGGCGGAGGAGGACAAAGTGGTCATCCGCAGCCCCGGCGCGCCCATGCCCCCCATCACCCTGGAGGATCTACAGAACTTCACCGCCCCCATGGTCAGCCGTAACCCCCGTCTGCACGCGGTGTTCAGCACCATGGAACTGGCGGAGGAGCGGGGCCTCGGGCTGAAATCTCTACGCACCCGTGCCCGGGAAGCGGGCCTTCCCCTGCCAACTTACAGCTTCCGGGAACCCTACCTCGATCTGACCATTTACCGTACTCCGGAGGCCGCGCTTCACGCTTTGCCGAAAGAGATGCTGGACGAACTCAGTGACTCCGAGCGTGAAGGGTGGGAATGGTTGACTGGTTTTGAGACGGTCACGGCCTCAGATTACGAATCTCAATTGAAAATCCCCAGGCGTACCGTGCTCAATCATTTCAATTCCTTCATAGACCTTGGGTTGCTGAAGAAAGAAGGCTCGGGCAGTGCGACTCGATACCGGGTGCTGCAACCATGACCTATTTCTCAGATTCCATATCGCTCTCGCCATTTCTCTCGCCAAAATGGCGAGAGAGAGGTGATGATATTCTTAAAAAAGACTCCTCTCGCCATTTCCCTCGCCAAAATGGCGAGAGAGCGGGAGTAAACGGTAAATTTCCCGCCTATCCCGCAATTTATCCCGCAAAAATTCGGCAGGAGGGTGGGAAATGAGTGAGGAATTTACAGGACAATTTATTCTTTATCAGACCGAGGATGGTCAGACTCAAGTGGAATGCCGCCTGGTCGATGAAACGATCTGGCTTTCTCAGGCTTTGATGGCGGAGCTTTTTAACCGGTCTAAGAAAACGGTCAGCGAGCATCTTCAAAATCTCTTTAATGAGGGGGAATTGGATGCGGATTCAGTCGTCCGGAATTTCCGGACAACTGCCGCAGACGGTAAATCCTACAGGGTTGCTTACTACAATCTCGAAGCCATTTTGGCGGTGGGATTTCGGGTTAAATCCCCTCAGGGCACACAGTTTCGTAAATGGGCCAATACCCAATTGCGCGAACTCATCGTCAAAGGCTTTGTGATGGACGACGAACGTCTGAAGCATCCCGGGGGCTGGGACTACTTTGACGAACTGCTCGCCCGCATCCGTGAAATCCGGGCCTCGGAAAAACGCTTTTATCAGAAAGTACGGGATCTTTTTGCGCTTAGCAGTGATTATCAGACCCGCGAGCAGGAAACCCGGCTCTTCTTTGCCGAAGTGCAGAACAAACTCCTCTATGCTGCTACCCGGCACACCGCGGCCGAGCTGATTGTGGCGCGTGCCGATCCCGGACAGCCCCATATGGCCCTCAGCACTTGGAGCGGTTCCCGGGTGCGGAAACACGATGTTTTGATTGCCAAAAACTACCTCACCGAGGATGAGGTGGATACCCTCAACCGCCTGGTGGTCATCTTTCTGGAACAGGCCGAACTCCGTGCCAAACAGCAGAAAGTGCTTACGCTCGATTACTGGCGCAACTGCGTGGACCGCATGCTTGCCGGAAATGATCAGCCTCTTCTCGATGGACCCGGCAGCGTGAGCCATGAAGCCATGAAAACCCTCGCCGGCGAACGCTATGATGATTTCGATACCCGTCGGCGAAAACAGGAAGCCCTGGACGCGGATGCGGAAGATTTGAAGACGATTGAGGATCTGGAGAAGGATCTCAAGCGGAAGGGAGGAAAGGCGTGAGTGCGAAACGGAGCGCGGACACTCTTGTCCGCAAAATCCCCTCTTTCCGACGGTCGGAAAACTTTTTTTCACCCCTTCCGACGCTCGGAAAACGAAGAAAACGCACACCGAAGCAAAAAACGGAGCGAAAAAAGGAGCGCGGACACTCCTGTCCGCATCCACTCTCCAAACCCACGTATAGCGGAAAA
>JBBDRC010000101.1:7642-7922 GCA_040905625.1 Kiritimatiellia bacterium
GGACAGGAGTGTCCGCGCTCCTTTTTTTCTACCACCAAACCTCGATTTTCCGCCTATCCCGCAATTTATCCCGTAAAATTGCGGGATAGCGACTCCCGAATCGCCGGAAACGAGGATTCCTGCCATTTTATCTGTCAAACTGGCAGGAGGAAACGCATGAGTGCAAAAAGGAGCGCGGACACTCCTGTCCGCATAAACGCTTTTCGAAAGGCGGACAGGAGTGTCCGCGCTCCTTTATTTTCCACAAATCTGCTGGAGGGTGGGGGATGAGTGAGTGGAG
>JBBDRC010000102.1:0-7905 GCA_040905625.1 Kiritimatiellia bacterium
CGCCAAGGCTTCGTCAGACACGTGCGCCACTCACAGCACGCGGCGCCCCCGCCGCCATACCCATGGATGACGGCTATGTTCGCATCCCAAAAGGATTAGGAGTTTAAGGTTGATTTTAAAGCGGTCTTCGCGTTTACCACGATGGCCGCGTTGCCGCGGCACGTGGCTCACGCGGCGCGGATAACGCAATGATCCACTTTCTGTTACCGCCCCCCCTCAACCACCGATCTTCCCGCTTGCGGGGAGATCGGAACGATTCATCTTGCCGTCAAAATAAGTATCATTCCGGAAGTTACCCTTTTCGAATGGGGTCTAGCTCATTCCACCACATCCGCAACAATCTGTAGAAGCAGATTGCAGCAGCAGAGGTATTCGTCGAGGTCGGCGTATTCATCCACGGTGTGGGGGTTGTGCTGTCCGGCGCCGAGGGTGACGGTGGGGATGCCTTTGACGTTGAGGAAGTTGGCATCGAGCCCGCCGTTGGTGATGTGGGTTTTACCGTCGCGGCCGAGTATTTTCAGCGCCCGGAGGGTGGCCTCCACCACGGGGGCGGTTTCGGAGATGCGGAAGGCGTGGTAATCCTCCTGCCGATGAAAAATGATCGTTCCGGCTTTGCCCGCATGGTTGGTGACGGAGGCGGCGGCCTGTTCAAAACTCGCCTGAATGCTGTCGGTGATTTCGCGCAGAAAATCGGGATGGTGGCTGCGGGATTCGCCGGTGACGTGTATGTGATCGGTTACCTGATTACTGGCTTCGCCGCCCTGAAGGGACCCGATATTGCTGGTGCCTGTTTTTCCGTCTTTTTGGATGAGGCCGAAAAAGCCTTTGGCGGAGATGTCGGCGATGGCCCGGGCCGCGATGAGGGCTGCGGAGACCCCGTGCTCGGGGTGAACTCCGGCGTGGGCGGAGATGCCTTTGATATCGACCTGCCAGCGGTGGGCGCCGATGGCGCCGATGATGGCGAGTTCGGGGTCGCCGGAGTCGATGTTAAATCCCATCGCGGGGTGACCAAGGTCCTCCATTTGCGCCTCTTTGGCCCCCCAGAGGCCGATTTCTTCGCCCACGGTGAACAGCAGGGTGATCGGAGGGTGGGGGAGCTTGTGTTTCAGCAGGGTTTCGGCGAGGGTGAGGATGGCGGCGCAGGCGGTGCGGTTGTCGGCTCCCAGTGCGGTGTCTCCTTCGGAGACGAAACGGCGTCCGTCCCGTTTGGGCACGCATCCCCGCACCAGGGGAACGGTGTCCATATGTCCTGAAAACATCAGGCGGGGTCCTGGAACGGTGCCGGGCAGTTTCACGATGAGATTGCCCATCTCAAAGTCGCGGGGGATGCGGGTGTGGGCGTCGTCCTCCATGATCCAGGCGGGATCGCATCCGGCATCGGTCAGGCGTTGTATGAGCGCGTCCGCGATCTGGCGTTCGCGTCCGCTGAGACCGGGAATGGTCAGCAGATCCAGGAGGGTTTGTTCGGCGCGGGCGGGGTCGAGTGGTGTCATAGGCAGTCCTTAGAGTCGTGTGGATAAAGGTGATACAAAAAAGCGTATTTTCGCGAAAAATGATACGCTATAGTGTTTTACAGTTCGTAATCCTAATCGTTCTCGTAATCCTAATCGAAAATCATGACTTGGGTTATTGATTACGATTACGCGTAGGATTACGATTAAGATGGGTTGTTAGTCGGTTGCGGATAGAGTCTGCGACAGGGAAAAAGGTTTATTAGAGATCGGGGTCCATTTCAAAGCGGAGTTGGCGGACGGCGGCTTTTCCCATACGCTCCTGCAGGCGCTTCAGAATGGAAGCGGAGGCGACCCGTTTCAGTTCCGAGAGCCACACGTGGTGGTCGACATAGATTGTGAGCACGCCTTTCTCCCAGCGTCCGGGCCGGGAGTGGGCGGCGTTGGTGGTGCCGGCGATGTCTTCCCAGCATTTGGAGATGTCGGAGAGCCTGGACTCGGATTCGAGTCCCATTTTTTTGAGCACGCCTGGTATCAAATCCCCCGCCTGCCGGATATTGGCCGGGGGGATGTAGCGGTAATGGGATCCGAAACGTTCGCGCTGAAGCTGCAGCCATCCCGGGTCCACTTTGGGTTTGGACGGCATGGGGACGGCTTCGGTTTAGCGGTGTTGGCTCTTGACGATGTCGGAGAGGAATTCACCCAGCGGATTGCGGACCCGGGCGCTGTGCCAGTACATGGAAATGGTGCGTTTGGGCACTTTCCCGCTGAAATTCTTGATCACGCAGGGGCCGGAGGGGGCTTTTTTGACGAACATTTCCGGAACCAGGCTCAGGCCCATTCCCAGCGCGACCAGATTGTAGAGGGTGGAGAGCTGGCTGGTGGTGCAACTGACGTTGCGGGAGACATTGGCTTCGTTGCAGAAGGCATCGACCTGCGAACTGAGGCAGTGCATGGGCTGCAGGACGATGGCGTCCTGACCGTCCAGCATGCTGACTTTCAGTTCTCCGGTGGCGGCCAGCGGATGCTTTTTGGGCAACAGAGCGAACAGGTCTTCGGTAAAGAGGTTTTCCTGCTTCAGGTGAGGCTCCACGACGGGAGGACTCATAATGGCGCAGTCGATTTCAGCCCGCACCAGCATTCGAACCAGATTGTCAGTGGTGTCTTCGCGGATCTGCAGTTCGGAGTCAGGGAAGCGTTTGCGGAGTTCGCTGAGGGCTTCGGGCAGCAGGAAGGGGGCGATGGTGGGAATGGCACCGATGGTGAGGCTGCCTTTGCCCTGATCCACGTCCTGCTGCACGGCGTTGGAGGCGGAATTGACTTCGGCCAGAATGCGCTGGGCGCGCGGCAGCAGTATGCGGCCGGAGGGTGTCATCTGCACGCTGCGTCCGAGTCGGTCGAACAGGCGTTGACCCAGTTCACTTTCCAATTTAAGGATCTGCTGGCTGAGGGAGGGCTGGGTGATTCCGCAACGCTCCGCGCCCCGGCTGAAGGACCCGGTTTCGGAGACGGCGATGAAGTAGCGTAGTTGATGTAATTCCATAGTTCCTGACTATATAGTTCAGAACAGCTCTTGACGCAAGCTATGGTGTGCATTATTTAATCGTTTTTCTACTTTTGAAGGATTTTTATGGCAACAACCGTGGATATTGTGGATTTAGCGTCGGGATATTGGCAATCGTTTGCCTTGGGAGCCGCCGTGGAACTGGGACTTTTCCATAAACTGGCCGGCGGACCGGTGGAGTTGGCTGCATTGGCGGAAGCCGTGCCCGCTTCGGAGATGCATATGGAGGCGTTGTTGAACAGTTTATGCGGGTTGGGATTGCTGGGGAAATCGGATGCCGGCTACGAAGTGGATCCGGAGCAAAAACCGTTTCTGGATCCGGCATCGCCCGAAAATATGCTGGGGGCCTTCCGCTTCAATCTGGATTTGGCGAAATTGTGGTTGAAATTGCCGGAGTGTATACGCTCGGGGGAGCCGGTGCTTCCGGAGAATCCCCATTTAGGCAAAGATCCCGATAAAACCCGTCGGTTCGTGGAGGGAATGCACAGTCGGGCGGGGCTGATGGCGCGGGGATTGATGCCGATGCTTACGCCCAAGGCGGGTGCCCGGGTGCTGGATGTGGGCGGGGGACCGGGGACGTTCAGTCTGAAACTGGCGGAGCGGGATGACAGTCTGCACATTACGGTTCTGGATCTGCCGCCGGTGGTGGAGGCGGCAAGGATGATTCATGCCGGAAATCCGGCTGCGGAACGCATTCGGTTCATGGGAGGGGATTATCACCGGATGGATTTCCCGGAGGAGCAGGATATGATTTTGTACTGTGGAGCGCTGCATCAGGAGCCGGAATCGGGGATAGAGGCGCTGCTCGGAAAGATGAAACAGGCCCTGAAATCCGACGGGGTACTGGTGGTGGTGGATCTGATGCTGGATCCGGACCGGAGCCGCCCCGCGTATTCCGCGCTTTTTCAGTTGAATATGATGCTGATGCGGCCCGAATCCCGGGTCTACACGTCTGAACGGCTGACGGAATTGCTTCAAAAAACCGGCTTTTCTACCGTTGACACCCGCGAGGTTCCCGGTACACCATATCGTATGGTGAAAGCTTCAATGGAGAAGAACGAGAGTCTTGTGGAGGAATTCCGGGAGCTTCGTGCCTCTTCACGTTGCGAAGAAACTTCCATTAAAGAACTTATTGATTTGCAAAACCGGGAGAACCAAATGACAAAACCAGCAATTGAAATCTATTACTCTGAAGTCTGCGGGCTTTGCCACAAAGCACTTGATTTTTTCCGTGACCGGAGGCTCGATTTTACGGCCTATGGTATCGGCTATGACAAAGAGAAAGATGATTGGATTCCGGGACCGAACGTGGAGGAAATGAAACGCCGGGCCGGCGATGTCGATTTTGTGCCGCAAATTTTTATCAATGGAACGCACATCGCGGGATGGAAAAAACTGGAACCGATGATAGAGAGCGGGGAATTCGACAAACTTTTAGAGAATGCATGAACACCGCGCCATCTGTCAACCTTCCTGAAATCGTATCGCTTTGGCCGTCGGGAGAGGTTCCCTTTTCCGGCCCGGAGGACGGGGAGTTGCCCCGTCTGACGGTCTATCTGCCCAGCGAGGAATATCGGACGGGTCAGTCCGTGTTGATTTTGCCGGGCGGGGGGTATGGCGGACTTAGTTCTGCCAAGGAAGGGCATCGTCCCGCACAGTATTTGAACGCGCACGGCATCGCGGCGGCGGTGTTGGAGTATCGGCATGCTCCGCAGCGTCATCCGGTTCCGTTGGTGGATGCCCAGCGGGGATTGCGGAGGTTGCGTGCGTTTGCGGATGAGCATGGGCTGTCGACGGAACATGTGGGGGTGATGGGATTTTCGGCGGGCGGACATCTGGCGGGCACCCTTTCGACTCAACTGTCTGTGGAGGCCGGTTTGGCGGGGGATACGTTTGATAAATGTTCCTGCAGACCCGATTTCGCGGTATTGATTTATCCGGTGGTGAGTTTGTCCGCTCCCTGGTCGCATTTCGGCTCCCGCGACAATTTGTTGGGAGTTCCGGCGGATCCGGAACTTGCGGAACGGCTTTCAATTGAAAAAGCGGTGACGCCCGATACGCCTCGCATGTTTCTCGTGCACGCCCAGAATGACGGAGGGGTTCCGGTGGCGAATTCGCTGGTGTTGACCCAGGCCCTCCGTGATCACGGGGTGCCCGCGGACCTGCATGTCTATTCAGAGGGCGGACACGGATTCGGAATGGCCGCCAACCATGAGTGGGGACCCGCGTTGTTGACCTGGTTGGCCCGGTGAGGGCGGAGTGGGATCCGGTCAGTCTTGAAACCCTTTCCCGGGTGAAAGACTGGGTGGAGGAACAAGTGAGATGTCATGACGGCCCCTTTATTTTGGGGGTGGGCGGTCCCGGAGGGTCGGGGAAAAGCCGGGTGGCGGAATGGTTGCGGGTGCATGTGGCGGATCTGGTGGTGTTGGGGTTGGATGACTTTCGATTGCCCCGGAAAAATCGTCCGAAACACGCCCCGTTCGGGTCTCACCCGGATGCGATCGATTGGGATCGGTTGGAGGATGTGTTGCGGGATGTGAAAGCCGGCGGGCCGGTACGCCAACCGGTTTTTGACCGATTGACAGGCAGCGCGACCAAAGAGAACCTGCTTCCCGGCGGAGATGTGATTCTTCTGGACGGGGAAATCACCTCCCACGAGCGGATGTTTCCTTACTTGGATAAGCGCATTGTGGTGCGGGCGCATCTGTGGACACAACTTAGAACGCGTTTGAATCGGGACCGCCGCGAGCGCTGGACATCTCTGAAAAAAACGCTGCGCATTTTTTATCGGAGCAATCTGTGCGATTACCCGCGATTCGCGAGCAAATCGGCTCCGGATGTGAGTCTATACAGGAAATCCAATCATCAACTGTATATTGAAGAAAGCTGAGCCGCCAACAAGGGCCAAAGCAGAATCCAATCCGCTTTATCGGCCTGACGAGGATTCCGGAAAGTGGACTCTAGCAGCAGACAGGCCGGAGGGAGCGGCAGCATCAGGTACGTGCGGGAAGCCGCAAAACACAGCAGGGATACGAAAAGGCTGATTCGCACAATCCACTGAATGCCGGCGGGGGACAGCGTCATGGCCCAGGTGAACCGTCCTGACAAACGGTCCGTGTCCGCATCCGCAAAGTCACTCCAGAGGATATTGGGGAGTAGACAACCGGCCACACCCGACAGATAGCCGCCGCCGGACCAACTGAAAGGGAATTCATGGTGCAACAGTGGTAAAGCGGTCCAACCCGCACAAATGGCGAGTACCCGGATTCGGGGGAGATCCTGCAAGCGTCTTCTTTGCGGAAAAACGGGAAATACGTAGAGCAGGGACATCAGGATATAAACCGCCACGCCCATCAGGGACAGTTGCTTTGACTGGGCGAGGAAATACAGGAAGCCGCAAGCTGCGATGCCGATGATGCAGCGGGTCGACAATGGAGTAGGGGGTTTTAGTCGATGGTCAGCAAAATACACCGCAAAGGCCGCGGTGCAGATGGCCATGGCCGAAGTACGATTCAGATCAAATCCAAACCGGGTGGCCGGGAAATAGAGGAAACCAAGGGCAATGAGGGCGGGGAGAATCTCCCGAAATTTGTTAGTTGGAGCCCGCATCGTACATTAAAATCTCCAACCATTGTTCCCCGCGGCGGGTTAATCGCCAGGTTGATCTGTTTCTCTCAATCAGACCGGCTCCATTGCGACCCAGGGCGGTGGTGTCAACCGACAGCACCTTATTCCGGGCGGAATCCAGTTCCTCCAGCTCCGCGTCCGTGGCGTTTCGACCTTGAAGGATGATGCCGTTTTCTGACAAATCCAGCACCATGGCGGGAGAAGTGTAGGTGTCCTCCTTCCACAAGGGAGGATATCGCCCGAAAAAATTGGGTCGATTGCGGCTGCGAAGGATCAGTTGCCAGGCAGCCGGAATCTCTTCAAGCGCGCTTTTGAAGGAGAAAGGCATCTCTTCCACGCCGGCCAACTTTCGCAGCAAAATCATGGGATCAAATCCGGTTAGATTGAAGCCGTGATAATTACCGTGGTTGGGAGTCATCTTTTGTTCGCGATACCAGCGGGAGAAAGCCGGATTGACCATCAGACCCGTTTCCAGGTGCAAGTGGCTGCGTTGAGGGGGAATACCCAGAGTGGAGGTGTGACCCATTTGACCGATGACCTGACCGCGTTCCACAGACTGCCCCGTTTTCAGATCCGACGGTACCGAAGCTAAGTGGGAGTACAGGGTGTAGACGGCACCCAGTTCATCCGGATGATCCACCACCACATAGATCCCATAGCTCGAATTTCCCGCGATGCGATTGATATAACCCACAGTTCCATCCGCAACCGCAAAAATTTCATCCAGAGCCCGCCCCCGCCGATCCCACTGAAGCGGAGCAATATCCACCCCTTCATGAAAAACCGCCCGCCCGGAGCTGTTGGTGCGGGTGGACCCGAAGAAAGCCGATAGTATTCGGCCGGATCCCGTGGCCATAAACACCAACGGATTCTCCACTTCCCGCCACTTACGTTGCGGGGTAGGGTGGGTAAAAAGCGGCCAATCCGGAACCGGATCCGGCAACTCGATCTCGATCATCCCCAACTCCGCTTCTTGATCCACAAAAATTTCCGTTTCGATGCCTGGACGATGGTGAAAAAAAACAGTGGTCAGAAAGATAAGTGGAACCATCAGAAACGAAATACGTCTCCACGACAGAGTTAAAAAAAGTGAACATAGGTTGATAGGCATGCGAACACCCTGTGACACAAGTACGCCTCCCGGTCGAAATAAAATTTGATTATTATTTTGCAACAGGTAAATAAAAATGTTGACAGCCGGGATTTTTTGGCTATGGTAGGGGTATGAGCAAGAAAAGTTATTATTGGAATTATCCGTCGATT
>JBBDRC010000103.1:0-42469 GCA_040905625.1 Kiritimatiellia bacterium
TCGCCGCACCCCGAAGTGGGTGCATTCACCATAGCCCGGGGTTCCCGACGCAGGAGGGCACCCCGGGAATGGATGTCCCGGGGGATTCATGCAGCCTGAAAGGCTGCCTTACCTCCGGGGGTGAAGCATCCCTGCAGGATGCCGATTTTCCGATGGTGTCATTTCCCATGGCGGACGCTGACGCGTCAGCCATGGGCTGCGGTGAATGCACCCGCTTCGGGGTGCATTTGAATTTGCGATTCATTCTACGATTTACGGCTCTCAAATTGAGGTCTGGGGGCCAACGAACTGGATCAATTATCTTCTGAAGAAGAATACCAATTATATATAATTCATGTATATCTTTATTATATCTTTTTTTTGCGGGGATAGCTTTTGACTTATTGGGGTATCTTGGAAGGAGGAAAACCTAACTCAACCTGGAGACGTACATAATGACATATCCACGCAAATACATCCAAAGCCTGCTGGCCATACTCCCTATAGACCATGCGTAAACGTGAGATACGGAGCGCCATGCAGGGCGCTCAGCGGACGTTTTTTCTGCAATAAGCGGGTCAGAATGTCTTCCTGCCAATGGGGATTCAGAATTTCGAAGTAGCTGAAATAGTCCACCGCGACCAATCGGGACGGATCCGCTTTCCAATAATGAAAAGTTTCCGGATGTTCCACCCAGGCGGCCAGTTTCAGGCAGGCCTGACGCAGGCTGCGCCCGGACGGCGACGTGTAGGAATAGGGATCGAAATCCTCGCCGCGCAGAAGTTCCGCGGCAATTGTTTGCGGCAGCAGGCTGAAATGAGAATACCAGATGCCGTGCCGGCCCTCGTTGCGGTTCACCTCGTGGGGCAGGTGCCCGTCTTCGGCGATTTGCGCTTCGATAAACGTCCGCCAACGGGTGATGCAGCGGTCACGCAGCGGTTCGTCCCGAAGGTAAGCCGCACAGGCGGACGCCAGCGCCAGGCCCCAGTTCCCCCAATTGTTATCGTGGGACATGGTGTTCATCGGCAGGGCGCGGTCTCTCAAAAAATCCTCAAACGCTGACTGAGCCTCCTCCGTCCAGTCCCCCTCGTCCCGCAAAAGATCCGCCGCGAGAATGAAGGGGACGAAATGGCAACAGAAAGCCAGAGTCGAGTCTTCCTCCATGCTCATGGTTTGAATGCCGCTCACCCACCCATCCAGCATTCGAATGGCGGTCTTGGCATACCGGTTCTCCCCGGTCACCCGGGCGCAAAGGGCCAGGGCATAGGTCAGGTTGGCCTCGTCCCTCATGCCGTTTTTGGCGGTTTCGTGTCCCTTGGCATCGACATAATACCAGGGAACGTGCCAATGCGCAGGCACGTCGGGAATCCGGTCCAAATCGTTGTCGGCCAGTGTTTTCAGTTGACACCATGCTTCATACACGGGCGCCGCTTGAGCGGCAACCTGTTCACGCAAAGTTTGGAGGCGGTCTTCCGAAACAAAGATTCGGTTCGATTTTTGAAGGTTCACGGATTTCATAAGACAGGCTTCATAGGGGACTTCATTTTGGATTCATAGAGAAAACAGATTGAATATTTATCGGATATGATAATCCTGAATCCGTGAGATATTTGTAAAGAAGGCGTGCAAGATCATGGAGCGAAACGTGTGACCAAAGATCAGACGCTGCGTTTCCGGGACAGACCCAGGGCCGCAATCAATCCAAGGCCCACTAAAATCACCGTGGAGGGTTCGGGGATCACCGTGAGGGTGGTGCCCCCGCTGTTCGAATGTTCTTTGGCGTAAAATCCGTTGAAGCTCCCGGTTCCGTTGATGTTGCGGACGAGAAAGGTCGCGGTGTTGTTGTTGTCGTTTTTCAGGAAGGTGTCGAGTGCGGACGAATTGAAGCTGACGCTCCCTCCCTGATCACTTTGGGTAACCCCGGTAAGGGTTCCGGGATCCACGAGGTCAGAGAAGTTGGCGGAGTCATCCAGGGACTGGCCGCTGCTGTAACTGTATCCGCTATTGTCCCACGAGAGCGTGCCTTCATCAAAATTCTCACTGGCACCGCCATTGGAGATCCCATAGATAATAAAATCCTGAGGCGTGGAGCTTATTTGTTCGAAAGGTTACAAGGTGAAGGTGGCACCAGAAATAGTTCCTCCCGTCCAAGGGCTGAGATCAAACCGAAAGAAAATGGATGATCTGCCGGATTTCTTGTATAATCGTCCTGCTTTGGTTTTTTTTCATCTCCAGCTTGCTTTTCTGAATATAGTTCATATCCTAATAAAAATCATTCAAATATGAACGATGAGCAACACAACATCCACTAATTTTATCCCGTCGGTTGAAAAAGCGATTGGCATTATGAACTGTCTGGGCGAGGAAAAGGCCTCCCCGCTGACGACGAGTGTCTTGGCCAACCGAGTCGGGGCCAGTGTGTCCACCTGCTATCGGATTCTGAAAACGCTGGAGTCGGCGGGTTGGGTGCGGGGAGATCGGGAAAACGGCTACCGGGTGTCTACGGGATTGTTGCGGGTTTTGGGTCCATTGAACGTCATTCGAGAAATTGCCACGTTGGCCGGACCGATTCTGAATGCGCTTTCCGCCCGTACGGGGATGACCGCGAAATTAAGTGTGCGCCAGGGACGGGATCAAGTCACCATCGCCGCCGGGCAGCCCCGGGTTCCGCTGGCGGTGCTCGCCCCGGTCGGGGTGCCGTATCCCGTGGTTCAGGCCGCCAGTGGCGCGGTGTTGGTTGCGCATTTGAAGGATGCCGAAATCAACAAAATGATCGACCACACCTCCGCAGCGGATTGGGGACATGATGCCCCGGAAAATTTATGGCAACGAATCGCACAATGCCGGGAAACGGGCGTTGTGGAAAATATCGGGCATCATCCCATGGGGTTGGATGCCATCGCCTGCGCCATCGAACATCCCCGTGAACGCCTGGCGCTTACCCTCATTGGATTGCACGGGGAAATGAACAATGCGCAACGCCCCCTCCTTCGCAAAGACCTTTGTGCCGTGCGGGATGAACTCCTGGTCCTTCTGATGTGAAATCTATCCGATGATTTTTCGTCATCGTAATCGTAATCTTAATCTTAATCGTAACGAAAATACCGCATGACAAACCTGCCTGACACAACCCCAACGGAAATTGAAAGCATGAAACCGAACGATCCGAATAAAAAAGCTCAACAAAAAGTCGCGGTGGTGACGGGTGCCGGGGGCACCCTGTGTTCGGTGATGGCAAAAGACCTGGCCCGGCAGGGGATGCGGGTGGCCTTGCTTGGGCGCACCCGTTCTTCTTTGGATGCACTGCGTGAAGAGATTGAGGCCGCGGGCGGAGACGCGCTGACGATTTCCGTGGATGTGACGGATTCCGGTGCGGTGCGGGACGCGGGGGATCAAGTGCGGGAGATTCTCGGTCCCTGTGACGTGTTGCTCAACGGCGCGGGGGGAAAGCTTGCGGGAACCGTGACCTCCCGTACCGAATTCGATCCGGCGGAACTGTTGCCGGATACCGGCCAGATCGGATTTTTCAACGCGGATCTGAATTTGTTTCGTGATGAAGTGGACCTCAACCTGTGTGGAACCGCCATTCCCACCCAGGTGTTTGGCAAGCATATGGCGGAGCGGAGTGGCGGCGTGGTCTTGAATTTCGCGTCCATGACCAGTTATCGGCCGCTTTCCAAGACCGCGCCGTATTCCGCCGCCAAGGCGGCCATCGTGAATTACACCCAATGGCTCGCGGTGTATTTGGCGCCCGCACACATCCGGGTGAACGCGATCGCGCCGGGTTTTTTCATCAATGAGCGAAGCCGGAAGCTCCTTTATCAGGAGGACGGCCGATTAAGCGCACGGGGAGAACAGGTGCTCCGCCACACCCCGGCGGGCCGCTTCGGGGAGGCGGAGGAACTGCTGGGGGCCATGAACTGGCTGATTGATGACCGGCTTTCCAGCTTTGTCACCGGCATCACCGTCCCTGTGGACGGCGGTTTTCTGGCCTGTGCCGGTTGTTGATTTCTTTTTACCACGAACACTCTAAACACGAGAATGCCATGACAGACACCGACTTCAACTTTGCAGACACCACCCGATCCACAGCGGTTGCCGCCGCGCTGGAGGATCTTCGCCGCGATGTGGAAAAAGTGCTTGGTCACCGACCCGATATCATCTCAGAGGGTCAAGCCCGATTGACAGTGTCTCTGGATATGGCCCTGGCCCCGGAGACCTTTGTGGCGGAGGTCGGGGAGGATGAACGCATTCGCATTCAGGGCGGGGATGAACTGGGCGCGGTATACGGAATCTATGAAGTATCACACCGCCTTCTCGGTGTGGATCCGTTTTGGTTTTGGAAAGATCTTGAACCTGTTCCCCTGGATTCTCTTGACCTCCGCCCGCAACGGATCGCCTGTGAGCCTCCGGCTTTCCGGCATCGGGGATGGTTTATTAATGATGAGGACCTGTTGGGAAGATGGCGAGAACCCGCCGGAAAACGCTTTCAGCACTGGCCGGGCCATCCCGGGGACTGGTCGTATCAACCGGGTGAACTTGAACCAAGTTACGAAAAACGGTTGGTGGATTATTACACCCCGGTGGCATCTGCGGAGACCATGGAGCCGGTGTTCGAAGCGTTGCTGCGAAACCGGGGAAATTTCATCATTCCGGCATCGTTTGTCGATGTGATGGAACCCGCCGAGGCGGACTTGATTCGTGCCGCGGTGCGGCGGGGGTTCTATGTGTCGCAACACCATGTGGAACCCCTGGGGGTGTCTCACTTTGCGTATGAGAGCTGGTGGGGGCAACAGGAGAAATCACCTCCGTTCAGTTACCGGGAGGATCCGGAGGCGATGCGCGCCTGCTGGAAAGCCTATGCCGAAGCCTGGCACGAGTTGGCCGGTGACAGGTTGATATGGCAGGCGGGACTCCGGGGAAGGGGCGATCGCGCGCTTTGGGATCATGATCCGGAAGCAAAAGCGCAGGCGGGCACTCTGATCTCGCGGGCGCTGACGGATCAGATGAAGATCATTCGGGAAGTGGACACCCGTCCGCAACCGCCGGCCACTCTCACCCTGTGGTTGGAGGGCGCGGAACTTCTTGAGCAGGGACAAGTAGAGGTGCCGGAGGGAATTGAGTATGTGTTTTCGGATCATCCCCTGACCCAGGAACTGAGGGAGGATTTTGAAAATCTGATCCGTGAACCCGGCCGATCCCATGGAGTGTATTACCATATTGCGGTGTGGAGCATGGGACCGCATCTGGTGCAGGGCCCGCCTCCGGAAAAAATCGCCCGCATTGTGTCCCGTCTGGTGGAAAAAGGGGATACCGGCATGGCGATTTTAAACGTGGCCAATGTGCGGGAGCATCTCATGGGCGCCGCCTGTTGGTGCGAACAGGTTTGGCGACCGCATCCGGTGGACACACCCGGATTTTTATCGAAGTGGCTCCCCCCGGAATGGGTGGTTTTTTACGAGAAGTTCCTGGACGCGATCCCGCGGGTGGAAACGGAGTGGCGGTTGTATGATTCGGGTGCCCGGTCCTTGGTGGACCGTCTGATCTATGCCCGGGAGCGATGCGCGCCGGTTCAGGAGTATTCAAAAGGTTTATCCGATTCCAGGCGGGATGAATTACGGGTGAAACTTGAGAATGCCATGCCGCGATTGGATCGGTTGATTGAGCAAACCGACCGTTTTGAGCCCGAAGCGGGTCTGCGGACCTTTTTCGATACCAATCTACGCTCTCAACTGCGGATTCTGCGGGGGCTGTATGGCGCGATGCACGCGCTGTTGCCCGCCCCCCCGGATGTGGAGGCGGCGTTGCGTTCGCTGGTGATCTGTGTCGAGGGCCAGAAGCTGGGATCGCCCGGTAAATGGAAACACTGGTATCGCGGAGACCGCAAAGTCGGCATCCTCCGATTGATGGAGCGGCTTCAGCAATTGCAGGACGATCTCCGGTGAAATTTCCGGTTTCGGGACATTTCATGTTGCACAACCGGACAGCGCGGTCGTTGTTCGAGGATGTGGCGGTCATCTGTCCGGTGATTGATTTCCACAGCCATTTGGACCCGAAACGGTATGCCGACAATGAACGGTTTACCGAGATCAGCGACCTCTGGATTCGCGCCGATCCCTACAAGTGGCGGGCGATGCGCATGAACGGCGTTCCCGAACGTGTCATCACCGGAGACGCGTCTCCGGAGGAACGATTTAACGCCTGGGCCGCGACAATGCCGATGCTGGCCGGAAACCCGCTGTTTCATTGGAGCCGCCTGGAATTGAAACGTTTTTTCGGCCTTGACACGTTGCTGACGCCGGATACGGCGGAAACGGTAAGAGCGAAGTGCAACGAGCAATTGTCCGAACCGCACCTTCGCCCCCGCGCAATGTTAAAGACGTGTGGAGTGGAGGTGTTCATGACATCGGATCCCTGGTGTGGAGAAGGGGATCTGGTTCATCACCACAAGGCCTCTTCGGAAAAGCTGGAACCGACCATGGCGCCGTCTTTGCGGGCGGATGCACTGTTGGACATCGGCGCGCCGGCCTTTGCGGTTTTGATTCAGGATCTGGAGCGCGTGAGCGAATCCCGGATCACCCGTCTGGAGGCATTACAACAGGCCTTGCTCAACCGCATGGATGCGTTCAGCGCTTGCGGATGCACGCTGGCGGATTTGGGACTGGATCAGGTGCCGGGAGGTGATTGTACCGAAGAGGAGGCCGGACTCCTTTTCGAGTGTTGGCATCAGGGGGATGTGGAAACCGCGGAACCCGGCAAATGGACGCGATACTGGGCGGGGTGGATTGCGGCGCAGTGTGCGGAGCGCAACTGGGTCCTGCAACTGCATCTTGGCGCACAACGACAGACCAGTGAGCGTTTGGCGGAGCTGACGGTTGGGGGCGGGGGTTATGCTTGTATTGGAACCGCACTGGATATTTCAGCCCTTGTCCGGTTGTTGAATGCCATGGAAAAGATCGGGGGACTGCCCCGGATCGTGCTGTATCCGCTCAACCCGAATGATTTTGAACCTTTGGCGAGTCTCTGCGGCGCGTTTGTCGAGGACGGGGTCCCGGGGAAGCTACAGTTGGGGGCGGCCTGGTGGTACAATGATCACCGGGAGGGCATGGAAAGACAGCTCCGCGCCCTGGCTAACCACGCGCTGCTCGGTCGATTTCCGGGCATGGTCACGGATTCACGAAGTTTTTTATCCGGGGTGCGGCACGAATATTTTCGCCGGGTGTTGTGCAATCTACTGGGGCAATGGGTGGAAACGGGAGAACTGCCGTCGGATGCCGACTTTTTGCATCCATTGGTCCGGGATCTCTGTTACGGAAATGCCAGAGAGGTTTTTTATCCGTAATGCGCCAAAGGCGCACAAGTCTTGATCTTGACTAACGCAGATTACATCCGCAACCAAAGAGAATACAGTTCGCGGGGTTCCCTTCCCCAAAAAACATCCGCAGGACGGCGAAGCATCCGCAGGGCAAAAAAAGCTTTCCCTCAGGTCATTGAAAATAAATGAATAAGCAGAACGATACACGCTTTTGCATGTCATCTATTTTCGGAAGACGCTAATTGCTTTGGTTTTGCTCTCCTGTTATACGGGAGCAATGACAACCACACCCGACATTACATTCATGAAAGACATCGCATATCTGGGCCCGGAACGCTTGGAAAAAATGGATGCGTATTTGCCTTCGGACGCGTTCCCGGGTCCGCATCCCGCCATCCTGCTGATTCATGGCGGGGGATGGAGGATCAATGACAAGGCGGATCCGAGGGAAGTGAACATCGGCACCCATTTGGCGAAGAAGGGGTATGCGGTGTTTTCGATCAATTATCTGTTGAACGAGGGCTACAGGGATGAAAACGGGAAAATGATCCTGACCAAAATCGCCTGGCCTCAGAATTTTTATGACTGTAAAAGCGGCCTGCGTTTTCTGTGCGCGAAAGCGGCGGAGTACAATATTAATCCGGACCGCATCGCCACCATGGGCGGCTCCGCCGGCGGGCACCTGGCCATGCTGGTGGGGAGCACCATTCTGCATGAGGCATTCAACCGGGAAGGCCTCTACACCGATCAATCGAACGAGGTCTCCTGCATTCTGACCCTGTATGGAGAATTCGATCTTCGCGCCAGACCGACTTCCCCGATGCGCGGGCGCACTGCGGAGGAAACCGCCAGGAATGAGCACGACGCCTCACCGGTTAATTGGATCAATCAAAAGACTCCGCCGATGTTTATCGCCCACGGCAGTGCGGACACCCTCATTCCGGTGGAGCGCTCCCGACTGCTCGCCCAACATCTGGAACGGATGGGGGTGGAATACTGGTACGTGGAAATTTCCGGTGCCCCCCACACCTTTGATCTGCACCCGGAACAAATGAATTTGGAGCCGACCATCCTTTCTTTCTTGCAAAAACACCTGTAGGCTGCGGTTGTACCGCCTTGGATCCCCACCGTACTTCAGTGTGTTCCGCGTGTTACCTGGTTCAATCTCGTTGTTACCGGTTCTGTCGCCGGGAAACGGTGCGGGCGAAGAAAACCGAGGTCAATCCCAGGGCGACCAGCCAGAGGGTTCCCGGCTCGGGGATTTGCGAGAATTCGAAATGGCTGAGTTGGCCGTTGGAGGCGGTCGCGGTCGAGAAACCGACGAAGGTGAAATCCTTGTCGCTGGTGAACACGTAGGGAGTGCTGTCGATTCCCGCAAGCGTGAAGGTGGCGAACCCGAAATTGTCGGTTCCGTTCCATCCGGTCAGGTCCACAGTGACACCGAAGGTTTGTTCGCCGGAGTGGGTGCCAGCGAAATTGTCCTTCACAACCCCCGGGCCGGTGGAATACCCGTCCGCGTTGTCGCTTTGATCTCTGCGGAAAAGTGTGCTCGCCGGAGTGTTGTGAATCCCGATCTCGGTCACGCTCGCTCCGCTGTCGAAAAACCCCGCGCCGACCCAGTTTTTGGTGACTTCACCCGTGAGGGAAACCGTGAAGATGGCGTCCGCGTTCCCTTTCTGATCGTTTATGAAGTCTCCGATATTGATGATGGCTTTGCCTGTGGCGCTGCCATCCAGCAAAGAGCCGTCCTGGAAAAAATGGCCTTCCCTGGCTGTCCATGTCGACCCGGTGAAAGCGGAATCGAGAAAAGTGGGGGTTTTGCCGTTGAGGTTATCGGTGTCGAGACCGTCGAATGCCTCGGAAATCAGGACTTCGGCGGGCGCGGTCGACGCGGTCACATAAAAGAGAAGTGCCGAGACTACTGTCAGCGTTTTTAGGTGAATCGTGGTTTTCATGTTATCATCCTGGTTGGGGTTGGATTATGATTGTACTGCCCGTGCGGGGGCCGGGTTTGCTATATTCTATCTATAGAATAGCCTATATTGCAGTTTTTGTTCAAATGAATCTCCTTTACATTTACGTGTAATAAGTTAATGATCTGTGCTATGGGAAAACTGCGAAAAAAACAACAGGTGGTTTGGCACGATTTGGAAATGGAAATTGTGCGTCTGTATTCAGGTCCGCCCCAACATCAAAGCGGACAGGTTCTCGGTCCACAGTTGACGGTGTGGCATCTGCTCAAAGGACAGGTGCAGGTATGGGCCGGAGATCGTGAGGCGGTTGCCCGAAAAGGGGAGGAATGGTTGGTGCGTAAACCGGGACTGCGGTCGCACCGATTTTCGCCGGATGCGGAGGTGCTGGCTGTCAATGTGTTTGTCCGGAGCCGTCACAACGCGGCGTTGTGGCAGGGACCCGGGGTGGTGACATTTCCAAACGATTCGAAGATGAAACACGCGGTGGACCATTTGTGGGACACGACTTTGATCAGGGACATGGTGCGGAGCGGGGAACTGAACCCCACCCGGGTCCCGAGTGAACTGGAGTCCTTTTTACAGTTTCGGGAGGCCGAGGTGCATTTCTTTCATGTGCTGCTGAACCGAATGGAGAAGGTGGGCATCACCTTCGACGCCCCGAAAATTCAGGATGAGCGGGTGCGGGAAAGCCTGCGGACGTTGCTGCACGATCCGGATTTCAGCAAACCGTTTTCCCGGGAGGAACTGGCCGGGGCGCACGGACTGAGCCCAAGCCGTTTCGGGCGGATCTGGCAGCGGGAACTGGGCATCACCCCGAAACAGTTTTGGGAGAGGCAAAAACTGGAATATGTTCAGGATCTCCTGCAAAATACCAACATGCCGATCAAAGAAATCTGTTTTTCTTCAGGATTTGCCCACCTGAGTCAATTTTCCCTGTGGTGTAAACGGCATTTCGGCGAATCGCCCCGACAGTATCGAAACCGGTTTTTTGAGTAGGATCCCATCGGTGCAACCAAACTGACTGTCAGGGGGGCCAGGAAAGACATCATCATAAGGTGGACGGAATTATAAAATTGTGGCACCGGCTTCAATCCAATGCGATTCGATCACGATGGTTTCCCCGTGATCGGGGAGGCCGAATTCATTGTGGGTGAGCATATTCCGTATGAGGTCGATGGCGGCGATGCCGCTCCGCGCGAAATGGGGCATACACCCCGGATCCCGATGGGGAATCCCGGGCAGGGTAAGGTTCACTTTAGGCAATGCGTTCGGCACACAGTCGCGGTATGCGGATTCAACTGCCTGACCAAACACCAGGCCCTCCAATTCAGAATCGTCCAGCCAGGTTCGAAAGCCGGCCTCATCCTCTCCCTCCTCCAATTCGTAATAGGGCAAGGTCAACGGCCACCCCGCGCGGGCGTGCCAGGCCAGCGCGTAGGCCTGCAAAACGTCGCCCGATAGAGCGGCCCGATTGGAGCTTTCGACGAAGCCGATACGGCGACAGCCTTTTTCCTCCAACGCACGCACACAACGCTGGATATCCCGTCTTAGATCGCGAGTCACCCTACGAATCCCCGGCTCCGGCACGGAGAAGCCGATGCCGACCCAGGCGAAATGTTGGAGGTCCAATTTCAACTCCGTCCGAGGGTGGAGCATCGGTGCCAGAATGATTCCACGTACGCCTCGGGCCCGCAACACCCGAAACTCTCTTTCCAATTCGCGGGGAGTATCGAAATCCACCACGCGATCCTCCACCTGGTATCCCAAGTCAGCGGCCCGTTGATCACGCGAAGCCCGAAACCCTTCCACCCAGAGGAGGTTCAGAGGATCGACATCCCAGAGACACGCCAGATTTTCCTGAAACACATCTCCCCGACGCGCCCGCGCCATACCTTCCGCCACCAGGGGATCCGCGGCGTAGCCCCGCTCCCGGGCGTGGGCGAGCACCCGCTCCCGGGTGGCCTCCGACAAACGTCCCACCTGCCGCAGTGCCATGGACACCGCGGCGGTGGAGAGGTTCAATTCCTTGGCCAGACTTCGAATGGTGGGCTTATTTGACATGTTTAACAGTTAAGCCACCAAAACCTTTGCTTGTCAAGCTCGCCTCGGTTCTTCCATTTCCAAAACCCATCCGCTGGACGGCGCAGCCATCCGTTGGATTCCCCTCTTTTTTTTCCATGCGCCGCATCGCATCGAGGACGGGGAGATCGGTGCAAGACCGTGGAACCGATCGGTCCGACCGCCGGAACCGATGTGTTCGCGGTCTTCCGACATTCGGGAGGCGTTCGGGCAATCTTCGAAAGCCGGCGGGGACTTGCGGGGGATCCGGAACACTCCCGGTCCCGGATGGGATTGGCGGTGACGGGAACGACCGGCACCCTTTCGCTTCGGTTCGACGACCGGCGGGACGCTCCCCTGCGGATCAGCCGGAGTCCGGCACCCCCGGAGGACGGTCCCGGTTTCCGGACGGTGCCGGTCACGGATGCGCGGCACATTCCGGGCGCGGCGCCGTACGACGAATCCCTGCGCGGCGTGCACACACCTCTGGCTCCGATGTTTCAGGAGGCGAACCTGTACGCGGTGTGGGATCTGATGCGGTCGATCAAGGAAGGACGCGACCCGGTCTCCAACGCATTCACCGCCCGCCGAACCCTGGAAATGATTTACGGGATTTACGCGTCCCAAATTCGGGGCGGACGGGTGACGTTTCCGCTGAAAGACCGCCAACACCCTCTTGGATGAACAGACGCGGTTAGCTTAACGGCGTATGAAAAGGGTCTCGCACGCATGAATCGCACATAAAATCCCGCAAGTAGGTTAACGGTTAAGTTATAAAAAGGGTTGTCCACACCGCTTGAAAGGAGTTATAGTAACAGTCAAGCTATATAATCTCCAGGAGACCTTATGAAAACTACCTACAAACTGTTTATCACCGCCCTGCTCGCAGCCGGAAGTCTGTTGACCTCCGCCGTCGCCGCCCCCCTCACCTTGGATGTCGCCGCGGACAACTGGGTCAGTGGCACCGACGGGTTCCAGGACAAGCACTACGGAGGCTGGGATCAAATCAGTGTCCATAATGAAGGAGCTGGCACTTTGGAAAAAGAACGTATCGGCTTCTTCCGTTTCGATCTCAGTTCCTACACGGGCGGGACGATTTCGGGCGCCGAGCTGGAATGGGTTGTTAATGATACATGGAATGGTACTCCGGAATTCACCATCTATGGAATTTCCGATGGAGGTGCCAGTGAGAACTTCGAGGAAGGTGCGACCACCGATCCTGCGGGAACGTTGCAATCGTGGAACAACAGTGGATACACATACAGCAGTGGTCAGTCGTTGAGCGACTCCGCCAGTTTTGGAGATCTCGTGGATCTTGGAAGCATGACCGTAACCAATAATAGCGTAGGCAGCACCGCAACCTTCAGCTCGGCCGCGCTGGACACCTTCCTCAACAACGACGGAAACGACATTGCGACGTTTCTCGTCGACCATACGAACGGAAGCGGCAACGTCGGTGGATTCCGATCCAAGGAACACTCCAGCGGCGGCGGAGCCACCCTCACGGTGATCCCCGAGCCCTCCTCGGTGGTCTTGGTGGCCATGGGGTTCATCGCGGTTCTCGGCTTCGCACGGAAACGTCGCGGCTGAACCGGCGGTTTTTACCGAAACCTCGACACCCGCTTGCATCCGCAGGCGGGGCTTTTTTTAATGAAAATCCGCTCCGCAACATTGACCCGCTCCCGTCAAAAAGTGTAGAGATCGTTGCCTTATGAGTACACTGCCTTCTTTACCGTCGCGGATTATCAACAGGCCGGCCGGCAGTTCGCCAGGGCCGTATGCTTGATCGTAAACTCATGAAAATCTTTGCCAAACCCTGTTTATATCTGATCGTATCACTGTTTTTCCTGTTCCGGGGACACGGGGAGGAGGTTGTGGCACTTCCCGTCGATGCGGAGGTGGTGTTCCGCGGAGAAGTGAACGAAGAGAGTTTGTTCACGCCGGAGGCACGGCGGACATGGGGAATCCCCTGGGTGAGCCGGGCGGACGCGGTGGGGGTGCTCGAGGGCACGGATGGACGCTGCGGCTGATGTGGCAGAGAGAGGGGAAGGCGATTGTATATGCCTATCTGCCCTTCACATCATACTGGATTCCGATGCCGACTGGCTGAGCACGTAGTGTTCCGCCGGGGTCAGGGCGCGTTTGTACACCGCCAGCGCCGCGAGATGTCCTTTGAAATAGTTGCCGATTTCGCCTGAACGATCGACGGCGCCCACGGTGAAATCCGATCCGGAGGTGCCTCCGTCATGCAGCCCTCCGGCCATGGCGTAGGGGTTCAACCGGGGATGGACATCCAGCACTCCGTTCAGCCAGGCGCTTCCCGTCCGGCCGTCATAACTCATGGCCACGGTCACCCATTCGTGTTCGGGCACCGGGGTCGCGCCCATGGCGCCGTCCATGCAATATCGATACCCCGGAGTGGGACCGCCCACATGCGACAGATGTCCGAAAATCCGGTCATGCGGCCCCCACACGCTGATATTCAGAAACAGACCGTATTGGCGTCCCCGGTTGGTTTCATTCCACTGTCCGGCAATGAACTCGCAGTGATCGTCATGGATTTTGATTCGCTTGATCCATGCCACCACCGTTACATGTCCGTCTTTCCCGTGGATGTCCAGCTCCGGACATTCCCGGCGGGGAATGGACAGCCATTGCCCTCCGTCCAGATAAAGGGCCCGTCCGCCAAATCCCGCCCCCGGGTCCTCCACCACCTGCAGGGGACCCGATTGCGAATGCAAACAGTACGGTTCCCCTTGCTGCGCGCAAAAGGTTTCGCCCGGGCGGGTGAAATTCCAGAAACTCACCAGACCGGGAATGCCGTCGGGGTCGACGGAACGGATAAAGTCGGATTTGGGAAGTTCGTTTGGGTGTGGGGTGTTCATAAGACTCTAACCTGAATCCGTGAGATATTTGCAAAGATCATACGGATTCAGGTCTAAAAGTACCCGCCGCGGTCGTGGATTTCCGCTGCGGATAATCCGGCATCGACCCATTCCTTAATTTCCTCTTCATTGTTTTCAATCTGCTCGGCGCGTTCCAACACCGCCACCGCGATCTTGCGGGGAATCACCAGGGCGCCGTCGATGTCCGCCAGAAGGATGTCTCCGGGTTTCACCAGTACTTTGCCGACGAAGATCGGCACCTGGTGGGCGACGATTCGGGTATGGGACAGAGCCCCGGTGCTGGTGCGGTAGCGATACCAGATGGGGAAGTCCTGCGAAAGAATGTCTTTGGTGTCCCGAATGCCGCCGTCGATTACGGCTCCGCGACATCCGCGAAGTTTGGCCGCGCGGGTCATCACCCCGCCCCAGTGGGAGGCCTCGTCCTCTCCGTTGGCGTTCCACAGCACGATATGGCCCGGATGAAGCTTGTCGAGCATTTCAACCCGATGTTCGAGTTCGCCCGCCATGGAGGGATCTTTGACCGCTTTCACCGTAAACGCTTCGCCGCATACCACCATCTCATCGCGCAGGGGCTTGATGGTGTAGGGAAGTGCCTGATACGGCAGGCACATTTCGCGCAACACGTCGTTGACCGCCCCGGTGTACAGTTTTTCGTAGCGGGTGCACAATTCGTCCAATGGAATTTCGAGTTCGATCGCTTCAACCGTGTCACGGGAGTCCTGAAGCGCGTGGGTGTTCATTTTGTGTTGAGTCATCATTTTCTCTGGGGTGAGTTTTTTTAGAGGCTCATGCCTCCGTCTACAGTTATAGTTTGTCCGGTGATGTACTGTCCGGCATCGCTGCACAGAAGCAGCGCGGTGCCCGCACAGTCACCGGGGTGTCCAATTCTGGCGGCGGGGATTTTACTCAGCACCACCTTTTCGTAGTCCGGGTCATCAAGACGCTGCAGATTCCGGTCGGTTCCAATGACTCCGGGGGCGAGATTATTGAGGGTGACTCCCCGGTGCGCCACCTGTTTGGCCAGATTGCAAACCATGGAGGTCTGGGCACATTTGGTGGCCGCGTAGATGACCATGTCCGGGTGTGGTCGGAATTCCTGCACACTGCCAATACTGAGAATCCGTCCCCAGCCCCGTTCCATCATGGACGGCAGACAGAGCTGCATCAGTTCAAAGGCGCTGCGCCAGTTCACGGTCACCTGCTGTTCAAAATGTTCCCGGGACACGGTCAGCCAATTTTCAGGGATCTGCACGGATGCGTTGGACACCAGGATATCCAGTGAGCCGAACGCGGTGACGACTCCGTCGAACAGGACACGGGGGGCCTCGTTGTCCTCAAGATCGGCCATGATCACGGTGGAGGCACGCCCTGTTTGGCGGACTTCATCCGCGACCGCCCCGGCTTTTTCACGGGAGCCGACCGCGTGAATCGCCACATCAGCCCCGGCCTCCGCCAGGGCGAGGGCAATCGAACGCCCGATCCCCCGGGAGGACCCGGTGACCAATGCGTGTTTGCCGCTGAGGTCAAAGAGCGACTGTTGTTTATCAGTGTTCATCCGTGTTCATCCGTGGTTGGGTTTTTTGTCTTTTTTGCAAACAAACGGGTTGTGGGGCTGTGTTTACATTCCGCCGACGATGGGATACCAGTCCGGGCGTTTGGGGTCCTGGTGGAAACGGGCATAATAATCCCCGCGCTTCTCGAACTCACGTTCATACTTATCCATTTTTTCCGGATCCAGCTCCACCCCGAGCCCGGGTCCGGTCGGCACCTTGATGGCACCGTTTTTGTATGGCATCAACCCTTGGGTGGTGATGTCATCGGTCAAATAATGATAATGCGCGTCTCCGGCAAAGGTCATTTCCGGAATGGTGGAGGCGGTGTGCAGCATGGCGGCCAGTTCGATGCCGAATTCCGCCCCGCTGTGCATGGCCACCCCCAGATTGAAGGTGCGGCAGATGGCGGCCAGATCTTTCACACCCCGCGGGCCCTCCCAATAGTGAATATCCGTGAGCACAATATCCACGGAACCCAGTTTCACTGCGGGGGCGAGGTCGTCGAAGCGGGCCGGGTACATATTGGTCGCGACCGGAATTCGAACCTGTGATCGCACGGCGGCGTTGCCGTTGAGTCCCCAGGAAGGATCTTCGAAGTACTCGATGGCCAGCGGTTCCAGACGGCGGCCAATCCGCACGGCGGTGGGAACCGACCAGACCCCGTTGGGATCGATGCGCAGTCCGAAATCCGGACCCAGTTTTTCGCGGCACAGCTCCAGCACCCTCGCCTCCTCGCCGGGATCCATGACCCCGGCTTTGAGCTTCATCGCGTTCACGCCCAGGGTTTCATGCAACTCCTGACACCAGTCGGCCAGATCCTCCGCGCAACTGTCGTCCCTGCCGTCGGGCCGGTCATAGCGCCAAAAGAGATACGCGATCATGGGGATTTCATCCCGCACACTTCCCCCCAGCAGATCGCTGAGCGAGCGGTTTGTGGCTTTGCCCTGGATATCCAGACAGGCCATTTCGATGGCGGCATAGAGCCGGGCGTTGGACATGTAATAAATGCTGCGCAGCACCTTGAGCTTGATGGTTTCCAAATGGAAGGGGTCTAGTCCCACGATGCGGAGTTTGAGCTTGGTCAGGGCGGCGCGTTGATCACCTCCGCCCACCTCCCCCAGGCCAATGATTCCCTCATCGGTGATGAGTTCCAGAATGGTGCGGAGAAAGTACCCCGGATGCACCCCCGTATTGTGACGGAGCTGACAGGTCAGGGGAATGGCGACGGTGCGAACGCGTAGGTCTGTGATTTTCATAAGAGATACAGTCCTACCCGCATCCAAAACAGAGTACAAGATATTCTTGATATTTTAATTATCATATGTGATAAGACACCCATGACCACGTCCCAAACCATTCCCTCCATTCATAAAGCCGTTGCCGTACTGGAATTCATCAGTGAGAGTCCGAACGCGGTATCGGTCAAAGAACTGATGTACAGCCTGGAGATTCCCCCCGCCTCCTGTTACCGGATCGTCCGCACCCTGATCAGCCATGATTTTCTGAGAGAAGATCCGGCGGGCGGATTGCGCATCGGATTCGGCGCGGCCAGGCTGTCGAGAGCGTACTCGGAAATTGAGTCCGCCCTGCAAAAGCTGCGCGCGCCGCTGAAACAATTGGCCGCCTCCCTGCAACTTGCCGCCAAAATCAGTCTGCGGGAGGGCGAATACGCGCTCACGCTCATGCGGGCGGAACCGCCAAGCCCCAACGCCATCACCAGTCCGGTGGGACAGCGCATTCATCTGGCCCGGGGGGGCTCCACCGCCGCCGCGCTTCTCTCCGTCCTGCCGGATAGCGAGATCAAAAAAATCCTCTCCACCGCCCCCGAAGACGTGTGGTCACGTCAATCACCGGATGATGTGCTCAAGAACGCGCGGTCCTTCCGTAAAAAAGGCGTTTCGGTGAACTTTGGTGTTCTCCACCCCTCCATCCACGCCATGTCGATGCTGGTGCACCTGACCCCCACCGATCCTGTCGCGATCAGCGTGGTGGGCTGGCCGGAGGATTTTCAAACACAAAAAAGGGAGGCGATCACCCGGAATTTGCAGAAAAGCGTTGAGCAGATGAACCAACTGTCAAAGTTTAACTCCGCATCGGGTACGTGATCCTATTCCAACGTGATGAAAACCGGTTCCTCACCGCAGAGGATTTTCAGAACGCCATCCCGGCTCTCAACCTGTTCGCGGTGTCTGTCGTATAAATCACTGAACCGTCCCGACAGGTCTCCCGTTTCGATTCGCAAAGGGCGGGGATCCAGCCAGGGCTGCCAGTGTTTGGATCGGCCCGCCTCATGGTCGCGGAGAAAGCCCCAGGCGATGATGAACTGCTTTTCACCGGGTTTGCCCACCAAATAGGCGAGCGCGGCGGTTTGTCCGTGTCCTTCCCCCGCATCGGAAAAATGAGCGGGAAGGGGCTGAATTTCAAACGTGTCCACATCCCGCAAGTGGCTGCCGAATTGCGCCAGGGCGACCCAGGGCAGACTGGGGGCTCCGTCCAGAATAAACTGAAACGAGCTGTAATGGTAAGAGGGTCTCACGTTGCGGGCCATGAGTTCCATGGTGCCGCTGACGTAGGTGGCGGCGGCCCGTCGTTCGCTGACGTCCCGCCAGCGGTTCGCCAGCAGCCAGGGCTGAGCGGGATCAAAGTCGGGGTCCGATTCCGCCCGCTCGTTCAATTCGCTTTGCGCGGGCATTTCCCCCTCTTCCCTGACGGCAAAACCGATACCTGACTCCGTGTTCAGAATGGGAAGCGTTTTCCCGGCCTCACGCATGGGGTCCTCCAGCATGGACACGTGCCTGGGGAGATTATTGATCGGGGTTTCCTCTTCGAAACTCATCAGTTCCTCGTAAAAATGAGCGGAGACCGCGTCCAGGTGATCGAGAATGCCTGCATTGATCTGGTTCCGGACGAAATCCACGTGATGTCCGGCACTCACCGCGAGGCCGATGATTTTTATGGGGCGGGGCGGCTCCGTGACCGCTTCGCGGAAAATTTCGGCATACGCAAGCATTTGCGCCGGGGTGCCCAGCCAGCGCGCTCTGGTGTTGGCCTCGTTCCAGAGTTCAAGCGCCGTCAAGGTATCACCGTCTCCGAAACGTTCCAACAGTGCCTGGAGATATTCGCGGAGGGGCAGCCATTCATCCGGCGGATGCGCGGTGGCATTGGGCGACCAGTCCATTCCCTTCTTTTCTTTTGAACTGGTCCACAAGGGGGCACCGTCACTCGCCAGCATCAGATGCCCTCCGACTGCGCGGACCTGATCAAACACCCGGTCAAGCTCCCCCCAGTCGAACACACCCGGCCCAGTATGAATATCCGGCCACATGGCGAAATACCGAAAGTGTTTGAAGCCGGGAAGGGGCGGGATGGATCCGCTCACGTGCACACCCAGCGGCCAATCATCGGGAAGCTCACGGGCCCAAACGGATGGCGCGACCGCGATCAGGACCCGTGCCCCACTTACATTGTCAATTTCGGATTCAGATCCGTCCGGATTCCGGAGACTGACCGTCAGACGGTGGACACCCGGCGGCAACTCCCGGGCGATTGTGAGTTGAGTGTGTTCTCCGGATTCGATCCGAAAAGGGTTCTGCTCGTCCGCACGCTCCCCGGTCAGCAGATCCAGCCATTCGATGTGCAGCGAGGCTTCCACGGCGGAAAGCTCTTTGCGGAGCTCAGCGTGTAGTTGAAATTCCACCGGGCCGTCCTTGATCCAGGCATGGTGCTTTGCTTCCGTGTGCAGGGTCAGTGTCACCGAATTCAACGGTTGCACGGGCTGAATCCAGAGGCCTTGAATGCCGCCGTGGTTTTGTTGGTTTTGCATATGTATCCTTTCTTTGCCGGTCAAGTGGACCGGGGTTCTGGTTTGCACGGTTCCGACCCAGGTTGCCCAGGAGTCGGCAAGCCCGGCCACTCTCCGGGGGTGGTATGCAGGATGGGTCAGGAGTTCAAACGGCAACGGGAATTCTGCGCCGTTCCCTTCCCGGCGCATGCTGAAGCGATACTGCTGAAGCTGGTTGTCCGGGTCGTTCCATTGGGTGCCGGTTCTAACCGGGAATCCAAGATAATAGAGTCCGGGGGACAGTTCGAGATTTCCGAGGTCGAATACGACAGAGGTGGAGCCGTGGAGATGTCTCAGCGTGTGGCGGGGTCCGACTTCCGTCATCCACGATTCCCCCTCCACGCCAACAAACCGGGATGCGGGGACCCACAGGCTTCCCGGGGGGATCCGCGGGACGGGTTCCGCAAGCAATGCGAAAGAAATCAGGAGGGCGTGTATAAAAAGGCTTCGGGGTTTCATATTACAGGATGCCAAAAGTCGCGAAAGCCTCGGTGGCGCTCATACCTTCCTCAATCGCTTTGCGGACGACCTTCTCACCACGGGCTTTTTCCAGCGCCCTGATCACGACTTCCGTTTCGATTTCACGGGGAATGACCGTGACCCCGTCCAGGTCGCCGAAGACGAGGTCGCCGGGCTTGACCCACACCCCGCCGATCTCAATTTCACAGCGGAAATCCGCCACTTGGGTGCGCACGGAGGAGTCTTGACAGAAGCGTCCCCTGGAAAACACGGGCCAGTTTTGCTCCAGCACCTGCGGGGTGTCGCGGTGATATCCGTTGACCACCGCGCCGGCGGCGCCGCGGGTGCGGGCGGTGGCGGTCAGCAGTTCCCCCCAGTACGCGCAGCGCATGTCTCCGCCGCTGGCGATGTACACTTCTCCGGGTTTCAGATCGTCCAGTGCTTCGGTGAGCAGACCAAACGGTTTTTTTTGCGGACCGTACACATCGATCATCAGCACCGGCATGGCGCGGCCCACCACGACCATCTGTTCGCGCATGGGTTGGACCGGCGCGGGGAGAATCTGATGGTAGCGTCCGAATTCGTCGAGGATGTCCCCCACCACCGGGGTATAAAGTTCTTCTCGGATCCGTTGGAAAAGTTCGGCGTCCGTTTTCCATTCGATGGGGGTGGGGTTCATGGTTTTCTCTTGCGGGTCAATGGCTTTTGATTTAGAAATGCTTTATGATGAATGCAAAAGAAAATGTCAAACCGCCAATACCGCCACGCTCCTGCCTGGTTACGGGAGGCAGCCGGGGAATCGGCAGGGCGATCTGTTTGGAACTGGCGCGGTCGGGCTGCCGTGTGGGGGTTCATTTCCATACCGACGCCGCATCGGCCGAGGCCGTGCTTGCGGAAATCATCGCGGAGGGAGGGGCGGGATTCACGGTTCAGGCCGATCTCGCGAGTCAGGAAAACATTGACGTGATGATGACGAAAGTTCGAAGTGAGTTCGGAGGACTGGACGTGCTGGTGAACAATGCGGGCTGGGAAAATGTGCATCATGCCATCGATCTGCCGCTTTCGGATTTCCGTCACGCCCTGGATGTTAATTTGGTGGGACCCTTTTTATGCAGTCAGGGCGCGGCGCGAATGATGGAAGCGTCGGGAGGCGTGATCGTGAACAATCTGTCGATTCACGACACGGTGCCGCGGAAAGGGCTCGCCCATTACTGCTCCTCCAAGGCTGCCATGCTGATGCTGACCCGCTGTCTGGCGCTGGAGTGGGCCGAATACGGAATCCGGGTGGTGGGGGTGTCGCCCGGCGCGATTGAAACCGATATGAATCGGAAAGAAATTGAAAGTTTTGGCCGCGAACACTTTGAAAGTGCCATCCCCGCCGGGCGGATCGGGAACGTGGAGGAGGTTGCCAAACTGGTGTCGTTTCTGGCAAGTGACGCCGCCGGGTACATCACCGGAACCACGGTGTACACCGACGGCGGGTACATGCAAACCAGGAGGGCTTGGAGTGGGCCGCGATTGAGAACTTCGACCCCGCCCACTGGCACGATGTATTGCTGGACGGACCCGGGCGGGACGCGCAACTCGCCAATCTGGCCACGATGATCCGGCGGGTCGGCGAGGCGGGGATCCCGGTCATCGGCTACAATTTCAGTTTGGCGGGGGTTTCCAGCCGGGTGAAAACCACGGACACCCGCGGAAACGCGGTCGCACTGGCCATGGACGGACCGAACGATGCGCCGGTTCCGTCGGGCATGGTCTGGAATATGGTTTACAATCCCGCCGCGCCCGCGGGTGTGCAGCCTCCCTGCACGCCGGATCAGTTGTGGGAACGGCTGGCGGTTTTTCTCAACACGCTCCTGCCCGTGGCGGAGGAGGCGGGCGTCATTCTCGCCGCGCACCCGGACGATCCGCCGCTTCCCGTCCTGCGTCAAACCCCCCGGTTGGTGTATCAGCCCCATTTGTATGATAAACTGATCGGCATCAACCCCCGTCCCAACAACCAACTGGAGCTGTGTCTGGGCACGGTTGCGGAAATGACCGAGGGGGATGTCTATGAAACGGTGGAACGGTATGCCGAATTAAACCGAATCGGGTACATCCATTTCCGCAATGTCCGGGGCAAAGTGCCCCGTTACACCGAAACCTTCGTGGATGAAGGGGATATCGACATGTTCCGGGTTCTCCGCATCCTGAAAAAGCACCACTTTCAGGGAGTGTTGATTCCCGACCACACCCCGCAGATGAGCTGCGCCGCGCCCTGGCACACGGGGATGGCCTTCGCCATGGGCTGGATGCGCGCGGCCATGAAGGCGGTGAACACATGAACCACGAACTTCAGCTTCTGATCGGTTCGTATACGCACGGGAATAAAACCGGAGCCGGGGAAGGCATCACCCTGGCCCGGTTCGATCTCCAAACCGGTGAACTCCGCTCTGAATCCGTGTTTCGGGAAATGGTCAACCCCTCCTACCTGACCGCGGAGGGCGGCTTCGTGTACGCGGTCTCGGAACAATTCGACCGCCCCGGCCAGGTGGTCTGTCTGGAACGGAATGGTTCTGAACTCAGGGAGCGCTGGCGCGCATCCTCCGGGGGGCTGGCGACCTGTCACCTCACTCTGGACAACCGGCGCGGGGTGATCCATGCCGCCAGTTACATGGACGGCAAATTGATTTCCCTGAACGCACGCACCGGGGAGCGGCTTTTTTACACTGCGTATGAGGGTCAGGGGCCCGACATTGAGCGACAGAAACGCGCCCACGCGCACCAGGCCTGTGTCACCCCGGACGGCGCCTTTTTGTTGGTGCCGGACCTGGGCTCCGACAAGGTGTGGCGACACCCGCTGAGCCCGGAAGGCATCCCGGGTGAAGTTCCGGACGCCTGTGTTCTGCCCCCCGGAACCGGTCCCCGGCATTTGGTGTTTCATCCCGACCTTCCCCTTGCCTGTGTTCTCGGAGAATTGGACGGGCGGGTGCATGTGATCGATTGGCAAACAGCCCGCTGTGTGTGTTCACCCGTTTCCATGGCCCCGACAGGATGGCCCGGTCCCCACGGCGCGAGCGCGATTCGGTTGCATCCCCGTCTGCCGTATTTGTATGCGGCACACCGCGCGTCCAGGCAACTTTCACGTTTGCGCATCGGCCCGGACGGAGCGGTGGCTCCGGCGGATTTGTTTGATGCCGGCGGTCGGGAACCGAGGGATTTTGTGCTGACGTCAGACGGGAATTGGCTGCTCGTCGCCTGCCAGCATTCGGATTGCGTGGCGGTCCACCGCCTGGATGCCGAAGGCCGCCTGTCGTTGATCCATCAAGTGAACATCCCGGCCGCCTGCCGCATTCAGGAAATTTTGTGAGGGTCGGGACTCCCGGGTCTTAAATGTGGATTTTTTGGGGTGAACATTTACTTAGGTTGTGGGAAAGCGGCAGCTCCGCTCCCGCACTCCAAAGACGCTTCGCGTCGCCCGGATTGCGGAGAGTTGGCGCGGCGCAGCCGCTTTGGAGTGCGGGAGCGGAGCTGCCGCTTTCCCGTTTTTCTCCATGCGCGTCAGGTGTGCGTCGTGTAGCGGGTGCACCGAAGTTTTTCTTAGCGTTCCCTTGTTTATGGGGATTGGGGCTTGTGATTTTTCGCTGGGTTCCGTAGGAATCCTGACGAGTAATTTACCCAAAACCTAATGCGTCAAAGGCGCACAACTCTTAATCGTAATCCCGCTCTTATAAAATATGACACCCCGTATCATTACAGACGCCCGCCGATCCGTGGAACACATTCACGCCCCCCAAATTGAATTCCCCGCCGGCAAACGTCCTTTGGGCGGCAGAGCTGTGATCCCGGTCACCCGGGAAGAGCCGACGCTTCTGCACTGGGGCTCGGAGCCTGAGGCGGCGGGTCCGCTGTCTTTTCGGGTTATCAGCGGAACCGACCATCGCTTTGCCCATCGGCTCCGGGTGAAAAATGCAGGGAGCGGAGAACTCTACGGAACACTAAATGTTTTCTTCTCCAGTCCCGGTCAGATGTTTGAATTCGCGCTGACGGCGGAGCAGGCTGCGGAAGTCGTGGCATCAGGTCTTTCGCTGCAACTGGAGGACGGACCGCCTTTGTGGATCGTGGCGAAAGATGCCGGGGTTTCGGAGGCCCTGTGTCCCCATCTTTATGCCGGCAGCGGACGGCCACCGCTGGAGCATTGCCTGTCTCTGCTGTGCTCGGAGGCTTCTTTGCAGCCCTGTGACTGGATGGCGGTTTGTGTGCTGGATGTCCTGCGGGACTGGTCCGGGAAAGGGCGGGAGGATGCGAAACAGGAACTGCGGCGGCAGTTGGATCACTACTTCAACCCGGATTCCGGTCAGCGGGAGGATATTTACGGTCAGCCTACCGACGATCACGCCGGCGGACCGGAGTCCGCGGGGCCCTTCGCGGTGTTGGCGCTGGAGGAGCCTCAACACCCGGCATTGCGCTTCGCATTGGAGGGATTTGACTTTCATCGCCATTCGGAACGGGATGTGGTGGGGAAAGAGCAACTTGTGACCGAGAGCGCCTACAACGTGGCCTATCCGATGATGGCGATGGCCCTGCATTCGGGTCATCCGGAGTTGAAAGAGCGGTCCCTGAAGCAACTCAGGGCTTTGCGGGATCTGCTGACCACCGACGGGGATGTGTTTCTGCGCTATCGATATGAAACCGGCGAAAGAACCTTTCAAAACTGGAGCCGGGGGGTGGCCTGGTACTTTCTGGGGCTGGTTCGCACCCTGGCCTTGCTGCCGGAGAAGGAGCGTCCCCGGGATCTGGTGGCGGAGGCTGAGAGAATGGCGGAGTGGGTCGCCCGGCATCAATTGCCCAACGGCCTCTGGGCCTGCTTTCTGAATGAAGGAAACGTTCCGCCCGACAGTTCCGGTTGCGCGGGCATCGCGGCCGCGCTGGCTGTCGGGGTGCGGGAGGGGATGGTGGACGCGTCATGGCTTCCCTCCGCGGTGCGGGCGTATGAAGGCCTGATGAACCGCATGACCCCCGACGGCTGGTTGCGTGGAACCTCCCAAAGTAACAAAAAAGAATCCCATGGCATGGATATTCAGCGGCATCCCTTCCGGGTGACTGCCCCCTGGGGCATGGGCCTGTTCGGTCAACTGGCTTCCGCATTGGAGGATCTCCAGGCGCTCCCCGCAACCGAAGCCGCCCCGTACACACAAGAGGTCTACAAGCGGGTGGCGGGAAAGGAACTGGTGCTGCAGGTGTTCCGTCCCGAAAGTCAACCGACCGTCCCGGCGCCCTGCATCCTGTGGATTCACGGCGGCGGCTGGGTGAAAGGGCATCCGGACAAATTTATACCGATGGGGGAGCATTTCCGAAGCCTCGGGTTCTGCTGTGTGAGCATGCAGTATCGATTGATCGACGACGGGTTCACGGTGTTCGACGCGGTGGAGGATGCGCACGACGCCATGCGGTATTTGAAAACACACGCAGAAGACCTGCATGTGGATCCCGACCGGATTGCGGTCTGCGGCGGCTCCGCGGGCGGACATCTCGCCGCCGGACTGGCCCTGTTTCCCCGCCGTCCCGGGGATGAACTGGATTCGGTCGTGCGCCCCGCCGCGCTGGTCTTGCTGAATCCGGTGCTGGATACGTCGGAGAACGGGTACGGACACGACCAGTTGGGGGAGGCGTGGCGACAGCTTTCACCGCTGCACAACCTTACCGCCCCCTTCCCTCCCGCCTACATCGGCCACGGAACGGCGGATCAAACCGTTCCGATTCAGGGGGTCGAGGCCTTTGTGAAAGCGGTGCGGGATCAGGGAGGGGACGTGGACTTTCATGTTCACGAAGGCGTGGGTCACGGCTACTATTGGCAGGAGCCCGATTATACGGAAACGCTTGAATCTATGGGGCGTTTTTTCAGCCAACGGGGGTGGGGGGAAGGGTTGAGTAGTCGAGTTGTTGGGTAGTTGAGTGGGCGGAGTCCGCGTTTACGAGGATCTTCGCCAAAGGGGACGATTAAGGCTCACTCGTATAGGAAAGCCACTGATGTCTGGGTGGTGGATCCCCGAACTCGATGAGTTCTGCTTGGGTGTAGGTGTGACGCATACCACTGGGTGAAAAGACGACCACGCCTGTGATTCGTTCGTCTGGCCGCAGGATGAGGACACTGTCGTACATCATTTGCCAATCATCAGATGTCCGGTGCGCCACCCGGGTGATCAGGCGATGTTTGTGATCCGCCTGTGCCTCAATCACCTTGAAATCTCCCGGTTCTATTTGCTCCAGGTTGGCACCAACATTCACCGCAATTGTGGAGACTCCCAAGTTGATAACGCGAATGGAGGATGGCGGAAACCGATTGGTGTCGCTTGGATAAATTCTGGCCCGAAAAGGTTCTCCCTTTTCTCCCGGTCTAATCACCACCAGAATTTCTGTTTCCTGATTCGGGAGCCGGATCTCGCCTATTTTTGTCATTGGCTGTTGGTCATGCTCCGATGCTTCCTCCTCCAACTGTTCAGGCAGGTGTTTATACACGCTGAGACGCTCGCCAGCAAGATGGGTGACGGGAGAGCTGATAGCATAAGGATAGGAACTGACGGTACGAAAGCGATCCGACTGCTCCACGGCATATTGACCGCCGCTTTCATCAAGAAATAAAAAACGCACTTCCACAAATTGCTCGGGTTCCTGTGCCCGAAGCCAAGACGATGTGAAAAGCAGTATGAGAACGAAAAACGGAAATTTGGACATTTAGATTTCCTCGGGAGTTAACCAACGAAACGAAAGGATCCGGTAGCGGCGACCCAAAGCCTCGTTAACAGGGTTCGTGGGGGATTCATGCGGATGGTTTCCGTCGGGATCCGTTGAACTTGCGAGATAATCAGGGATTCGCTGCACAATGGCTTCACACCAGGCGCGGGCGATAATTGAATTTCCAGCCTCATCGGTCACATCTCCATACGCGCGGACACGGAAGGTGTCGGATCTGGCGGTGATGTGGGGACCGGTTGCGGAAAGCACGTCACCTTGCAATAAAAACCCGGGAAATCCGTCCATTACAGTTTTTGCGCGGTACTCAGGTTCCGCAATGTGGTTGACATGGGTGGATGTGTTAATTCTGAAAATGGAGTCCACCTCCCCGGAATGATTCACCCTGGAGTCGATGGCGGATTGAAGCGCTCCGCTTACTCCCAAGTTAAAGGGGTCATTGTTGCGGGTCACCAGTCTGCGGTTGACGAAGTCAGCCAGAGACAGGAACGGTCCGCGAAGCTGGACTTGAAGCACCATCTCGTCGGCAAGCACATTGATGTCTTCACGGGATAACGCCCGGAACCCATTCCATGCATTTTCGTGGTTGGCGGTTTCGGCTTGGTCAGTCGCGCCAATTCGTTGAAGGGTTCGGGAGAAGGGCGCGAGGAGATTGTCAGGATCGTTTTCACTGCCTATGGGTACGTTGCGTATGCCTGAGAAAAACACCTTCCATGCTTCCCGTGAGGTGGAGTTGATGTTGAAGGCCCCTTCACTCATCAGGTTTTGGGCGGCCATTCGGCTGTTGGCCGGATCACTGGAGTTCACGGTGCCCCTGAAGGCGCTTTCATCATCAAGCGCGACCTCGGAGGTCTTTCGAAAAGGACGATAACGGGCATTGACGAGGCGGTCGGTGTTGAAATCGAAATTCCCCGAGGCGGGGTAAGTGGAAAAATAAAAACGATCCCACAGGATATGGTTCCAAATATAAGACCCGTCGTAATGGAAGCCGGGTGCGTATCGGTCAATAATCCGATGCCGGACGACACGCGGATTGGCATAGGAATTGGAGAGGGTATAATTCGACTGCCAGGACTGCACCGTCAATGCTCTTTGGTGGTTACGGCCATAAGTTGCATGATTGCCCGAAAAGCTTCTCCAGGTGGAGGCATCGATGAAACCGTTGACGTTGAGATGTTGCAATTGCCCCAATGACGACAGGGGGATCGTGGAGGACGGGATATCATATAACAGGTTCTGAAACCCGGTTCTGGCACCGAGTTCCGCAGGGGCCCCCGTTTCATAACTGCTGTTGGGCAGTCCGCTGTTGATGGGGCCCCAACGCACATTGGTGAAGGAGTATGCCGGGTCGGTTAATCCGATCAGATGGGCATTAAAATATCCCTGATTACCGGGAGAACCCTGCTTGGCGTGCCCCCGCGCCCACTGCAACTGATGAGGGGGGCCTGTCCAGCCATGGAAACCGTTTATGATATTCGTTCGGTAATTTTGTTGCAAAAACAGGGAATGTTGCTTCCCACTTCTGGGTCCGTAGTCAAACAAATGATAGGCGTAGCCCCCGCCTTCAGTGGTTGACTGCGTGGGAAATACTGGAAAAATTTCACCACGCTCCTGACTTGCTGTCCATGTGTCGACGGCTTGGAGAAGCCGTCTGTCCCCCGCAGCCGGACTATAGTCAAGGTATAAACTTGCGTGTTCGAATTCTGACACCGCCATGTAGAGGGTAGCATGGGTGGTAGAAGGGTCATTCGGGTCATCCGGGTCTGGTAAAATTACCCCCGTGGGATAGGTTAGATAATTTGTGGGGTTAAAGTCATTGACGAGTATGACACTCTGATTCGCCTGGTCGGCAGCGGAACTCGGAATGACAATCCCGTCGTCACGCAATGTGAAAATTAAGGCCTCTCCGGCGGGAATCCCGTCGCTCTGCAATGTGAGTTTCATTTCTCCGATTCCGCCTTTTGCTAATGATGCCCGCACATCACTGTATATGCCCGTGTTCGGTGGATCCACGTATTCTTCTCCAAAACGAAGTTCAATCGGTGGGTTATGTCGGAACCGATAACCTATCGTGTAGTCAGCGGCCGCAAGCGGCACGGCATAAGGATTGGCCAATACAACCAGTGGGCGTACATCAATGGATACCAGACGACTCGCCGGATTAACTCTCAATCGATAAAACAACTTGGCTTGGACGGTGATGGGGTGAATGCCATGTTGGTCCCGGGTGTGATGCCGGGGAACCGCCTCTCCTGAGGTGTTCATCACCCCGGAAGGACTTTGGGTTGTCCGGTTGCCCATATTGTAGAAAGACCACAACTGCTCCCATGTGGGGGTGTACCCAAACATTCCGGGGTTTTCATTGGGATCTGATGGATCGCCTGCTCCCGAAAAGGAAGTTGGGATGGCTGCCAGTGGGGTTATATTCTCTGAAATAATTCGGTTTGACGCGGAACTCGTTGCGGCTGCGGACCCATAGATGGCGACCACCGCGTTGCGAAGCGCTGCAATATTCGGCTGACCCAGGACATAGGAAAGATCCCGCTTGAGTCCTCCGTTTTTCACATCGGCGAGCACGCCGCGGGAATGCAGGGTGAGGTCGTGGAAGCGGGCGGAGAGTTGCGCTTCGTGAGCGGGATCGGGCACGAGAAAGTTGAAATCCGAGATGTCCGTGAGTTTATCGAATTCGGGGTGGTTGGCCGGGTAGAACGGAGCCATGCCGTCGTTTCCGGTTGTGGACATGGCTTCAATGACGGGCCGTTGCGCGGAGGCGGTGCGGCGAAGAAGAGCGTCGGCGCTGTTGTCGTCGGCATACACATCGGTCACATTCGCGCGGGCCTTGACCCCTTCGTCTCCCGCCCACCATGCGTAATGTCCGGGAGGGAAGCCCGCCGTCGAATTCAGGCTGACACGGGGCGCGGTCACGGCGCGGGCCAAGGCTTCCGCCCCCGCCGCATGGGGGTCCGGAGAGACCAGAAGTATATGGGACAGGCCGCTGGCATCGGTGAGAAGATCATAGGCGGTGCTGTTCGGATTAAGATCATCGACAGGCGTTTCCGGATTCAAATTTGCCATGCCCGGCCCCCGCCCCACCAGCCATGACCGAAGTTCGGGAATTGCCTGATAGTCCGCAGGACTGTTTCGGTCAAAGCTGGAAGTATTGCTGTTGTGCCAGGCTCCCGTCCAATGGGGGTTCCGCCGGGCCCGCCAAAAGGCGTTCAAACTGTTTCGGGCTTCCGATCCCGATGTGGACGGGCTGATGGTGGCGGATTCGGGTATGGACTGATTGGCGGTGCCGGTCACCCGCTGATCGGGCCCCGTGTGAAACTGAAGATCCGCGATGGCCAGCTGCAGCCCCAGATTAGCGTTTTTCCTGGCCTGTTGCTGATGCTGATGATTGAGGACCGAACGGCTTTCGAAACGGATGTACACCGTGAAGGCAAGGGTGATCACCATCAACAGGGAAACCACCAACAAGGTGAGTAACAAGGCGGATCCCTTGCACGGGTCCTTTTCCGCCGACGGGGTTGTTGAAGGTTTCATCGATACGAATTTCCGGAATACATATATTAATGATATACAGATCATAAGTATACTATACCCGATTTTTTTTGATTTGTTAAGCGAATAATCTTAACAGTTCTCTATGCCGGGCGCATCCCTGAAAAATCTCTTTGCTCGCCGCTTGTTTCCGGCCGCAAGGTCCCGCCCTCGACCCAGTCCCCTTCCAGCAGCACGGCTTTGGGGTGGGGCGGGATGCCTTTTTCATTCCGGTGGATTTGGGCCACAACCAGATCGACCGCCCCGGTGCCCAGTTCAAAGAGGAAAGTGATTTAGCCATCTGCGGGAACCACGCGCAACACCACGTCGTCCAGATCGAAAGTTCCCGTGTTCACGCGGAACAGACTGGGCATAAATTTCAGGATACGCGCATCCCCCGGCACATCAAACTGGATGCTTCGCTCTTCCCAGCCATTCGTATCCCGTCCACGGTTTGGATTGGGGGGGCGGGGGGTCACGGCACCGCGATCGGCATCCATCCATTCCATCATAATGCGGGCGTCAAACCAGCTGTTTTCCCCCCGCTCCAGACCAGTGATCCGTTGGCGCCATGACAGCTTCAACCTTTTTGCATTCCCGGGAATCGCAATTTCACGGTAAATCATGATCATTTCACCCGGACTTTCAGAACGGAGACGAATAAAGCCGTTTCCATCCTCTTCCTCCCAGGTGCCGTGCGAGGGGCGGGACCATCCCTGCGGCCATTCCAAGTCCGCTGTCTTTTCAAAGTCCGATTCAATGAGAGCATCCCCAAATGCGTCTCCCGCAGGCAACAGGATCAATGCGCAGAACAGGGTGAGATGACTCCAACAGATGTTTATCATTTTCTTTTTCATTTTAATGTCTCCTTTGGGTTGTGAGTATACAAGGTAACCCGTATGTACGGGATCGAAAACGATACGTTTTTGATCGTTTTTTTTGTGATAATCCATCGTACTATACCAAAAACACATCAAATGTAAAGGTGCAATCTTGAGATTGTCTGCAGGCCGTCTTGAAAATTTTATAAAACCGAACGGATTTAAGCTGTTTTTATGTAAATAAAGCTTGCGGATATGAACACCTTATTGATACATAAATGATTTGCAAATGATTAACAAGGAAATACAGCCCGCTATGAACACACTCCCCTACGGCCATTTTGATGACCGGACCCGTGAATACGTGATCACCCGTCCCGACACCCCTTTGCCATGGTTAAACTACCTGGGTCAGGAGGAATTTTTCGGGCTCTGCACGAATACCGCCGGCGGCTACACCTTCTGGAAAGACGCGAAGTTGCGTCGGTTGACCCGCTACCGTTACAACGATATGCCCATGGATGGCAATGGGCGGTATCTTTACCTGCGGGACGGGGACACCGTCTGGAACCCTGGATGGAAACCCTGCAAAACAGAACTGGATGCATACGAATGCCGCATGGGCCCCGGTTACAACCGTATCGTCGGCCGCAAAGACGGCCTGGAGGTTGAAGTCCTGTTTTTCATTCCCTTGGGAGAAACCGTGGAAATCTGGGATGTCCGGGTTCGCAATCTCACGGAATCCCCAAAATCCGTCACGCTTTTCTCCTTCGTCGAGTTTTGCCTCTTTGAAGCCCTGAACGACATGACCAACTACCAGCGCACCTATTCCATCGGCGAAGTGGAGGTGGAGGACACGGCCATTTATCACAAAACCGAGTACCGGGAACGGCGCCGGCATTATGCGCTCTTTGCCTGCACCCGGGAGATCGCGGGCTTTGACACCTGTCGTGACGCCTTTGTCGGTGTTCACAACGGCCTCCACGAACCCAGGGCCGTGCAAAACGGTCGCTGTTCCGGCAGTCTGGCCGCCGGATGGAACCCCGTGGGGGCGCACCAACTCAACCTCAACCTCGCCCCCAAATCCGAGGAGCGGTTTTCGTTCCTGCTGGGATACGTCGACAACACGGGCCTGGAGAAATTTGAAGCGCCAAAAACGATTAACAAAGCCCGGGGACGGGAACTGATCGCCCGCTATCGAAATGACGAGGATGTGGATGCCGCTTTTGCCGCCCTCGGAACGTTTTGGGACGGCCTGTTGGCCAATTTCCAGTGTGAATGCCCCGACCCGGTGCTCAATCGCATGGGGAACGTTTGGAATCCCCTGCAATGCATGGCCACCTTCAATCTTTCCCGCTCCGCCAGCGGATACGAAAGCGGTATCGGGCGCGGCATGGGATATCGGGACAGCAATCAGGATTTGCTCGGCTTCGTTCACATGATTCCGGAACGGGCCCGGGAGCGGATTCTCGACATTGCCGCCACCCAATTGTCCGATGGCACCTGTTATCATCAATATCAGCCCCTGACCAAAAAAGGCAACGCGGAAATCGGCGGCGATTTCTATGACGATCACCTCTGGCTGGTCCTCAGCACCTGTGCCTATATTCGCGAAACCGGGGACCGCGGTATTCTCGATGCGCCCGTGGGCTACGCGGATACCCCCGGCTCCGGGGAGACGTTGCTGCATCATCTGGAAACCAGCATGGCGTACACCCTGTCCCACCGCGGTCCCCACGGGTTACCGCTGATCGGACACGCGGATTGGAATGACTGCCTGAACCTCAATTGCTTTTCTTCGGAACCCAACGAATCCTTTCAAACCGCGGGTGACGTGGAGGGGTCCACCGCCGAATCGGTGATGATCGCGGGCCTCTTCCTGCGCGCGGCCATGGAATTGCAGGACTTGTATCAGTGGTTGGATCTTCCGGAAGAGGTCAAACGCCATGCCGGGCACCATGCGGACATGTTGAACGCCGTGGAAAACACCGCGTGGGACGGTAAATGGTACCGCCGGGCCTACGATGCCGCCGGCAACCCGGTGGGAAGCGCGGAAAACGGGGAAGGACAAATATACATTGAAAGCCAGGGATGGTGTGTGCTCGGGGGCGCGGGTCTGGAAAACGGACGGGCCAGGCAGGCGTTGGAGCAGGTGGACCTACAGTTGTTTACTCCGCACGGTGTGATGCTGCAGCAGCCCGCCTACAGCCGCTACCGTCTCGAACTGGGGGAGGTGAGCAGTTACCCCCCGGGTTACAAGGAAAACGCGGGCATTTTTTGTCACAACAACACTTGGATTCAAATTGCGTGGTGTCTGCTGGGCGAAGGCGACAAAGCCATGGAGTACTACAAATCCATCTGTCCAGCCACCAAAGAAGACATCCTCGACACTTACCGCTGTGAGCCGTATGTGTACGCGCAAATGATTGCCGGCCGGGATGCGGTCCGCCACGGTGAAGCCAAAAACTCCTGGCTCACCGGAACCGCCGCGTGGACCTTCGTCGCGTTGTCACAATACATCCTGGGGATCCGGGCCGATTACGAAGGTCTGGTTATTGATCCCTGTATTCCGCGGGATTGGGACGGATTCAACTTAACCCGTCGCTTCCGGGGAACCACGGTCCACATTCAAGTGAACAATCCCCACCATCAGTGTACAGGCGTGCAGACCTTGAAAGTGAACGGTCGTGAAATTGCGGGAAACCGCATTCCTTTGGAATCTCTTGAATACGAAGACTGTCTGCACGTACAAGCGGATCTCAGCGGCAAGGCGTGATCCATCCACGCCATCGAAACTCCGTAAATCGGCACACCGGAACCAGTATTCCCATAGCAGTATTCCCATAGGGAGGTTCATATACCGGAACCTGCCTGGTTGATTGTCTCAACCCACCCCAACATGTTGATTCCTAATCCCCCTGCTGATTATCGGCGGGGTGGTCGCGGGTGTCGCGGTCGTGAATCGATCTCAGCCTCCGCGTTATCAATCACAGGGCTCTGCGGTAGAGCCTCCAGGGGCCCAGCACCCGGTGCAGTTCATAGTGCCGGTCAATCAGAATCTGGGTTTCCGCGGAAAACTGCGCATCCCCGGCGGTATCCGCCATGCCTTTGAGCAGCACATGGGAAAACCAGTCATCCTCCAGGGCCAGATGGAGGTGAGTATCTTTCCATATTCCGGCCTGGCTCAACCGTTGATATTGGAAAGGCTGATACAGGATCTCATGTCCCGCCGCCAACAGAAATCCTGGATCCGCTCCCAAAACCGGACCTTCCGCCGTGCGCAGTTCCTCCAACAACAATCGCCCGGTTTCACGGTCCGCGCGGGTGGGGGTCCAGGCGGAACCCGCGGCATCCGCAAGCTCCTGTCCATAGGTCCGGGTGAACACCGGCGCCGGAGCCACCGGCAGAAAAAGCAACAGAGGAATCAGCAGAGCCGTCCACGCAAGATCCTCGAAACGCGCGCGGAGCTGCATCCACACCCCGGTGGCGTAAAGGCAGGCGATCGCCCACACTTCCATCAGATAATTTTCCTGAGAACCGGCGACAGCCACGGTAAGCAGCGGCGCGATCGGAATGAACAGAGTATAGAGTTCCACGGGTCCGCGCCGCCGACGGACAGACATCCATGCGCCGATCCCCCCCACCGCCAGAATGACACTGTGCCGGCCCGCAAAGCGGCTCAACCAGTCGACGAGCGCTGGAAAATCCGGAGGCAGTCTTTGGAACCGCCAAAGATGTTGCCAAAGGCTTGGAGTCTCCCGGATCAACAGGCTGCCCAGCACCAAAACGATGGGCAAAAGCCCCGCCAGTACTACAGGGACCGCTTTTCGGATCGGGTTTTCCCGGAGCGCACAAATCCCCACCACCACGGCCGCCGCTATGTAACTCGGCTTCACCAGAAAAGCGAGCGATGCGAATATGGCTGCGGAAATCAGGGAGCGGGGTGTCCGTTCCAACCGCATGAGAGCGCAGAGGGAGAACCCCAGGGCCAATGCATCCACCCGCATCAGAGGACCGAATTGCAGGATCATCGGGGACAACAGGAACACCAGGGTCCCCACGGTTGCTCCGACCGCATCCGTTCGCCGCCGCAAGAGTGTGAACAGGGACAGGGCGGCAAGGGACATTCCCAGCATCGAAACCCATCGCCCCGCCAGAAAGGGGTGGGTATTGACTCCCGCGCGCACCAGTCCCGCAGTGAGCCACGCACTCACGGGCGGATAGGGATGGTGAATGTGGGGAAAGCGGTCCTTCCGGATAAGTGGATACAGGTCCAGCCCCGCACCCGCCCGTTGACTCCACAGCAGATTCACGCCTTCCCCGTATTCAAGAGGATACGGGAAACGCAACACCGCCACGCAATGTCGAAACGCCAGCAGCGAAAGGATGATCAACAGGGTCAACGCACAAACACGGGGGACAGAGCATTTCATAAGCCGTCCTCCACCCGGACGATCTGAAACTCTCTGACAAAACCGCGCGCGGTAATCGTAAAAGGCTTTCCATCCCGGACAAAACGGTCACCGGAGCGGAGGAGCTCCTCATTCATCCAAACCTCTCCCCCCTGCCAGGTCACCCGCCAGGTTCCGGGGGACGGAAGCCGCAGGGTGATCCCCTCCCCGGCCAAACGGGCACGGTCCACTCTGATGCCGGGCACCATCAGGGGCCCGGGTTCCACCGCCACATAGCTCTCCCGCAAAAACGTTTGCAGGGCCTCGGGCATGTGGGCGATACGGTAGTCCCACAGCACATTCGGAAAACCGGATTCCCGAATGGCGGATTCGGTTTCCCGGGCATATTCCTCTTCATCCAGCATCAGCATCAGACCCTCGTGCAGCCAGGGATAATAGCCGACATGCGGACGGTGAAACATCAATCCCCGGCCATCAAAAAAGGGCCCCCGCGTGCGTGCATGCAGCGTCCGCATCAACTGAAGATCCTTCTCCAGGGTCGTTTCAAATTCCCGGCCAAGGCCGTATGCCGCGGGCATCAAACCCAGAATCACCAAAACCATCCTGCCGGTTTTATGCGGGATGCGGGGGATCCCGACAGCTTGATCCAGGGCTTTCCATGCGATCGCGGCCGACAGGGCAAGCCCGGGGAACAGCATCAGAAAGGTCTGCCGAAAGGGAATCGGTATCAGCAGCACGGCGGCAATTCCCGCGAGCATCAGCACCCCTGCGGCCCGTTTCGCCCGGGTGTGTCCCCGGGTCAGAAGCCCGGCGGCGGCAAAGGAAATCAAAACGGCGGAATGGGTCCACAGCATGCCTGCATACATGGCCGGGGAAAACCGCTCTTTCCAGTTTACATTCAGGATCACCAACTGTTCCCAGGCCTTGGGACCGGCTCCGGCAGCCGCGTATCCCGCGAGGATCAACAGGGGAAACACGGCACCGCCCACGGCAAAACGAACGCCGCCCCGGAAACCGTGTTCCATCCAGGCGAGCACGAACAGGCCCGCCGCCGGAAAAACAAATTTCTGACTGCCCATCACCATCGCCCCGGCCAGGAGGCCCGCAAGCACTGAACGCTTTCGTTCTCCTCCCAGCGCACAGAGCGATGCGGCCGCCAGGAACATGCAAAATCCTTCCGGTCTCACCTCGATCATTTTCACCAGAAAAACAGGTGACAGCGCCACCCAACACATTACCCCCGCCCCGGCGGAACCCGTCCAGAGTCGAATCGCCCGGGAAAGCAGCAGCACCGTGCCCGCGGCCAACAGCACGTTGCCCCCCCGCAGCAGCAAGATCCGGTCCGGCCCCGGTGTCCCCAGGGTCAAGGGGGCCAGCACCCCGTGATACAACGGGAGGTGGTGTTCAAAAAAATCCCGGTGAGGCACCTCCCCCCGGGCCAGTAACCAGGCCATGTGCGCATGCTGAAACTCGTCATCGTCAAATGCGAGCCGGGAAGCGGAAACACCCGCCAGCAGCAGAAAACCCAGCAGCAGGAACCCGTTCAGTTTTCCCATTGGAACTCCGTGAACTCCGCCGGACGGATCCTGAACGGCTGTCGGCTGTCTCCGCGCCGGATTTCAAATTCCCCCGGCGGCATCGGAAGCAGCAGTCCCACAAAAGGATAGACGGTCAGGGTCATCCCCGCCACCTCCACTTCATACGCCTCCTCCGACTCCCCGGCATGAAGCCTCAACACTCCGGGACGGGTGGTTTCTCCCGGCTCCAGCGGAAGCATCTGGCTGTGCAACCGCTCTCCATCCGCATCGAGAAGCTCGACAAAGAAATGCAACAGGCCGGCCGGGATCTCCCCGGGAAGCGGCCACTCCACCTCTCCGGCGGCCGTTACCCGGCCTTCCCCCGGAACGACCGGCAACACGCCCTCTGCCAGCAGGTCACCCGCACGCAGGATCCGCCAGCGAAGGGTCATGGCTTTCCCCTGTACAGCCGATTCAGACCACACCGCCAGATCAGCCCGGAAGGTGCCGCCGGCGGGAATGAGCAGTTCATTCTCCAACACCAGGGATCGAATCGGTGGACGCATCAAATTGATGGTGGAGTAGGCGGCGAGTTTCGGTTTTCGATCCGGCCCAAGAATTCCGTGATCGTGGGCGCGTCCGTTGCGGCGATAGTCCGACCAGGTCCACAACGAGACCCCGGCCAGTTCATCGGATCGGAAGAGAAAATACTGCAGCCCGAAACGGGTCATTTTGTCCTGATAGGTTTCGGTGCCGCGGACATCGTCGCTGAACCCGCCCCCCAATCGGCCCGGACGGGCCTGCCCGCCGAACTCCGCCACCCACACCGGCAATCCCTCCGACCGTTTCAGACTTTGGTTCACGCCCTTCGGCAGGTCATACACACTGCGGGAATGGTACCAGCCATAATGCAGATTTCGCGCGGAAAGGTCGGTAATCGAATTCACCCCAAAATCATGGGTGCTTGCGAGAACGGCGGCCACCCCCCGGTCCGGGTCCAGTTCGTGGAGAGACTCACGCGCCTTTTGGATGTAGCTGTGGGCCCCGCTGATCTCATTGAGCAGGCCCCACCCGAAAATCCCCGCGTGGTTCCGGTAGCTGAGCACCATTTCGCGGAGCTGTGGTTCCAGCCAGTCGTCCCAAACATCCTGACGGGCCAGCGTGGCGGGCGGAATCTGCCAGACAGGCACTTCCGTAAACACCAAAAACCCCATTTCATCCGCCAAAGCGAACATCTCCGGATGATGCGGATAATGCCCGGTACGAAGCGCATTGGAATTGAAAAGATCCTTCATCCGCCGCAAATCCTCCCGCCGCTGATCGCTGCTGAGGATCGGGCCCGCCCGCGGGCTGAATTCATGTTGCCCAAATCCCTGCAGCCAGACAGAACTCCCATTCAGCATGATCCTGCCGTCCTGAAACCGAAGGTCCCGAATGCCCACGGGAAAACGGAGTTGCCCGTCCTCCCCCCATTCAAATTCCAGCTCATGCAGCACCGGATCCTCCGGAGACCACAGGGCCGGATCTTCAAGTTTGAGGGTGATATCCACCCCCCCGCTCCAATCCGGAACCCGCACCTCCTTCAGCAGGGTTTCATTCAATCGAAGCCGCAGATTCAGGGGCGTATCCGGGATTCCGGCAGTGGAGGCCGTAACCCGCAGCACCCACTCCCCTTCGGAATTTCGATGGGTGCGGACGTGGGGAAGTTCCGGTCGAACCGGGGGGCGGCGCAACAGATACACCTCCCGGGTGATTCCCCCGTAAGGTTCCCACCCCCCGCCGGCTTTGGGAACAGTGGTCGAACTGAGGCGATTGTCCACCCTGACCAGAAGCTCCAGGGTGTCCGCCGAACGATCAACGTTGACCAGAGGAATTTGAAACGGGGTATACCCGCCCCGGTGCACCGCGGTCCATTGACCGTTCACAAAAACATCGGCGATAAAGTTGACCCCCAGGAAGCAAAGCTCCAACTCGTCATCCTCCGTCTCCGGCATCGGCACCACGGAGCGAAACCATCCGACCTGATTGGGAACCGGATAGCTCACCTCCCCCGGAGCTTGATCCCACACTGCGGGAATTTGGATGTGCGGCCACGCGGAACGGTCGCTCCGATGTTCGTCCCCGGACCAGTCCACCTCCTCTTCCCGACCCTTCGGGACAGGCATAAACTGCCAATCGGAAAGCAAAAGAGCCTCGCGGACAGCAAGATCACGCAACGGAAAAGGGGCCTCCGCAGACAGAGCCCCCCCGCACAACAACAGGGTCAACAAGCAAATGCGATTCATTATAGGGTTTCCATACCACGGAACCTGATTCCAGACAATCCGGAAGTGTGCCGGGATAGAGCGCATTTTAGAGGCGGCTTCGTTGACGCAGGTCCAGGGCCAGCCGGAATCCGTTTCCGGCCAGTTGCAGACTGTCGCGAAGCCGGATACTGGAACGGTCAAAGCGGCGGGCCTCCCGCATGAATAAAAGCGAGGTGGGCCGATCCGACAGACAGCGCCGCAGCCCTCTCAAATAGCTTCGCGAATCCGCGCACAGGACCAGTGCATGCGCCAGCGCGTCACTCATCGCACAAAACTCCCCTGTATCCATCGGCAAAGCCCTCCTGGAGAGTCCATACAGGACCCGGTAAGCCGTCCAGGCGCACATGCGTTTTGCAAACGGGTCTTTCCGTCGGCACCGCACGGCCTCAACCAGATCGTGGTTCTCCTCCAGAATCAACCGGAAACATTCCGGCAGGAGCCGGGGCGGGTCCTGACCGTCCGCGTCCATCACCACCACCGCCCGTCCGCGAATCTGAGCCAGGCCGGTCAAAATCGCCAGGGGTTGCCCCCCGGGATCCGGCGTGGTCAGGCAGCGGATTTGTTCCGGACAATGGCGATGAAGATCCAGGAGGCGATCAGCCGTCCCGTCGGTACTGTGGTCATCGACCAGCAGGATTTCCGTGGACAGCCCCGCCAAACACATCCGCTCACGAATCTCATGAACAAGCGGACCAATGCCCTCCGCTTCATCACGAACCGGAAGCACAATCGAGGTCACAGGCGGAGATGCGGACTCTGGCATACTTTATCTGTTCAGCGTTCGAGTATAACCGGATTGGTCAATTTTCCAATATTCTCGATTTCAATGACCACCTCGTCGCCGGGCTTCAGCCAGCGGGGTGGTTTGGCGGCCATGCCCACACCCTGCGGGGTTCCGGTAAGAATGACGGTTCCGGGGAGCAGGGTGCTGCTTCCGCTGAGAAACTCAATGAGCGCGGGGATGTCAAAAATCATATCCTCCGTGTTGGAATCCTGCACCACCTCGCCATTCAGCAGGGTTCGAATCTGGAGGGCGTTCGGATTCGGGATTTCATCCGGCGTCACCAGACAGGGCCCCATGGGCGAAAAGGTGTCAAATGATTTTCCCCGACACCATTGACCACCTCCCCGGGCGATTTGCCAGTCGCGGGCCGACACATCATTCGCGCAGGTATAGCCCAATACATAGTCCAACGCATGTTCGCGCGATACATTTTTACAGGGCTTCCCGATCACCACTGCTAACTCGCATTCGTAGTCCACCTCATCACTTTTCAGGTGGACGGGGAGTTCAATGGGCTGATCCGGATGCTGCAGGGTGTTGATCCCTTTGGTGAAAAGCACCGGCCAGTCATTGATCTTCATGCCGCTTTCGGCCGCATGCTGCCGATAATTCAAGCCAATGCACAGAATCCCCGTGGGCTGAACGGGCGCGAGAAGTTTGACAATGTCCGCCTTTTCGTCCGTGAGAGAATAATCTCCATACATATCTCCCTCAATACGGTGGCCATTTCCTGCGGTCTGAATATTTCCCTGCGAATCCTGATAGCGGGTGAAGATCATATTGTTTCCTATTTTATGGTTTTCAAATATTCCGAATTTTCATTTGGGGCTGATAGCGTTCAAGCTTTGAGTAATCGCGGCACATACCGGATTCAGATCTTTCGGAGTATGAGAGGCGCCAACGTACCAGCGGCCATCCGGCAGCAGATGAACCCCGTTTTCCAGCATGGCGCGGTGGAATTTTTTATACATCTCCTTGTCCGTGTCCAGGGTGTCTTCATAATTCTGAGGCGGAGTTTTCCGTCCCATATGCACCCCGAACACACTGCCCGCTCCACAGGTGATTAGTGGAATGCCCAGCCGCGCCGCCTCTGCTTCCAGATGTTTTCGAACCGCGTATCCGTAGGCATGCATTTTTTCATAGCAGCCTTCCCGGGACAGAATCGAAATTGTGGCCAATGCCGCCGCGAGGTTAAAAGAAGATCCGTTATAGGTTCCGGCGTGAATGGTGGTTCCATCCCGCAGCACATCAAACATCTCCCGCCGGCCGCCGATGGCCGACATGGTGAAGCCGCCGGCCATCGCTTTGGCATACACACTGAGATCCGGTTGGACACCGAAATATTCGCGGGCACCTCCCAGTGCTAATCGAAAGCCGGTAATCACCTCATCAAAAATAGACACTACCCCCTTCTCCCGACACAGGTCGACCACACCCTGCAGATATCCCGCATGCGCCTCACAGCAGCCTGAGTTTGCCAGCAAAGGCTCCATCACCACACAGGCCAGATCATCTCCGTGCTTTTCGAGGGCTTTCTCCACGGCTGGCACATCATTCCAGGGCAGGGTCAAGGTGTCTGCGTAGTCATTGGGCGGCTGCCCGCCACAGGAAGGACTGGTTTTTCCCAGTTGGGATTTATCCGGATGAAAACTCACCAGCACATTATTCATCCATCCGTGATAGTGGCCTTCAAATTTGAGTATTTTTGTTTTTCCGGTTTTTGCCCGCGCAATACGCAGGGAGGATTGGATGGCCTCGGTTCCCGTATTGGAAAAGGTCACCTGATCCACGCCCGGAAGAATTTCAACCATGCGTTTCGCCAGATCAATTTCCAACTGATGCTGGGCACCGAAGGTGTACCCCTTGGTGATTTGCTCACTCACCGCTTTGTTGATTTCCGGGTGATTGGAGCCCACGATTAACGGTCCCCAGCCCAGCGTGTGATCCACATACTGATTTCCGTCCACATCGACATAATACGGTCCATCCGCATGATCGATAAACAGGAGTGGATCCGACCATTTGCGGATTCCACTGGACACCCCCATGGGGATATACCGGCAGGATTCCTGATGTAATTTTGAAGATTTTTCTAAAGATATCATGTTGCAGCTCCGGTTAAAAAAAGGTTCTGTAGCCTGTGACCACGTTGTACTGCTCATCCACTCCCGGGATGAATTTCCATTTGTCAAATGCGGTGCACGGATGCGAAATCCCGCACATCACCATGTCTCCCACCCGGAGCTGCGATGCCTCCGGCAGCTTGAGAT
>JBBDRC010000104.1:0-7725 GCA_040905625.1 Kiritimatiellia bacterium
CCAGTTCAATCCCGACATCGCGGCAGACCCGATAGTCATCCTCGCCATAGGCGGGAGCCATATGCACAATCCCGGTACCGTCCGCGGTGGTGACAAACGCATCCGTGAGCACCCGGAAGCTGTCGGCATGAGACGCAAAATAGTCGAACAACGGCTCGTACTTCAGACCCTCGAGTTCAGCCCCTTTGCAAAGAGCGATCTGTTCGTAGTCGCTTTCATTTTTGAAATAGGCGGACAGCCGCGCCTCCGCCAGGACATACACGGAGCTGTCCGACAGATCCCGGACCGCCACGTAGTCGATCTCGGGTCCCACACACAGAGCCAGGTTGGCGGGCAGGGTCCAGGGCGTGGTGGTCCAGGCCAGAAAATAGGCGTCCGGAGTTCCGAAGCGGTCCGCATCTTTCAGCCGGAAGCGGCTGGTGACGGCCGGATCCTGCACATCTTTGTAATTGCGGTTCGCCTCGAAATTGGAAAGCGGGGTGGTCAGTTTCCAACTGTAGGGCATGATGCGGTGGGCTTTGTAGATACGGCCTTTTTCCCACAACTGCTGAAACACCCACCAGATCGATTCCATGAACGGGGTGTCCATGGTTTTGTAATCATTGTCGAAATCCACCCAGCGTCCCATGCGGGTGACGGTTTTGCGCCATTCATCCACATAGGTCTGCACCATGGACCGGCATTTTTCATTAAACACATCCACGCCCGCCTCCACAATCGCGGTGGTGCCGGCCAGCCCCAGCGCGTCCTGCGCCAGCGCCTCGATCGGCAGTCCGTGACAATCCCAGCCGAAGCGGCGTTCCACATAGTGCCCGCGCATGGTTTGGTAGCGGGGCACAATATCCTTGATCGTTCCCGCCAGCAAATGACCGTAATGCGGCAGCCCCGTGGCAAACGGAGGTCCGTCATAGAAGACAAACGCCTCCGCATCGGCACGTTGGTCGAGGCTTTTCCGGAAAATGTCCCGCCGGGCCCAAAAAGCCAGCATCTCTTCTTCATTACACGGAAAATCAATTTTATTCGATACAGGGTTGAACATAAAGGTCTGCTTAGCGGGAACTGAACAAAAATCAATCATTCAATCCCTCCGCCCCCGCCCAATCCTCCACCCCGACCGACCCCGCAGACAGGCGAAACACCTAGTACCCAAACAGCCGGCTATCTCTGTTTAAGAGATAGAACCGTAATTCCCCGGGAACACGGGCATCCTGCCCGCACAATTCAAAGGTGAAAACCCGGGCCGCGCCGGAGAAATGTTTTCAACCGCTAATTGCCGCTACTAATTACTAAATATGAATGTCTACGCCAACATCATGAACTTTTCAACTCCGCGTGACCTGCAGCCCTTCATACGAAAGTTCGAAATCCACAAAACGCGCCCGCTCGTTGGGAGGGCAACTTTCAAGTCGGCTGCGCAGACGGGCGGCGGAATGCGCGTCCCGGGCCATGAACAGCAGATAGCCCCCTCCCCCGGCGCCCAGCAGTTTGCATCCCAGCACCTCGTCCTCCACCTGCCGCAGAATCTCCCGGATTTCAGGCGGGTTGGTGCCGGAGTCCAACTGCTGGTTCAACTCCCAGGTCCGGGCGATCCCCATTCCTATCTGCTCAAAATTTCCCCGCTGCAGGGTTTCGTAAAAACTTTCCGTGTGCAGGCGCAACGCCTCCAGCACCTGAAGATGCGGCTGCCGGTTCAGAAACATTCCCTGCACAATTTCACCCAGAATTCCTTTGGCAACCCGGGTGATACCGGAATAGTAGAGCAGAAAACGTTCTTTAAACAGGGGATCCGTAAACAGATGGTCCGGCAGCCAGCGGATTTCCGGAGTCTGATCCAGATCGGGACCGGTTTTTAAATATTTAAGACCGCGGGTGATGCCGCCGAACTGATCCTGCCAGCCCCCCCCCCGAGGTCAGCATCTGTTCCAGCGCCAGCGTCCGGTTACCGATTTCCGTCAGGTCCCAGCCCCATCCGCAGAGTTCTGAAAGCGCCCCCAGAACGGTGGCCGCGAGAATACTGCTGGTGCCGAGTCCGGACCCCTTCGGCACCGCGCACAGCAGCGACAGTTCAATCCCTCCACCGAATTCCCTTAGTTGCTCCTCCAGCGAGACGACCGGCGTCTGCTGAAACTCCGGATAAAATCCCGCGAGCGCCAGCGCGGCCTTGGGAATGGAGAATCCTGAAGACAGTTCCGCATAGTTTCCAATATCCTCGTAGCAGGTAAGCTGCCGGGAAATTCCCAGGTCAATCGACCGCAGGGTGATCCCCGGCACTGACCCCACCCGGGCAAACACCTGAATCGGCGGCTGCCCGTTCATCTCCGCGGCGAGATTCACCACATGACCGCCGTGTAAAAAGCAGTACGGCGGGGTGTCCGTCCAACCGCCGGCCAGATCCAGCCGCACCGGAGAACGGGCCCAAATCACCTGATCCGACATCAGGGTGTTCCGCGCGGTTCCCATTCGGCCCCGGTAGGGTTCGATGATGGCATTCCGCAGGCAGGCAAAAGCTTTCCCGGCCCCCTCCCCAGGGCCTTCGCCCCGTTTGGAGGACAGCGCGGACCGGAACATGTGATGCCGGATATAATTAATCAGATCATGATCGGGATCCGGCTCCCCGGGCAGCTTCAATTCCGGGTGAATCGCGTATAGATCCGCAACCGCTCCCAGGTCCACCTGATAAAACACACTGCGATGGGCATGCCGGGCCAGTGCAGGCAGGGAGGCGCCCACCAGGCGTTCGGTTCGGGTCTGTTGCATGCGCTCCAAATTCGCCCGGGTGGCGATCTCTTCCGCGGACAACTTCACCAGCCGTTCATATTTTTCCCGGCAGGCAGGATTCTCCCCGCCGTGTATCAGCCACTGTACAAAGGCCTCGTCCGGTTCACCAGGGGGACAAAGAGGGAAAAGCGGTGCCTGTTGCAGGTCCGTATTGTCCGGCAGCGACATTCCCCGCGCTTCAAACCAGTTTCGGGCCGGAGCATTCATCCACAGGCTGTCCGGATCGTGAAGCGGCCCGCGGAAAAGGTCATCGAATCCGTACACCCGCAAAGCGCTGTCCCTTTCACCTACCGCCACCACATCCAGGCAGATCCCCGCCGGCAAATCCAATTGCCAGTCATTTTCCGGCACTCCGGTGATCACATGATCCCGGTGCAGGGTCCATCCGGCGGCCAGGTGCGAATTCTCGATCCAGATATTCTGATTCCGGTGATCCATCGGACAGGGCGTGTGGGCGTTCTGAACGAAAATGGCGGGATGCGGTTTGATCAGCGGACTGTGGATCCGCCGCTGGTCGTGAATCCGGTTCTGGAGGGCCAGCGACGAGGTGATCATGTCCCGGCTGGTGCCGAAGTGATAAAATTCGCCCCGGGTCAGGGGCAGCACCGCACAACTCAAAGAGGAAATGTCGGGATCCGGAGCGGAGGGGTTGCATCCCAGAGCCCGGCCAAAGCTGTCATACAGATCAAATTCATCGGGCACCCCGCCGGAAAAGGCATTTTGATTCTCCTCCCAGCCGCACTTCCGCATTAGAACCTTCACCGCCCGGTCACTGAAAAGCCAGATTCCCACATCCAGCAGGAACAAGTGCCGTCCCGCCCGGTTCTGAATTTCTTCCGCGGAGGGTTTCTGAAGCATGTATTCCAACTGTTCAGGACGGGCCCGGGGGGTGAAAAACACTCCGTGACGGGACGCGGCCTCCGGAGAACTCCACAGGCCCACACACACCACATCCGCTTCGGGAATCGCGGGCAGGCGGTCCTCATGCCACACCAGCACATCTCCGCTAGCCACCAACGTTCGAAGCGAAGTCGGAGACTGCCCCAGAAGTTGTTTAAGCAAAGAGACTTGCAAATCCATCAGCGTCTGATCCAGCCGTTGACCGGTACTCCACCGGAACACCGGCACCGGGAGCAGTGCTTTGCCGCAGGCCGCATAGGCCGGCAACCGTCGACTCTGCCCGCCGGCATGCAGCATCACCCGCGATGTGGAGGCCAGCCAGGATGGAAAATCCTCCGAAACTGATTCCAGATACGCCTGATGCAGCAGATGCGCGGTCCCCCCGCCGGAACCCAGTTTGGCGCCGGGCGGATCGTGGGTCACGAACACCCGGTCATCCTTCCCTCCCGAAACAGCAGCAAAACATCCGCTCAGGGCAGGAGGAACAGAGATCAGCGTCTGGAATTCATTCATGATTGTAGGGTCATCCTGGTACACAGTAAAACAATTGCGATGTTTTAAGTTTTACAGGGTGCGAGTCGAGGTCAAACGGGTATAAAATCAATGTGTCATCAAAACATCACTCCGGCAGATGGGCGCACAACAGAGGAAGATCGAACCACGGGGAATCTCCTGTCCGTAATTCCATTGACTTATGGTGAAATGCCACCATTTTTGTAAAATCATGGTGACCCCCCTCAGCCCCGCCCCTGTTTCATGAACTCCATTTCGAAAAAATTACCTCCGCTGCTCCTTGTACTCATCGTGACCGCCGGAACGGTCGTCTGTTTTTTGGGAGCTTTTCGACTTTTAACACATTTCGGGTCGGAAAAGACGCCTGTTGAAAAACCGGAGACAGGGTCCGCAGCCCCCGAAGACAGGTCACCCTTCGCATCCGTTGTGCCCGGCGGTGTCCCGGTGTTGCCCCCGCTTTCCGCCGAAACCGAATCCCTGCTTTCCGCCGCGCCCGCATCCCCCGACCGTCCCAGGCGGGTCAACGATTTACACAAACGAGTCCGGGAAATCAGATTCGATGACGTCCACAGCCTGCGGCCGCCCGATGAGGGGGATGAACACGAGGCCGCCCGCCGCTTTCAGTTCGACCTGTTTGAAGATGTCCGTTTGACCGGCAGGGTCACCCGCGTGGAACGGCACGATTCCGGGCGGGTGGTGTATGTCGGCGATCTGGAGGATGTGCCCGGGGATTTTATTTTGGCGTATAACCGGGGAGCGGTGATGGCGGCCTTTTCCACGCCCACCCGCGGATCGTATCAAATTCGGTATCTGGGTGAAGGCCGTCATGCCGCCATCGAACTGGATCCCGCTAAACTCCCGGCCTGTGAGAGCATGCAGGGCGCACCGTCCGCCGAATCGCTCCCCGTCCAGCTTCTCAACCAGCGCCGGGCCCGCGTGGCCATGCACACCGTGATCAGTCAAGCCTACGCGCCTCCGCCGGTGGAGGGATCGTTGTATAACGGATTCGGGCAACAGGGCGGATCGGGTGAGGGTCTGAGCTTCACCGAAATCGATGTGATGATCCTCCATACCCCCGCGGCTACATCGGAGGCGGGTGGAACCATCGGAATCGACGCCCTGATCGATGTCACCCTGGCCCGGGCCAACAGTGCATTCATCAACAGCGATGTGGGCATCCGCCTGCGGCTGGTCCGGGTGGAGGAGGTTGCGTATTCCGAAACAGTCAACGATACAGACCTGGACAATCTCAAAAACAGTGCGGGCAGTCTCTCAAACACCGCGACCTGGCGTGACCAAAGCGGTGCCGATCTGGTGTCCCTGTTCACCACCAACTCCGGCGGATTGGCTTTCCTGTATTCGGGTAGTTCAAACGCCGACGAATTCGGTTATTCGGTGGTGGGCGTGGCCGGAGCGGAAAGCACTTTTATCCACGAAATCGGACACAACCTGGGCCTCCGGCATGACCGCGAGAACGACAGCACACTCACCCCCTTGTACACCTACTCCCACGGCTGGCGGTTCACCCCGTCGGAAGGCCCCGAGCTGCGGACCGTCATGGCCTATATTCCCGGTCAGCAAATCCCCTATTTTTCCAATCCGGACATTTCTTATATGGGCACTCCCACCGGTGTCCCCATCGGTGAAGCTCTCGAAAGTCACAATGCCGAGGCCCTGCGCAACACCAAAGCGACGATCGCAGCTTTTCGGTCACCGGATGGAAATGTTCCTCCCGCGATAACCATCGATTCTCCCGCTTATACCGACAGCTTTATGGCCTTGGACCCCGTCACCCTGCAGGTCACGGCGTCCGACCCGGACGGTGCCGTGGCGGATGTCCGCTTTTATCGGCTCAAAAGCGATACGGACTATGGGTTCTCCAACTACGACTCCACCCTGCTGGGAGCGGACAGCACATTTCCCTACAGCTTTTCCGAAAGCGAAGCCCCTGCGGGTTTTCAGACTTATGCCGCCGTCGCTTTCGACAATGGCGGCGGGTACGCTGTGGATACGGTCAGCGTGACTGTGGCTCCCCACTATCGCCTGACCCAGTACCCTCTCCCCCCGGGCAAAAGCCGGGTGAACATCGAAGCCATCAACGAATCCGCTCGAATTGCGGGATTCGGTCATAATGGAAACACCGACGCGACCGATGTGCAGGCCGCCTACTGGGAAAACAACACCATGACCCTGCTGGACCCGCTCCCCGGTGATGAAGGCGCCAAAGCCCTGGCTCTTGATGCGGCCGGGGTGATCTACGGAGAATCCATCCATTCGAGCGGTGATCGACGCGCAGTGAAATGGGAGCACAGCACCTCCGCGACCGATCTGTCCGAAGTTATTGGGGACTATACAGCCAAATCCGCTCTGGGGGTGGATGAACTCGGTCGAATCTATCTGAAATCAGGCAGCGATTACCAACGATTCGATAATCCTGGGTCCACCACCTCGGGAGTAAACCAACGCTGGCAAAAGGTTACCGGAAACGGTCAGTTTGCGGCCGGTATTGACTTTGATTTTGATTCTTCGACATGGAGGGCGTTGCGATGGAACGACACGGGAGTTCAGCTTCCACCTCTTCCCGGTTTTTCCAGGAGTTGGGGGCGCGCCACCAATCGATTTGGTTCCGTGATAGGGTTCTCAAATGCCGCTTCAGGCAGTTGGTACTTTAATGATAACCGAGTTACTTTCTGGCCGTCAAATTCCACCACACCGATCGACCTGGGAACTTTCGGAGCGGATGGAGGCTGGGCCTATGATCTGAATGATTTTAATCACGGGGTGGGATCCGCCAAGCATCCCGAGTTGTTAAGTCTGGCGTTTCTATGGAAAGGCGAAGGCCCGCTGATTGACTTAAACCGGGTAATTTTACCGGACTCCGGCACTCTCCGGGATGCCGAGGTCATTAACAACCGGGGGCAGATTGCGGGAACGGGATTTTCAGATTCCGATCAATTTCTCTTCTTCCTGGATCCCCTGCCCGGTCTCGATCACCGCTATTGGCTTGCGAATCATTTCACTCCCGCGGAACTCACGGATGACACGCTCACCCACGACACCGCCAGCCCCTCCGGAGACGGGGTTCCCAATCTGCTTAAACGCGCCCTGGGTCTTGATCCTCTCCTGTCGGTTCACACCCACCCCGATCAGGCTGCGGCGCTGCCCAAACTGACCCGGGACGAAAACGGGCACCTCCTCTACACCTTCCGACGCCTGCGCAGTCCCGGCGACCTCACCTACACCCCCCGGGCCACCCTGTCCCTCTCGGACATCGAGTGGGATCCGACTCTTCTCGAGATCCTGGATGTCACACCGCTTGATGATGATTTTGAAGAAGTTATCCTGCGCAGCACTTCTCCGGTCACCGCTCTGGAACAATTGTACCTTCGCCTGAAAGCGGAACGGGAATGACCTCATTGAGTGTTCCCGGCATGATCCTCGGAGAAACCTCACTCAGCTTCCTCGGCCTCGGCCTGCGACCGCCGGTGGTGAGCTGGGGGGTGATGCTGCAGGACTGCATGCACATGCAGACCG